>JAZQQA010000227.1:0-18803 GCA_045628825.1 Agathobacter sp.
AATGGCTCGCGACCTCTTCAGAGAGTTCGCAGAGAACGAAGTGGCTCCTCTCGCACAGGAAGTTGACGAGACAGAGGTTTTCCCACAGGAAACAGTAGATAAAATGGGCAAGTATGGATTCCTTGGAATTCCAGTTGCAAAAGAATATGGCGGACAGGGCTGTGATATCCTTACATACATTATGTGTGTTGAGGAATTATCAAAGGCTTGTGGTACTACAGGCGTAATCGTTTCTGCACATACCTCTCTTTGTGTAGATCCAATTATGACCTACGGTACAGAAGAGCAGAAGCAGAAGTACGTAAGAGACCTTGCTACTGGTAAGAAGCTTGGTGCATTCGCACTTACTGAGCCAGGTGCTGGTACCGATGCACAGGGCGCACAGACTAAGGCTGTTTTAGATGGAGATGAGTGGGTTCTTAACGGATCTAAGTGCTTCATTACAAATGGTAAGGTTGCAGACGTATATATCGTTATCGCAATCACATCAATTACTGAGGATAAGAAGGGACGCAAGAAGAAGAACTTCTCTGCATTCATCGTAGAAAAGGGCGCACCTGGATTCTCATTTGGTACTAAGGAAAAGAAGATGGGTATTCGTGGATCTTCTACCTATGAATTAATCTTTGAGGATTGCAGAATTCCAAAGGATGCACTTCTTGGTGCAGAAGGAAAGGGATTCCCAATCGCTATGCATACTCTTGATGGTGGACGTATTGGTATCGCTGCTCAGGCTCTTGGTATTGCTGAGGGTGCTCTTGAGAAGACAATCGCTTACACCAAGGAAAGAAAGCAGTTCGGCCGTGCAATCGCAGCACAGCAGAACACCCAGTTCCAGATTGCTAACATGGCAACTCAGATTGAAGCTGCTAAGGCACTTGTATACAAGGCCGCTCTTAAGAAGCAGGAGTTTGCTGATGGCGCAAAGGTTTCTTACTCAGTAGAGGCTGCTATGGCTAAGTTATTTGCTGCAGAGACCGCTATGGAAGTAACTACCAAGTGTGTACAGCTCTTTGGTGGATACGGATATATCCGTGAGTACGACGTAGAGCGTATGATGCGTGATGCTAAGATCACAGAGATCTACGAAGGAACTTCAGAAGTTCAGCGTATGGTTATCTCTGGTGCAGTTCTTAAGTAATTCCGTGGCTTTTTTGTAGATTAACGAATAAGGAGATTAAATACATGAATATCGTAGTATGTATTAAACAGGTTCCTGATACAAAGGGTGGCGTTAAGTTCAACCCAGACGGAACACTTGATAGAGCAGCAATGCTTGCAATCATGAATCCAGATGATAAGGCTGGTCTTGAGGCAGCACTTAGAATTAAGGATGCAACAGGCGCTAAGGTTACTGTACTTACCATGGGTCTTCCAAAGGCTGATGCAGTTTTACGTGAGGCTATGGCTATGGGCGCTGATGATGCAGTTCTTGTAACAGACCGTGTACTTGGTGGTGCTGATACTTGGGCTACTTCTACTACTATCGCTGGAGCACTTCGTAACTTAGATTACGATTTAATCATTACTGGACGTCAGGCTATCGATGGAGATACCGCACAGGTTGGACCACAGATTGCTGAGCACTTAAATCTTCCAGTAATTTCTTACGCTGCTGACATTAAGGTTGATGGCGATGCTGTTATCGTTAAGCGTCAGTATGAGGATAGATATCACATGGTTAAGGCTCAGATGCCTTGCCTTGTAACAGCACTTGCTGAGTTAAACCCACCTAGATATATGACACCAGGCGGAATCTTCGACGCAATGGAGAAGGAAGTTACCGTTTGGGGCAGAGCAGATCTTAAGGATGTTGACGATGCAAACCTTGGTCTTAAGGGATCACCTACTAAGATTGCAAAGGCTTCTGATAAGGTTGCTAAGGGTGCTGGAGAAAAGGTTGTTCTTGATCCTGCAGAGTCAGTTGCTTACTTAATGGGCAAGTTCAAAGAGAAGCATATCATCTAGAAAATGGAGGAACCACAAAATGGGTTTAGAAGAATATAAGGGCGTATTTATCTACGCTCAGCAGGTAGACAATGAGCTTAGCTCAATCGCTTTTGAATTAATTGGAAAAGCAAAAGAATTAGCAAGCGCTCTTGACACAGAAGTTACCGCAGTACTTCTTGGATCTAATGTCAAGGGACTTACAGATGAATTAGGTGAGTATGGCGCTGATAAGGTTATCGTTGTTGACAACCCAGAGCTTGAGACTTACCGTACAGAGCCATATGCACAGGCTCTTGCAGCAGTAATTAACGAGTTCAAGCCAGAGATTATGCTTGTTGGTGCAACAGCAATCGGTCGTGACCTTGGTCCAACTGTATCAGCTAGAGTAGCAACAGGTCTTACCGCTGACTGTACCGTACTTGAGATTGGTGATTTCCCACTTGTACCAGTTGCTGGTAAGGAAGATGAGCAGAAGCACAATCAGCTTCTTATGACTCGTCCTGCATTTGGTGGAAACACCATCGCAACCATCGCTTGTCCTGATAACAGACCACAGATGGCAACCGTTCGTCCAGGCGTTATGCAGAAGCTCCCAAGAGAAGCTGGACGTAGAGCAGAAGTAATCGACTTTGATGCTAAGCTTGAGAAGAACAATCGTTACACCGAAATCCTTGAGGTTGTTAAGGCTGTTGGTAACGTAGAGAACATCATGGACGCTAAGGTACTTGTATCTGGTGGTCGTGGAGTTGGAAGCGCTGAGAACTTCGAGATGCTTAAGGATCTTGCTTCTTGCTTCGCAGGTGGTATGGTATCATGCTCACGTGCCGTTGTTGAGAACGGATGGCTTGCAGCTGATTACCAGGTAGGACAGACAGGAAAGACTGTTCGTCCATCTATCTATTTTGCAATTGGTATCTCTGGTGCAATTCAGCACGTAGCAGGTATGGAGGAGTCTGATCTCATCATTGCAATTAACAAGGATGAGGATGCACCAATCTTTGATGTTGCTGATTATGGTTTGGTTGGAGATCTTAACAAGATCGTTCCACAGCTTACAGCAGCTCTTAAGGAAGCTAACAATAAGTAATTCCTTTGAGAAGAAAGAATTGTGTAACTAGGAAGCACTACCCATTTTGTGGGTAGTGCTTTTTTGTTATAATTTTTTATGTTTTTATGAAACCTTTTCGCATCCTAAACCGTCTAATAGGTGTGAGAAGAAAAGAAGAAGGGAATTATTCAAAATAAACTTATGAAAATGGACACAAAGGAATTGGTTCGTAAGGCAAAAAAGCGTGACGCAGATGCCTTTACGGAACTTATGCAGATGCATATGAAGGATATGTATCGGGTGGCTGTTGCAATTCTTATGAATGATGAAGATGCAGCAGACGCCATACAAGATACCATTCTCGTGTGCTGGGAAAAACTATCGCTTTTGAAAAAGGAAGAGTACTTTAAGACCTGGATGACCAGGGTACTCATTCATAAGTGTTATGACATAAGAGAGAAGCAAAAGCAGGTTGTGACGTTAGAGGAATGGGAAGAACCATCGAAAGAGGATGCCTACAATGTGGAATTCAAGGAAGCGTTGGACCAACTAAAGGAAAAGTATCGGGTGATTATGATTTTGTATTATTGCCTAGGATACCGCATTGAGGAAATCGCAGTTATGCTAGAGTTGCCGCAGAATACCGTGAAGACACGACTTTCTAGAGGAAGAAAGCAGCTGGAAGACTATTATGATGACAATGCAGAAAGGAGAGCAATCCATGGATAAGAAAAATAATATGGACGATTTGTTGGGTATGGATATTGAAATTCCAGAAATTGTGGAGCAGAAGGCCATGGATGCTTTCGCGGCAATTCAGAAAGAGGTGGGAGCTACATATGATGGAAAAAATGCGCATAAGATGGGGAAAAATGCAAGCGACAGCAAAAGACGTAATAAGTGGCTCAAGCCGTTGGTTGCAGTGGCTGCTTGCGCTGCTATTTTGGTTACAAGTATTGGAACTTCTATTTATAGGCAAAATGCTACATCTCCTTCTGTGGTAACCTTGGATAAGCGCATTTTGGAGAATGATTCCGCACACCGCTTTTCGATTCAGGTAATGGCTGCGGAATTGGATGAGGCAGGCAAAACCATGGAATTGACGGAGGGAAAAGCAATTCCTGTAGCGATGGGTGGCTACTCACAAGGATGGAGTATGGGGACTGGTAGTGATGGCAACACAAGCTATTCTTTTGATCTTTCGCTAACCTGTGTGGGTGATGGAATCGAAACCATTACATATAGCATTAATCATGGCAATTTCTATGTGGTTCACCCAGAGGGAGATGGCTTTGTTGTGAGCGGAACCCCTGCGAGAGAGGGAGAACTAACGGACGTGTTCTATTTCGATGAAATGCCTGGCACAGTGACGGAAAAATATGATTCCTATACGGTGAATTATAACTATCAATCTGGAGAGAATATATGCGTTTATTTGCAGGACTACCTTCCCGGACGAACGGACATTGCAGAGCATCTTATGTATGAGGGAACTGGGCTCTTATATGCAAAGAATCAAATCGAAGGCATCAGTAAGATGGTGGAAGATAAGATTATGACGGTTACTGCAAAGTTTACGGATGGAACAACCGAGGACTATCAGGTAGTGTTTGGCGCAACTTACATGTATTTGGAATTGGGAGTAGAGCCAGAGCGCATTGAAGACTCGTATATGGACACCATCGTCTGCATGCTCGGAAGGGATGATATGGATGATTCCACCGCGGTACGCTCTGTTGTTAGCGAAGCAGACTGGGATCTTAGCAAACGCGAGGTAAAACTTGGGGATGATGTAACGGTTGAAAAGCAGCGCCGTGTGGTGGGACCAAATACAACCGAAGAGGAAAGAACTTGGGTTGGCTATTGGAACATCGACAGAGAGGTGATTCATGTTACCGAGGAAAATGCCAACCTGCTTGGCCTTCGCATTCATGACAGTGTTGTCCTTGATGATTCCGCTTGGGCTTTGGCGGAAGCAACAGGAGAGAGCCAGGAAGAATTCCGTTATGTGATACTTGCAATTTCCCAAAATCCAGACATTGAATACCGAATGAATGAGAATCGGTATGCATTAGCAGAGTCGCAGGATATTACAAGTGAGCCAGTGGTAGATGGGACGCTATCAGAAGAAGAATGTGCCTTCTTTAGTGAATGGTGCAGTGACAGAGAGAACTATGGATTTTTCCTGTCAAACTATACGGTGCCTGACGCAATTGACTTTGAACAGGTGCTATATTGTGGCGCAGGCATAGAACCATCCACACCATGGACAGAGAAAGATTATGATGCGTATTTAGAGGCATCTCAGAGTACGGAAATATATACGGATGTTACTTTTGTGCGAAAAGCGGATTTGGCGGATTTTGTACTCCGTAAGACAGGAGAACCTATAGAGGATATGATGCTGCTTCCAAGGGTTTATTCCGAGGAAACAGAAACCTATTACATGGAACATGGCGATACCAATTACACATCTTACAAGTGTGTGGGAGGAAGCAAGGAAGGTAGCATATATTTCCTTGTACTCGAATCAGAGATGTATGAGGATTACAAGGGCCATGTGACACTTCGGAAGGTGGGAGACGACTACCAGATATTCTCCTGCCAGTGCAGAGGCGGCGTAGTGTTTTGATAGATATTTGCTGTAGAGATAAAAACTCCAGGGAATGAAGATTCCCTGGAGTTTTTTGATTTTTGTATATGCGTTACAAGCAGTCAATTTTACTTCTCTAAATCATGAGGTCTCATGTCGATACCACGATCGCCGTCAGCTTCTGGGTTTGCACCGAATTCATAGTCGTTGCCAGGAAGGATAGCGTTTAAGATAATGCCGCAGATTGCTGCAATTGCAAGAGCAGTAAGTGTGATAGAGGTCTCCCCGATGTGGAAGGTGAGTCCGTTGCTAAATCCAAGGCCACATACAAGAATGACTGCAGCAATGATGAGGTTACGAGACTTGGTAAAGTCTACATGATTCTCAACAATGTTACGAACACCGATGGCAGAAATCATACCATAGAGAATGAAGCTGACACCACCAATGATGGATGCTGGCATAGAACCGATGATTTCAGAAACCTTTGGAATGAAGCTAAGGACAAGGGCATAGACAGCAGCAAGTCTTACGACTCTTGGATCATATACCTTACTAAGCTCAAGTACACCGGTGTTTTCGCCGTAGGTAGTATTTGCAGGTCCGCCGATTAAGGCTGACAAAGAGGTTGCAATACCATCACCAATCAATGTGCGGTGAAGACCTGGATCTTCAATAAAGTTCTCTCCAACAGTAGCAGAGATTGCAGACATATCACCGATGTGTTCCATCATACTTGCAATGGCAATTGGCGCCATCACAAGAATACCAGTAAGTGAGAACTTAGGAAGCTGGAATGGTGGAAGGCCTACAAAGGAAGCAGAAGCAACACCGGCAAAGTTTAGGATGGCGCTTCCATCAGGGTTGTGAATACCACATGCATTTAAGATAAGTGCAAGTACGTATGATACGACAACGCCCATAAGGATAGGAATGATTTTAAACATTCCCTTGCCCCAGATGTTGAAAATGACGATGGTGCCAAGAGCAACAAGGGCAAGCAACCAGTTGGTAGAAGCGTTGCTTACCGCACTTGGTGCAAGGCTAAGTCCGATACAGATGATAATTGGACCAGTAACGACTGGTGGAAGGAACTTCATTACCTTCTTAACACCAACAAGCTTGATGATAAGAGCAAGTACTAAGTAAAGAAGTCCAGCTACAATGATACCGCCACATGCATGGGCCAATTTGTCTGCGTCCGACATGGTAGCAAATTCTCCCTGGTCTAAGGCTGCAACTGTTGCAAAACCGCCAAGGAAAGCAAAAGAGGAACCAAGGAAAGCAGGTACCTTGAATTTTGAACAAAGGTGGAAGAACAGTGTGCCAAGTCCTGCACAGAATAAGGTAACCTGTACAGATAACACCTGCATACCACCGCCAAAGTAGCTGTTTACAAGGATTGGAACCAGAATGGTGGCTCCGAACATGGCAAACATGTGCTGTAAGCCAAGGAGTAACATTTTGGGTGTGCCAAGCACCCTTGCGTCACGAATGACGTCTTTCTTTTCACTCATAAAAAATCTCCCTTCTTATGTATAATTTTTTATAAAAAAAGTGCCTACAAAAGTAGGCACTTATTCTATCACGATATCAATGGTTGGAGTATGAGCTGGTTGCACAGTAAATGCACCAGTAAGATCTAAATAACAGACGGAAATAATCTGATACTCATATGGCACAACCCACAGGGCAGCAAGGCCGAGGGTGAGAATAACGAGTACATTATAGCCGACAAAGGCAAGTAGCAAAAGGAACAGTTGTCCTTCATGTCCCTTGGTGAGAGAAAGAGACTGCATGAAGCTGTCGGTTACCGATAAGTCTTCTTGCTCAAGAAGAAGCAAAAAAGCAAATGCAAAGCGAATTGTTACATATGCTATAGCAAGAAGCGAAACGATGATAAGAAGAATGAAGATTCCAAGAAGAAGGGTGTCTTCATTTTGAATATACAAGAAAAAACCAACGCCAGAAGGAATCAAGCAAAGCACATACATAAGGCCCATAAGAATGGCACAGAGCAAATAACGATCTGGGTGATGCTTGAAACAATAGAAAACCTGTGCTGGGTTTGGAAGTGTAGTAACGCTTTCCTTTGCCAACTGTAAATGAATGAAACACTGTCCTACGCCAAGAAGAACTGTAAGCAAAGCAATAAGTATGGTGACTACCAAAGAAATTACCTGCTGTGTAGTTGTCGGATGGTTGGTTTCTAATGCCTGAAATGGAAGCTGCATCGCAAAGGAAGCGATGTTAGCAAGCAAAAAGGCAGTAATACCAAGGCGATATACACCGGTTAAGTTCACACGTGCTGCGCGACAAATCTCGCGGTTTGAAAGTGACATAAAATGATGACTCCTTATACGGCAAAATCCACGTTGGCGCCGGTGGTGCCAAGAGAATCCTGGGACTTGCGGCTCTGCTGATATGGATTTTGTTCATTTGGATAACTGATTTTGGTTCTGGTTGTGCCACCAGATACATAGGTGCGTCCACATTCAGGGCAAACTGCCGTGTGAATGGAAACGGATGCACTAATGACTTTGCCGCCAGCTTCCTTTGCTTTATCAAAGGCGTTGGAAACATGCTCTCCCTCATGGGCGCGAACAGCGGCGCCAGCAGCACCAGGGGAAATGTGGGCAGCTGATTTAAAGGATACGTTCTCATCGGAACCATCCTGGTATTTACGATTCTTACAGGTCTGACATTCACCAGCGGCTTCGGTACGACCAAGGCCTCCTTCTGGTTGACCAGTTAAAGGGTTCACAGCAGTGGAAGGTGCACCAGAGGTGCTAGCAGGAACCGCTCCAGTCATATATGGATTATATCCACCAAAACCATAGGCACCTTGAATACTACCAATCATCATGTGCAGTTCCTCCTTTCTGTGGGGAAAACCCGATCTTCTTGCTCAAATTATACGCGCATTTTTCCTAGAATACAATGCTCTACTGTGGGAAAAGCTGGCTATAGAAGGTCTCATAGTCTAAGCCCATCATATCGCAGTAGGCACGTAAGATTCCTTCAAGACTTCCGTACTCCTGTAGCGCTGTATAGGTGGCAACGCCATAGATAAGAAGCGTGCTAATAAGGGCTGCGATACCAAGCCAAAAGGCAAGGGTAGCACGAGACGACATCTTAAGGGCTCCGCCTTTTGAGAGTATGGCAAACAAAACCGCCAATGCTCCACAAGGTAAAGAAATATATAGGCAGCAACTAGAACAGATTGCTACAACAGATAAGACAAAAGCGGCTGATTCAAAGGCAGGATTGGTGCCAGCAGCCATTCTTCTGTCAGGTCGACGAAATTGTGGTTCCGTAGAATCCATGAATGGTCTTCCTCCATTTAATAAGCGTTGATTTTATTGTACTATTGTACCACATAAGCTATAATAGTAGAAGAAAAGTTTTACATAAAGGAAGTACGAAATGGACATCATTGCAAAGATTTCAGAAGAACTAAAGATTAAGAAAACCCAGACGGAAGCAGCGGTAAAATTGATTGATGAAGGGAATACCATCCCTTTTATCGCAAGATATCGTAAAGAGGTTACTGGTGCACTCAACGATGAGCAGCTCCGTGACTTGTTTGACCGTTTGACATACTTACGTAATTTGGAGGATAAGAAAGCAACTGTTCTTGCAAGTATTGAGGAGCAAGGCCTTTTGACTCCAGAACTCAAGGCGCAGATTGAGGCAGCAGAGACACAGGTTGCGGTAGAAGACCTGTACCGCCCATATCGACCAAAGCGTCGTACCCGTGCAACCATTGCAAAGGAAAAGGGACTGGATCCATTGGCAGAGCTGATTCTGGCACAGGATGGTAGTGATATTCTTGCCAAGGCAGCAGAGTTCATCGATGAAGAGAAGGAAGTAAAGACTGCGGAAGAAGCAATCGCTGGAGCAATGGATATTATTGCAGAGCAGATTTCGGATGAGGCAGATTATCGTACCTATATTCGTGAGACAACCATGAAGCTTGGCCACTTGACCTCTGTAGCAAAGGACAAGGAGACCGAGTCTGTATACGAGATGTACTACGAGTACGACGAACCACTGAATAAGGTGGTGGGCCATCGTACCTTGGCCCTCAACCGTGGCGAGAATGAGAAGATTCTGACAGTGAAGGTCATTGCCCCGGTAGAAGAGATTATTCGTTATCTGGAAAAACAGATTATTACCAATGAAAAGGCAAGCTCTGCACAGATTCTTCGAGATACCATTGCAGATGCTTATGATAGATTGATTGCTCCAGCTATTGAACGTGAAATTCGAAGTGACTTAACCGAAAAGGCAGAGGATGGCGCAATCAAGGTGTTCGGAAAGAACTTAGAGCAGCTTCTTATGCAGCCTCCAATTACAGGGCAGGTTGTTCTTGGATGGGACCCTGCTTTCCGTACGGGCTGTAAGATTTCGGTTGTTGATCCAACTGGAAAGGTACTGGATACCACAGTTATTTATCCAACGGAACCTCAGAACAAGGTGGAAGAATCTAAGGCAGTCATCAAGAAGCTGATTGCAAAACATCACGTTACTTTGATTTCTCTTGGAAACGGAACTGCGTCTCGTGAATCAGAGCGTGTCATTGTGGAATTGATCAAAGAGATTCCAGTTCCAGTGCAGTACATCATTGTAAACGAGGCAGGTGCTTCTGTTTATTCAGCAAGTAAGCTGGCAACAGAAGAGTTCCCACATTTTGACGTAGGACAAAGAAGTGCAACTTCTATGGCAAGACGTCTGCAGGATCCATTGGCAGTGCTTGTAAAAATTGATCCACAGTCCATTGGTGTTGGCCAGTATCAGCATGATATGAACCAGAAGAAGCTTTCGACAGCCCTTGGTGGTGTTGTGGAAGACTGCGTAAATAAAGTTGGTGTTGATTTAAATACGGCATCGGTATCGCTTCTTGAGTATGTGTCTGGTATCTCAAAGCCAATCGCGAAGAATATCGTTGCATACCGTGAAGAAAACGGCGAGTTCAAGAGTCGTGCCCAGTTGTTAAAGGTAGCAAAGCTTGGACCAAAGGCTTATGAGCAGTGTGCAGGATTTATGCGTATTCTTGCAGCAAAGAATCCTTTGGATAATACTGGCGTCCACCCAGAAAGCTATGAAGCTGCAGAAGCACTTCTTGCAAAGCTTGGCTATACTTTAGAGGATGTGCGCGGAAAGAACGTAACAGGAATTTCTAAGAAGATTGCAGACTATAAGTCGTTGGCAGAGGAGCTTGGCATCGGAGAGTTGACCCTGCAGGATATCGTAAAGGAATTAGAAAAGCCAGGACGTGACCCACGTGAAGATATGCCAAAGCCAATCCTTCGAAGTGATGTACTTGATCTTAAGGATTTAAAGCCAGGTATGATTCTAAAGGGTACTGTGCGTAATGTCATTGACTTTGGTGCCTTTGTCGATATCGGCGTTCACCAGGATGGTTTGGTACATATTTCAGAGATTTGTGATCGCTTCATCAAGCATCCGCTTGAGGCAGTAAGCGTTGGCGATATTGTTGAGGTTCAGGTGCTTTCGGTTGATGTGAAAAAGGAACGTATTCAGTTGACCATGAAAATTGGAACTGGAGAGCCTGGTGCAAAGAAGGAAGTTAAGAAGGCCGAGAAGAAGCCAGAGGGAAGACAGGACAGACGCCCTGAGAAAAAGCAGGATCGTCGCCCGGATAGACGTCCTGAGAAGCGCGAAAATCTTGGACCAAAGAAGAATAACTTCTTTGACGGAATTGTCATTAAGTAGCTTGTAGATAATCAAGTAAAACGGGGGTTTTTATGAGATTAAAACTTTTATTGTTGGGAACACAGCAGTCAATTATTGATGACTTTTTTAAACGAACAGACTTGGAAATGGATTGCCTGACAACCTCTATGAGGCTTGAGGACATAGAGAACCACTTGGCCTTTTTTGAGCCACATTTTTTGGTTGTATGTTTGAAATCGGAGAATGCAGACACACTTAAAATCATGCGCAATGTGCGCTTCTCTTGTGACAAGCATCATGTGAGCATTGCTATTTTTGGTAAAAAAGAGGATTGTGATTTCTTTAAAAACGCACAGCCTGGTGTTGCAGATGTGAGCCTATGTTCTCCAATGTCTCTGATGGCGGTTGTGGACAACCTAAACAATTTCCATAAGGATATCTATGAGGAAAAGGCGAAGACAGGAAAGGCAGCTGCCCCAGCTTACAATGAAGGAATTACATCAGATTTCATCGATTCTGTCATTGCTGGAATCGGCACGACTCCTTCTAAGTCGATAGAGAAAAAGCATATCCTAGTGGTAGACGACGATCCAAATATGCTTAAGCTTATTAAGATGCATTTGGATCCATATTACGAAGTAGCAACTGCAATTAGTGGTAGCCTTGCCATGCGTTTTCTTGCTCACAAGAAAGCGGATCTTGTGCTCCTGGACTATGAGATGCCAGTGGAAGACGGCGCAGATGTGCTTGGAAAGATTCGCTCTAGGGAATCGCTTAAGAGTATACCAGTGGTTTTCCTAACTGGTGTTACAGATACCAATAAGATCAAAAAGGCATTGGTCAATAAGCCAGATGGCTATCTGCTAAAGCCAATTGATAAGGAGAAACTTCTTTCGACAATTGCTGAGAAAATTGGGGATTAGAAATAGAGGTATAATATGGGGGAACTAAAGCTTATTGAACTTGTACGACCTGAGATTTTGCAGGAATTGCAGGACGTCATGGAAAGGAAGACAAACCTGTCTTCCATTATATTAGATGAGGAAGGGAACAATGCGACGGTATTTCATTCGGATGTACCGTTTTGTTCCCGTATGACTAAGGGTAGCGTTATGGGTTGCATGGAATGTGAGAGATGTAACCATGATGGTGCCCTTCGTTCGCTTTCAGAAGGTCATGTTGCTATCTACAAATGTCACACAGGGCTCATTGATATGGCGGTTCCAATCTTAGTAGAGGGACGTGTTATGGGATATGTTATGGGTGGACAGGTAACGACGGAACCTTTGAAAAAGGAAGAGATCTATGCCCTTGCCAAGAAGTATGATATTCCACCAGAGGAATATTGGGAAAGTGCACAGCGGGTGCCAATTGTGGATGAGGAGATTGTTGCAGACAATGCCAACTTCTTAAATTCTATAGCGGGTATTATTTCACATATTGCCTATAGCCAGTTTCAGGTGCTTGAGGCCAGCAAGGCAGTAGAAAATGCGGCCAAGATGAAATCGGATTTCCTCGCCAACATGAGTCATGAAATCAGAACCCCTATGAATGCGGTCATTGGTATGGCGGACATGGCGCTAAGAGAGGAGCTTCCGGAGGAAGCAAGAGACTATGTGAACCAGATTAAGCGATCAGGAAAAACCTTGCTTGCAATTATCAATGATATTTTGGATTTCTCCAAGATTGAATCTGGCAAAATGGATATTACCCTTGGTACCTACTCTCCTGCAGAAATGATGGAGGATGTTGCCAATATCATCATGCCACGTCTGGAGGCGAAGGATGTGGAGCTTGTTATGGATATTGAGCCAGACCTGCCAAAGGAGCTTATGGGAGATATTACCAGAATCAAGCAGGTTATTATCAATTTGGCAAATAATGCGGCGAAGTTTACCAGCGAAGGTCAGGTGGTTATCCACGTGAAAACGGAGAAAACAGAGGATCGTTGGCGGGAATTGTATGTTTCCGTAGAGGATACAGGAATGGGAATCAAGGCTGCCGATTTGGACCGCATTTTTGAATCCTTCCAGCAGGTAGATAGTAAGAGAAATCGTAATATCGAAGGAACGGGACTTGGACTTGCCATTTCGAAGCAGCTGGTTAGCCTTATGAACGGCGAGCTTGGCGTAGAAAGTGAATATGGCAAAGGCAGTACCTTCTATTTCCACATCCCACAGCTTCAGCTGGCGGAGGAAAAGGAGATTGAACTCCCAGAAAATGAAGAATTGCATGTGGGCATTTCGATACGAAATAAGTATGCGAAGGTGCAGTTGACCAGTGATATTTTGCGCCTCGGTGGAAAGGTGAAAATCCTATCAAGAGAAAATATTGAAGAGGATAGTCTGCCAGAAGGTCTGCGCTTTGTGATTACCGATGATTTAAGCATGGCAGAGGAGATTGAACTTCTTGCGGCACAAAAGCCAGAGCTTACCTGTGTGCTTCTTGTAAAGAATAAAAAGGATTATCGTTCGCAGGTGCCAAATTTCTTCGTGGTTCGTCGCCCAGTATCTGTTTTGACACTGGCAAAGCTTATGAACCGTGTAGACATGACACCAGTGGAAGAGGATGACAGCAAGCTGTTTCATTTTGTTGCGCCAGAAGCGAAGGTGCTTGTGGTGGATGACAACGAAGTAAACCTTGCCGTAGTAGTGGGCTTACTAGAACCACTTCAGATGAGTGTAGAAACAGCCATGAGTGGAAAACAGGCGGTAGAACTTATTTCTGCAAAGCATTATGACATCATTTTTATGGATCACATGATGCCAGAAATGGATGGTGTTGAGACGACGCATATTATTCGACGATTCCATCAGGAGTATAATGATGTTCCAATCATTGCGTTGACGGCCAATGTTGTGGAAGAGGCAAAGACCATGCTGCTGGTTGAGGGTATGGACGATTTCCTTGGAAAACCGATTGAACTTCGCGCGCTCACAGAGGTAGTAAAGAGATGGTTGCCACCGGACAAAATTGTGGAGGTGGAAGCGAGCAGCGGAATCCCTGTAGAGGAGGAACTGCTTGAAATTCCTGGATTGAATCTGGAGAACGCAAGGTCACTTATTGGTGGAGAGAAAGTGCTTCGTCAGGTGATGGAAAACTATTATCAGGTAATCGATAAGAAGTATGCGAAGATTGAGGAGGCATATGCTGCAAAGGATGTTAAGACCTATACCATCGAGGTGCATGCACTAAAGAGCGCATCAAGACAGATTGGTGCTGATAGCCTTGCAGATATGGCATTGAAGCTTGAGGAAGCAGGAAACGCCATGGATGTTGCTACTATTGAGCGTGATACAGCGGCTCTTTTGGCAGAATATCGTGGAGTGCAGACGCTTCTTGCTCCATATTTTGCAAAGGATGAGGAGGAAGCATCCGAAAAGCCTGAGATTACGGAGGCGATTTTGGCGGAGGGCTTTGCCAAGCTGCAGGCGGCTATGGATGATTTGGATTTGACAGGCATGACAGATGCAATTACGGTCATGAATGAATATCGCATGCCAGAAGGACAGCAATCCCTTTTTGAAGAACTGAAGGAAGCAGTTGACAATATTGATATTGATGAATGTGAGCGTATTATGGGCTGTTTTCACTATTGACATAGTACTATGATATGTTTATCATGATTCATGTAAAATAAATAGGAATTCTTCGGGGCAGGGTGAAAATCCCGACCGACGGTGAATCGCGAAAGCGAAAGTCCGTGAACCACGCAAGTGGCCGATCCGGTGTGAGTCCGGAACCGACAGTACAGTCTGGATGAGAGAAGATGTAAGACAAGTGATTCTATGTCAGAATTTTGTGTATCCTTAGGTAGGCACTATAGATGACATAGGCGTGTTTTGTATGATTTGCCCCGTGTAATTTTTGCACGGGGCTTTTTGTATGATTCTTTAGAAGTTTTCCTCTTTATTATAATTTATCGCCAGAGGGCAAAAGGAGAAAAACAAAATGAGTAACACAAACAACGAAGTAAAAACAAAGACAACAAGATTGAATGCTCGCTATTTAGCGGGAACTGCAATGCTATCTGCTGTTGCATTCGTATTGCAGTATTTTGATTTCCCAATTCCATTTTTGATTCCAGAATTTATCAAATTTGATTTTTCGGATCTTCCAGCACTTGTAGGTGCCTTCGCTTACGGACCTTTAGCAGGCGTTATCATCGAGCTTGTTAAGAATGTGCTTCACCTTGTAGTGTCAAAGAGTATGTTTATTGGAGAACTTTCGAACTTCATTCTTGGCGCATCCTTTGCATGTACAGCAGGATTCATCTATGCGCACAAGAAGAATAAGAAGAGCGCTCTGATTGGTGGTGTTGTAGGCGCTGTTGTTATGGGCGTAGTAAGTATCTTTGCAAACTATTTCATCGTATATCCAGTGTATGTAGCGGTATTCTTTGGAGGAAATGAGGAAGCCTGCGTAAATATGTACCGCGTAATTGCACCTTCTATGAAGAGCCTCATGCAGTGCCTTGTTTGCTTTAACTTCCCATTTACCACAGTAAAGGGTCTTGTTTCAACCGCAATCACTATGTTGATTTACAAGCCACTTTCACCAGTTCTTAAGGGACGTAAATAAGTCGGCGATTCTTGCGAAAAGCGTTCATTCATATGGCTAGTAATAGCAAAAAAGACGAGGATACGAGAGTTCGTATCCTTTTCTTTTTGCCCTTTGCGTGGTATAATGATTCAAAGTATGTAAAAAGATGGGATAGCATGCCCTAAGGAGATAAAATGACAATCGAATTTGATATTCAGCTGACCGCGAAGAACCTGTTTCGTTTTAATATGTATCAGAATTATACCACCAGCCAGGGACCACTTTCTATTGTGCTTGCCTTGATTGTGCTTGGCATCTCCTACTACTGTTTTGCACAGGGGAATACCTCCTATGGCATCTTGTATGTCGTGGTTGGAATTGTGATTCTTGTATACATTCCATTTACACTTTGGAATCGTGCAAAGCGTACCATTAAGCACAATGCAGTTCTTGCTGGAACGCTACATTATACATTAAGCCCAGAGGGAATTGGCGTAGCGCAGGAAGGTGATACGGGTCTTCTTGCCTGGGACAAGGTGTATAAGGTTGTGGCTAGTAAGGATGCAGTTTTGATTTATAGCACTCGTGTGAATGCATATATCCTTCCAAAGGAGCAGTTGAAGGAACAGTATGCAGAAGTGAAGGCGGTTATAAAAGAGAATCTTCCAGATTATCGTGTGAGGTTAAAATAATGGCAGAGCGTTTGGTGGATCAGCCACAGGTAGTAGAAAGCCTATCGGCAGAAGAAACCTTAGAACTGGGCAGACGTCTCGGAAGAGAGGCTTGTCCAGGAGAAGTATATACATTAATCGGAGACCTTGGGGTCGGTAAAACCGTATTGACCCAGGGAATTGCAGAAGGACTTGCGATTGAGGAACCAATTTCCAGCCCGACATTTACCATTGTGCAGGTATATGAAGAAGGAAGAATGCCCTTCTATCATTTTGACGTCTATCGTATTGGAGATGTCGAAGAGATGGAGGAGATTGGGTATGAGGATTATTTCTATGGAGAGGGCCTAACCATGATTGAGTGGGCCAACCTCATTGAAGAAATTTTGCCAGAGCATTACACCCAGATTACCATTGAGAAGGATTTGGAAAAGGGATTTGATTACCGAAAAATAACCATTCGTGAGGTATAGCTTGTGAAAATACTTGGAATTGACAGCTCAGGTCTGGTTGCCAGCATCGCGCTTGTTGAAGATGACAACCTGCTCGGAGAATATACCATAAATTATAAGAAGACACATTCGCAGACATTGCTCCCAATGCTTGAGACATTGTCTCAAATGATTGAGTTGGATTTGAATACCTTAGATGCCATTGCAATTTCTGGAGGACCAGGCTCCTTCACAGGACTGCGTATTGGCTCAGCGACAGCAAAGGGTCTTGGACTGGCTCTTAAGAAACCGATTGTGCATGTACCAACCGTAGATGCACTTGCCTACAATCTTTGGGGAACAGATCGCGTGATTTGTCCACTGATGGATGCAAGAAGGCAGCAGGCCTACACAGGCCTTTATGCATTTGAGGACGAGAAGCTTACCGCCCTGGTGCCACAAGAGGCTGTGGATATTCATGAAATAATAGCAAAAGTAAATGCGTCTGGTCGTTCTGTTATTTTCCTGGGGGATGGTGTCCCAGTGTTTATGGATGTCATCAAAGAGGAATGTAAGGTGGATTACGCATTTGCGCCAGCGCATATGAATAAGCAAAGAGCAGCAAGTGTTGCGTCTCTTGGAGCAATCCTTTTTTCGGAAGGGAAGGCAGAGTCTGCAGCAGAGCATAAGCCAGATTATCTGCGTTTGTCCCAGGCGGAAAGAGAACGCCAGGGAGAAGCAAGGGATTTTACAGTATGATAGTAAGAAGAATGCAAAAAGAGGATGTGTCCAGGGTTGCGGAGATTGAAGCGAAAAGCTTTAGCCAGCCATGGAGTGAACAGGCCTTTTTAGATGCTTGTGAGGATCAAGCTGCAGTTTTTCTTGTGGCGGAGGACGAGGAAGAGGTTCTTGGCTACGCAGGAATGTATGTGTCCTTTGAAGAAGGGGAAATCACCAATGTTGCAGTGAATCCTGTAGCGCGAAGAAGAGGAGTTGGCGAAGCCATCATCCTTGCTATGCAGGAGGAGGCATCAGTTTTAGGTGTTACCCGTATTGTGCTAGAGGTAAGAGATCATAATGAGCCAGCCATTGGGCTGTATGAGAAAATGCAGTTTTCTTTGGTTGGAATTCGAAAAGGCTTTTATGACTTTCCAAAGGAAGACGCTCGGATTATGGAGTGGAACCAGAAAGCCTAATGTAATAGTAGAAAGTTGGTAAAATATGTTAGATGTATGTCTGCTTGGAACCGCAGGAATGATGCCATTGCCGAATCGTCTTTTGACATCTATGATGCTGCGCTACAACGGAAGCTGCCTTATGGTAGACTGTGGCGAAGGTACACAGATTGCGGTAAAAAAGGCAGGACTAAGTTTTCATCCAATTGATATTCTTTTGATTACGCATTTCCATGCGGATCATATCAGCGGTCTCCCGGGACTGTTGTTGACCATGGGCAATGCAGATCGCACAGAGCCTCTTACGGTGATTGGGCCCAAGGGGTTAGAGCGTGTGGTTTCGGCTCTTCGCACCATTGCTCCAGAGCTTCCTTTTGAAGTGCAGTGTGTAGAAATCGAAGGCAATGAAGCAGATTATGTATTAAATGGATATCATATCCATGCTTTTCGGGTGAACCACAATGTTTTGTGCTACGGTTATTCCGTAGAGATTAAGCGTCAGGGAAAGTTCGATGTGGAACGGGCAAAGGCGCTTGATATTCCAATGAAGATGTGGAACCCTTTGCAAAAGGGCCAGACCATCCAGTGCGATGGAAGGACATTGACTCCGGATATGGTTATGGGGCCAGATCGCAAGGGCTTAAAGGTAACCTATTGTACAGACTCAAGACCAACGGATAGTATTGTATCCGC
>JAZQQA010000228.1:0-15354 GCA_045628825.1 Agathobacter sp.
CAGAATGACATGATTGAGATCAGAAAGAGTGAGCCCTATTCCTACTGCCAGTTTATCTGCGGCAAGGATCACAAAAAGCACGGCAGAGCCCATCATCCTTTTATGACCGGTTCCGGCGGCTGGAGCTATTTTACGGCAACCAGATATATGCTGGGTGATCAGCCCGGCTTTGACAGCTTATCTGTGGATCCCGCAATCCCTGCAGAGTGGAAGGAATTCAGTGTTTCCCGCGTATTCAGAGGAGCCACCTACAATATTACCGTAAAGAACCCGGACGGCGTAATGAAGGGCGTAAAGAACTATCTGGTGGACGGCAGGGAAATGAAGGAAATTCCGGTATTCCCGGCAGGCAGCGTGCATGAAGTAACCGTTATTATGGGATAGGAAATAAAGGAGATAAGAAGATGATCAAGTTTGGAACCGGCGGCTGGAGAGCCGTAATCGGTGACGAGTTCACTAAGGAAAATATACAGATACTGGCCCGTGCCATGTGCGACAAAATGAAAGCTGAAGGTGTGGAGGAAGCAGGAATCGTACTGGGCTACGACAGACGTTTCTTAAGCAAGGAAGCCATGCAGTGGGCAGCCTGCGTCTTTGCAAAGGAGGGAATCGTTGCCAGCCTTATCAACAAATCCGCACCCACTCCCCTGGTAATGTATTATGTTGCACATCATAAGTATCCCTACGGCATGATGATTACCGCGTCCCATAACCCCGCCATTTACAACGGTATCAAGGTTTTTACCGAGGGCGGCAGAGATGCTGACGAGGTTCAGACTGCGGACATCGAAAGCTACATGGACAATATCACAGATATTCCCGTGGATGCCATGGATTATGCAGAGGGCGTAAAGGCAGGTCTGATTCGCGAGATTTATCCTCTTAACGAGTACATTGACAGTGTCCTTGATTTTGTGGATCAGGAGACTATTAAGAAGGCTTCTCTACGCGTTGCTTTTGACCCAATGTATGGTGTAAGTGATACATCTCTTAAGACCATTCTTTTGACTACAAGATGTGAGGTTGAGGCAATTCATGAGCGCCATGACACACTTTTTGGTGGAAAATTGCCAGCACCAAATGAAGGTACCTTAAGTCTTCTTAAGCATTATGTTGTAGAGCATCACTGTGATATCGGTATTGCAACAGATGGCGATGCTGACCGTATTGGTGTTATTGATGATAAGGGTAATTTCCTTCATCCAAATGATATCCTTGTTCTTCTCTACTATTATCTTGTGAAATACAAGGGATGGAAGGGTGACTGTGTCAGAAATATCTGTACAACCCACCTTTTGGACCGTGTAGCTGAGCAGTTTGGACAGCAGTGCTACGAGGTTCCAGTTGGATTTAAGTATGTATCTGCCAAGATGTATGAAAAGGATGCCATTATCGGTGGAGAGTCTTCTGGTGGTATGGCAGTAAAGGGACATATCAAGGGAAAAGATGGTATTTATGCAGCGGCTCTTTTGATCGAGCTTCTCGCCATTTCAGGAATGAAGTTGTCTGAGATTATGGACACCATCCGTAAGGAATACGGCGGAATGGCGCTTGTTGAGCGCGACTATCGTTTTTCTGCTGAGCGTAAAGAAGAAATTAAGAAGCAGCTTCTCGTAGATAAAGATCTTCCTGAGATTCCATTTGAGGTTGAAAAGGTATCTTACTTAGACGGTCTTAAGATTTACCTTAAGAATGGTGGATGGATTTCTGTTCGTTTCTCTGGTACAGAACCATTGCTTCGTATCTTCTGTGAGATGACAGAGGAAGCCGATGCTAAGAAATTTGCAGAGGTATTTGAAGATTTCCTCCTTCTCAAATAAAAAAAGAATACGAAACTAAAAAAACAGGACATAAAAAATAGAACGGAAAGTGAAATAATTGGACTATGAAGATAAAATCCAAGAAGCTTTCCCCAAAACAGAATAATGTGAACTTGCTCCTATTAAGCTGGGTGCTTCCGGTGATGATTATGACGATTCTTTTGGCTACTTACGTGGATCGTCGAACTAATGAGCAGATAGAGGCCAATGTCGTATCCTCCCTTTCTAAGGCAACAGAAATCTTTGACCTGGAACTCTATGCCTGTGAGACAGCATCAAAAAATGCATCCTATTATTCGGATATCCGAGAAGCTTATCTGTCTTATCTGGCCGATGGACAGGAGCGTGAGTTCACCAGCAAAGTGAACGGCTTTTTGCGATCCGAGTATAAATATAATGCGGTGGCAAAGGCCGCTCTTTTGTATTTTCCGGAAGAGGGGAAAGGCTATTATACCTATAACAATAGTGCTAAGGGCAGCTATAAGGATGTCGAGTTTTTCTATGCTTTTGCCAAGGGCTTTGTGCAACGTGAGTCAGAACGTATTGGAACTGGAACATCACTTGTCATGGTAGGAAATCGTTGCTACATGGTGCGTAATATGGTGCTACAGGACTTTACTACCTATGCAATCATATGCATTGAAATGAATGCGGAATCCTTTACGCAGGGTATGGAAAGCGTGTGGGGCTATAAAGATGCCGTTATCCTAAAAGATGGAGAATATCTAATGGGCAACAAGGCGTATATGAGAAGCCCCGAATTAGAGCAGGTAAAGAGTCAACTGGAAGCTTCTTCTACCACCTTTGTACGTGGACGGAAGAGTTCGTACGTAGGAATATCCTGGAAAAAATATGGAAAAATCCTTAGCGCAGTGGTGGAACTAGATAATAGCCAGCTGTATCAAAAATTATATGCAACCTGGATGATTTTTGGCGGAATTGTGATGTTAATGATTCCGTTAACCATCATCATTTTCCATCTTTTCCATATCAATGCTTATAGAGAGGAAATCGCGCTTAGAGATGCACAGATTATGGCATTGCAATCTCAGATTAATCCACACTTCCTCAATAATACCTTTGAAATTATCAACTGGGAAGCCAGATTAAATGGCAACATTAAGGTTAGCCGAATGATTGAAGCTCTCTCTGTCATGATGGAAGCTACCATGAATCGTAGGGGACAACACATGAACTCTCTGGCGGAGGAAATTTCCTATGTGGATGCCTATGCTTACATAATCTCTGAACGTTTGGGAGAGAAGTTCAGCTATCAGAAAGAGATTGATGAAAGCCTTATGAGCTTTCAGGTTCCAAAACTGATTGTGCAACCAATTGTGGAAAACGCAGTTGAGCATGGCCTAAGTGAAGTGCAAAAGGGAAATATTTTACTATCTGTTTTTCGAGATGGAGACTTTGTACACATCGAGATTCGAAACGATGGTCCTCTTTCAGAGGAAAATAGACAAAGGATTGAGCATCTTTTGAAAGACGAAATTAACCCAGAGAAGGAGCGTAGCTTAAGTCTTGGAATTCGAAATGTACATAATCGTTTGAAGCTTATCTATGGAGATAGCTCGGGTCTAGAAATTCGGAGTTTAGAAGATGCTTATACCTTAAGTACCATACGAATTTGGGCACCAGAAAATACTTGAACAATATCTGACAAAAAATAGCAAGAGTGACAATTTTATACAAATAGGACCCGTAATAAGATATGAGTGTAAACAAAAATATGTCTTAGGACAGGTTACGGGAGGTAGTTTTTATGAAGAAGAGATTTATCTCAATGCTCCTCGTTGGAGCAATGGCTCTTTCACTTGCAGCTTGTGGCAAGGCCCCAGCAGCTGGTGGAGAGGTAGCAACAGGAGAGGCTGCAACAACAGCAGCAGCTAAGCAGGAAAGCGTTGAGCTTACTGTTTGTACAACATTCGCTGGAGAAGATGGAAATGCCCAGAACTTCAAGACAGCAATGGAAGCTTGGTGTACAGCAACTGGTAACACAGTAGCTGATACTTCAGCAACAAGTGATGAGTCTTTCAAGACAAGAGTAATCACTGACTTTGAAACAGGTTCAGAACCAGACGTATTGTTCTTCTTCAATGGAGCAGACGCTAACAGCTTCATCGAGGCAGGCAAAGTAGTATCAATCGACGATATCCGCAAAGAGTATCCAGATTATGCAAAGAACATGAACGATGCATTAATCGCTGATTCTCTTGTAGATGGCAAGAAGTATGCTGTACCAGTAAACGGATTCTGGGAGGCAATGTTCGTTAACACAGAGGTTCTTGCAGCAGCTGGTGTTGAGGTTCCTGGAGTTGGTTACACAATGGATCAGTTCAAGGCAGACTGCCAGAAGATTAAGGATGCTGGTTATGCTCCAATCGCTGCAGCACTTGGCAACATTCCACATTACTGGTGGGAGTATGCAATCTTCAACAACAATTCACCAGCAAATCATCTTACCATTCCTACAGAGGACAACTGTGATAACTGGGTAAATGGTATGAACGATATTAAGGAGCTCTACGAGTTAGGATACTTCCCAGAGAATACTCTTTCAGCTTCTGATGATGAGACCTTTGCAATGTTCACAGAAGGTAAGGCAGCATTCCTTATCGATGGTTCTTGGAAGGTTGGCGGTATCGTAGCAGCTTGCCAGTCAGACGCTAACGATCCTTCAACTCTTGATCAGGCTAAGCTTGACAAGTTCGATGTTACCTACATCCCAGGAAAGGGAGATCGTAAGGCAACAGACTTAATCGGTGGTCTTTCAATGGGTTACTACATTACCAAGGCAGCTTGGGATGATCCAGCAAAGAGAGATGCAGCAGTAAGCTTTGTTTCTCATATGACCAGTGATGATGTAGTTCCACTTTTCGCACAGCATACAGCAACAGCTCTTGCAAATGCACCAGCAGTTGACCAGACTAAGTTCAACAGCCTTCAGATTAAGGCTATGAGCATGATGAGTGATGTTACATCTCTTACCGGAGCTGTACAGGATATCTTCAATGGAGATTGCCGTGTTTCTACATTCGATGGAATGCCAGAAATCGTTACTGGAGCAACATCTGCAGAGGATGCTGTTAAGGCAGGTCTTGCAGCTTACTACGCACAGTAATTGTTACTTTGAAGTTGTAATGAGTATAAGCCGGAGCTACAGTCTCCGGCTTATTTTATAAGGAAAGGGCAGTTATGGGAGCGAATATTTACAAGAATAAGAAGCCTGTTTTGGTATTTCTTTTCCCGGCATTCTTATTTATGATTGTCTATTTGTACTATCCATTTTTTCAGAATATCATCAATAGTTTCCAGAATATCAAGCAGTTGGGAGCCAAAGGAACTGGATTCCTTGATCCATGGTATGCAAACTATGCAGCGATGATAAAAGACCCAATTATCTGGGTTTCATTAAGAAATACCTTGATCATGATTGTTGCAACCTTAATCGGACAGGTTGGTATTGCAATTGTCATGGCACTTTTGGTTGACAACGTACGTATTGGTAAGAAGTTTTTCCGTACCGTATTCTTCTTCCCAATCGTTATTTCAGCAACAGCGCTTGGACTTTTGTTCAACCTGATTTTCCTGTATGACAAGGGTATGTTAAATCAGCTTCTTGAGCATTTTGGAAAGACCACACTTACCGACTGGAAGGGACAGGGCATTGCACTTGTTACTATGATGATTCCAGTTGTATGGCAGTATGTTGGTTTCTACTTTGTTATCCTGGTGACAGGTCTTAACAACATTGATGGAGAACTTTATGAAGCTGCTGAAATTGATGGTGCTACTACATGGCAGAAGGTAAGATATATCTCCCTTCCGCTCATCCACAATGTAATCTGTACTTGTTGTGTTCTTGGTGTAACCGGTGCCCTTAAGGTATTCGACTTGCCATGGACCATGTTCCCAAAGGGAATGCCACTTAAGAGCACATTCCTTACAGGAACCTATATGTACTATCAGACCATGGAAGCCAAGAATGTAGACTACGGCTCAGCAATCGCTGTATTTATCGTAGTTCTTGGTATCGTATTATCGAAGCTTGTGAATGCAATCTTTAAGGAGAAGGATTATTAGGAGGCCGTTATGCAAAAGAAAAAAACAACCGTTGGGTCTGTCATCAGCTTCCTATTCCTTTGCTTTTGGGCTGCGACGACCATCTATCCAATTTTTTGGGTAATTCAGAACTCATTTAAGGCGAAGGACAAGATTCTTGCGAATTCCTTTGCTTTACCACTGGGAGATTTATTTACACTTGCCAACTATAAAAAGGCATTTACCAACTTGAACATCTTTGGTGCTTATAAGAACAGTATTGTGATTTCAGGAACTGTCTGTGTCGTTGTTGTTCTTCTTGCAGGAATGGCAGCATATGCACTGAGCCGTTATCAGTTCCGTGGTAGCAAGATGCTTTACTCTGTTGTAGTAGCAAGTATGATGTTCCCAATTTATGCAACCATTATTCCAGTATTCACCATGGAAGCAAAATGGCATATTACCAATACTTCCAACTGGTGGTTATCCATGCTTTCTGTTATTTTGCCACAGATTGCTGGTAACCTGGCTTTTGCCATTATCGTATTGACTGGATACATCAAGGGACTTCCAATCGAGCTTGAGGAAGCCGCTTATATGGAGGGCTGTAATGCATTCCAGATCTTCTTTAAGGTCATTATGCCACTTACAAAGCCTAGTTTTGCAACCGTAGCAATCTTCTCATTCCTCTGGAGTTACAACGATTTGTTTACCCAGATGTTCTTCCTTAGAAGACCAGAGATGCGTGCCATTACACGACTTCTCAATGAGTTGACCTCGCAGGAGGGTACCAACTACGGACTTATGGCAGCTGCCGTTACCCTGGTAGTTGTGCCAGTAATTATTGTTTATATCTTCCTTCAGAAATATATCATCAAAGGAATGACTGCAGGAGCAGTAAAGGGTTAGTTATGTACAAGGTAGTAATTGTTGACGATGAACCGATTATCGTAGAGGGCTTGTCCAAGGGAATGGAGTGGGACAAGTGGGAATGTAAGGTAGTAGGGACGGCAGCAAATGGGGAAGATGGCATTGCCCTCATTCGCGATTTGAAGCCTGACATACTCATTACGGATATCAGTATGCCCAAAACCGATGGACTTTCCATGATTGCGGCGCTGCGTAGCGAGTTCCCACAGATGCAGATCTCCATTCTGACTGGCTTTCGCGAGTTCGATTATGCCAAGCGTGCCATCGAACTGGGCGTTACCAGGTTCTTACTTAAGCCTTCCAAGTTCAATGAACTGGAAGAGGCGGTTTCTGCTATGGTGGAAAAGCTTCCAAAGGGGGAGACTCCTGTGGAGGAAGAGACAGAGGTAGCAGATAGCACAGCCAACAGCTTTATTGTCAACAAAGCCTTGGAATACATGAGAGCACATTACAACGAGAAGCTTCGTCTGCAGGATGTGGCAGACGTGGTATTTGTCAGCCAGTGGCACTTAAGTAAGCTGCTTAATAAGACCACAGGCCAGACCTTCTCAGAACTTTTTAATAGTATTCGCATTGAAAAAGCGGTGGAGTTATTGCATGATCCTGAGCTTCGCATCAGCGATATTGCAGAGATGGTAGGATTCGTGGATCTGGCACATTTCTCCCGCGTATTCAAGCACATGAAGGGCTATAGTGCCAACGAATTTCGAAATAAGATCAAAGGATAGATTATGAAAGTATATCAAGGAGAAGATTACGAAGAGGTAAGCCGTATTGTGGCAGACCTCATCGAAGAAGAGATGAAGAAGAAGCCAGATTGTGTCCTTGGACTTGCAACTGGTTCTACCCCAATTGGAACATATGAAGAGTTGATTCGTAGATATGATGCAGGAGAGTTGGATTTTTCTCAGGTACAGACCGTGAACCTCGATGAGTACTGTGGTCTTGACCCAGAGAATGACCAGAGCTACCGTTACTTCATGAATCAGCATCTGTTTTGCCATATAAATATTGCCATGGAGAATACCCATATTCCAGACGGTCTTGAGACCGACGAGGAGAAGGCTTGCGGCGACTATGAGCGTTGCCTTGATTTGGTAGGAGCTCCAGACATTCAAATTTTAGGACTGGGCTTAAATGGACACATTGGTTTTAATGAGCCAGCCAATCAGTTTTCCCAGGAGACCAACTGTGTAGATTTAACCGAAAGCACCATTACTGCGAATGCACGTTTTTTTGCATCTATGGACGAGGTGCCAAAAAAGGCATACACTATGGGTATCGGATCGATTATGAAGGCAAAGAAAATTATCTTAATTGTAACTGGCGAGAAGAAGAGCGACATTTTGAATGCGGCTTTTCATGGAGAGGTAACGCCTCATGTGCCAGCATCCATTTTGCAGCAGCATCCAGATGTGATTCTGGTAGGGGACAAGGAAGCCCTTGCTGGCCACTTTCGTAAGGACGTTGCGTAAGGCATAAAGGAGGAATTGTGGGATGAGATGTGTGCGCGGAAACATCTTCTGTGAGGATGGCGTATTTCGTTTTGGAGAATTGCAGATCGAGGGCAATCGTATCACCGGTCTTTTGCTTGAGGAGCGTGGCGAATGTGCACCGCTTACGGCAGAGGAAAAGGCAAGGAAGCTTTTGCCAGGTCTATGTGATCTTCATTCCCACGGTTGTGTGGGACATGATACCTGTGAGGCAAGTGCGGATGAACTTTACGAGATGTTAGAGTTCGAGCGGTCCCAGGGAATCACCTCGTATTGTCCAACCACTATGACCTATGACGAGGAAAAGCTTTCTGGGATTATGGAGCGGCTTCGTGCTTGCAAGCATCCAAATCTCAAGGGCATCTATCTGGAGGGACCTTTCATCTCCTATGAGAAGAAGGGGGCACAGAATCCAGATTATATTATGAAGCCAGATGCAGCAATGCTTATGCGTTTGCAGGAGCTTTCTGGCGGTCTGGTGCGCTTCGTTGCAGTGGCACCCGAGGTAGAGGGAGCTATGGAGATGATTGCGGCAACGGCAGCAAAAAAGGATGGTGTGCGTGTCACATTGGCCCACACAGCAGCAGATTATGATACTGCTATGGAGGCTTTTTCAAAGGGCGCTTGTCAGGTGACCCATTTGTACAATGCCATGCCACCTTACAACCACAGAGAGCCAGGTGTCATTGGGGCAGCTTATGACAGCGAAGCAGTGATGTGTGAAATGATCTGTGATGGCATCCATGTCCATGACGCAGTGATTCGAAATACCTTCCGTCAGCTGGGAGATGCGCGTGTTATCCTAATCAGCGACAGTATGGAAGCAACAGGAATGCCAGACGGAACCTACGCACTGGGTGGACAGAAGGTAATCAAAAAGGGGCGCCATGCGACTTTAGTGGATGGAACTCTGGCAGGCAGTGCGTCGACCTTGTTCGATTGTCTCAAGCATGCCATAGAAGCAGGCGTGCCAGAAGCCAGTGCTATCTGGGCAGCCACCAGAAATCCAGCCAAGGCTATGGGAATCTGGGAGGAAACCGGAAGCCTGACCATAGGAAAGCAGGCAGATGTCATCGTAGTGGATGCGTCATTTGTCCTTTGCGACGTAATACAGGGTGAGTAAACTATGAATGCTAGTATCTTAGGGTACTAGCATTTTTTGTGTAAAACAGATAGAATAGGGAAGAAAACGTCCCAAAAGGAGAACAGAATGAAAGTAACCGTAATTGGATGTGGACGCTGGGGATCCTTGATTACCTGGTATCTGGATAAAATTGGAAATGATGTGACGCTGTATGGTCGTAGCTCTTCCAAGCATATGCAGCGCTTCCTTGCAGAACGCAAAAATGATTTGCTTTATCTGCCTGAAAGCATCGGGCTAACTACAGAGCTTTCCTGTGTGCAGGATGCAGAGGTCATTATTATTTCTGTCAATGCCCAGGGACTTCGAAGCCTGATGGAGGAGTTATCATCCTTTGATTTGAAGGGGAAGAAGTTCGTGCTTTGTATGAAGGGCATTGAGATTGGTTCTGGAAAGCGTTTGTCAGAAATTGCATCGGAATATGTGGGAGACGCGAATTCCGTTGCGGTTTGGCTTGGACCAGGACACGTGCAGGAATTCTACCATGGCATTCCAAACTGTATGGTCATTGATAGTGCAGATGAAGAAGTAAAGCATACACTGGTTGATAATTTTTCCAGCGAACTGATTCGCTTCTACTATGGTCAGGACTTAATTGGCAACGAGATTGGTGCGGCAGCCAAGAATGTTATCGGTATCGCGGCGGGTATGTTAGATGGCTTTGACTTGTCTACCCTAAAGGGGGCACTGATGTCTCGTGGTACCAGAGAAATTGCACGTCTGATTAAGGCAGCTGGAGGCAATGAACTGTCTGCCTATGGCCTTTGCCATTTGGGAGACTATGAGGCTACAGTGTTCTCTCAGTTTTCCCATAACAGAGGCTTTGGTGAGCGCTTTGTAAGGGGTGAGTCTTACGACCAGCTTGCTGAGGGCTACTATACCGTAAAGGCTCTTATGGAGATGAAGGAGAAGTATGATGTGGACCTTCCGATTTGTGAGTCGGTCTACAACATTTTGTATAATGGTGCAGATGCCAGAGAGGCATTGGAAGGGCTCTTCCACAGAACCATTAAGAATGAAATCTATTAGGGGATATAAAGGAGAGAAATATGAGGAAAATTTTGATTACCAACGATGATGGAATCCAGTCAGATGGCATCGCGCGTCTTGCAAAGGCAGCGACAAAGCACGGCGAGGTGTGGGTGGTTGCGCCCGACGGACAGCGTAGCGCCATGTCACATACCGTGACCCTGCGCGATACGGTAGAGGCTTGGGAGGTAGACTTCCCAGTAGAAGGTGTCCATGCCTTTGCCTGCTCTGGAACGCCTGTTGATTGTGTCCGTGTTGGCACCTTAAACCTTGTGCCAGGAAAGCCTGACATTGTCTTATCTGGCATCAATTATGGCTATAATGTGGCTACCGATATCCAGTATTCGGCAACTGCAGGGGCGGCCTTTGAAGCAACGGTGCAGAAGCTTCCTGCGATTGCTTTTTCTGAGGATATGAGCGATATGCATGAGACCACAGATCGCTATCTGGATGAGATCTTAGCAGAACTTTTGGAAAAGCCGATTGAAGCAAATAAGATTTGGAATGTGAACTTCCCAGGATGCCCACTGACAGAGTGTAAGGGCGTGATGCATGGCACCAAGGTGTCAAGGGACGAATTCTATTCCGATCATTATGATGAGACCATTCTTCCAGATGGAAGAAAGTCCTTCCAGGTCATTGGAGAGCGTCATACGAAGGCCGACGATGGTACAGACCTTCGCGCGGTTTTGGATGGCTATGTGTCGGTTGGAACCGTGACCAATTTGTCTTAATGAAAAATGCAAGAAAAAAGGCGATACCCTTTGTGGATATCGCCTTTCGTATTTGTGTGGATTATTACTGATTGATCTCAGCTGCTGAGTAAGTCACTCTTCCAAGCTCATTACCAGATGCTGCAAAGTAACGGAATCCTAAGTGCTCAGGTGAGATTCCTGTCAATTCTTCGGTTGCCTGGTAGATGGAAGCAAAGGTAGCTGCTTCGATGCCGTTTAAGGAATCAGCAAGTGCTGTCTTGTAAGCCTCCTCAGCGTCTGCTGGAACAGCTTCCTCTGTGAAGAAGTAGTCCATGTACAAATCATTGCCTTCTGCACCAAGACTAATTGCAGAGTAGGTGTCACTAAACTGTGCGATGGCCTCTGAAAGCTGGAAGCTCTCCTCCATATAGTCCTTGTCGGATGGATTTGAAAGGTATGCTTCCAAAGTAAGTGCAGCAGCTTCTGTTGTAGCTACTGGCGCAGACTCAACTGGTGCTGCATTGGTAGGTGCAACAGCGGCTTCCTTACCACATGCAGTAAATACGCTTGCTACAAGAAGAGTAGCAAGAATGATACTATACAATCTCTTTTTCATTTTCATTGTCCTCTCTTTGTTAGAATTGCCCGCTTGGGACAACATAAATTATTTAACCATAGTGGGGAGTGCTTGTCAAATTAAGGTGGCATTTTCCGGCAAAAGTAGGTACAATAGGAAGATGCCCGTGCTAAGGGGATGGGCAAAAAGAGAATTAGTAAGAGGAAGAATTATGAATCAGAGTACAATCATTGAACTTATTGGATACTTCGGATCACTGCTTGTTGTGATCTCTATGCTTATGACGTCGGTCATTAAGCTTCGTATCATTAACACCATTGGTAGTGTGATTTTTGCAGGCTATGCATTTATCATTCATTCCTACCCAACGGCATTTATGAATCTGTTCCTGGTGGGCATCAATGTCTACAACCTTGTGAAGCTTATGCAGAATGACAAGCACTATCAGCTCGTCGAGACCGCAAGAGAGGACGGAATGCTGGCACAGTTTTTGCATTTTTACGAGGCAGATATTAAGAAGTATTTCCCAGACTTTGCCTTGGAGGGCGAGGCAGGAGAGCAGGTATATGTGGTATACAACGATGCGACTCCAGCAGGTGTTCTCATTGGAAAGAAGCAGGGGGAGTGCCTTGTGGTAAAATTGGATTATACAACGCCTGCCTATCGTGATTGCTCCGTAGGCCAGTATCTGTATGCGCACCTTGGCGCATATGTGGCAGAGGTGATTATGACTTCACCAAATAAAGAGCATGCGACCTATATGGAAAAGGTCGGATTTGTGAAGACAAAGGACGGTTACGTAAAGACCCTTCGTTAAGTGCAAAGGCGAGGAGAAACGGATATGGATATTCGCACCAAGCAGTATTTAGAAAAGGAAATACCGAATTTCAGACGAGAAATCGTAGCGCTCTACCGAAAGTTCGACAAGCAGTTCGGCCTTCATGGGGCGGATGTGCCTATGGTCTTTCGTTATGATGAGGAAGTGTTGGGTAGCTATACCCCAGAGGGCAATGGAAAGAAGGAGCAGTTTTCCTTTTCCTTGTTCTTTATCAGTTTTTGCAATAAGGACGCCATGCATAAGGCAGACAAGATTGACCTTTATGCCCATGAATATGCCCACTACATGCAGGCACACATGGAGATTCCAAAGGAGCATCTATGGCAGCCAGGAAAGCATGGGAGTGCATGGAAGTATTGCTGTTCTCTGGTAGGTGCAGCGCCAACGCCTTACTATCGCATTGGGGAAGGACTTGCAAAGCATGACTATGACAAGGCCTTGTACAACCCTTGGGCAGACAAATCCTTTGAGACAGCGGACCAGTACCGTACCAGGGTTGAGACCAAGAAGACCGTGGATGGAGAGGCCAAGCTACGCATTGGACAGACGGTGAAGCATCCCAAGTATGGGGAAGGCATCGTAGAGGATGTGGAGGAACTTGCGTCCTCCGTGCGACTTACCATCCGTTTTGGTGAAGAAGTGAAGAAAATTGATCAGAAGTGGCTTATGAAGGCCATGACATCCCGTATGGATGAGAGGTAGTAAGATATGCAGCAGATTGTAGAAGAACTTCTTGCGAAAAAGGAAGGTCTACGCTTAGAGCAAAGGGAAGAGGGACTGACCCTAACGGATGGAAGTCTTACCATGCGTGGGGACCTGACCACCATGCTTCCTCGCCTCAAGCCGAATAACTTAAATGGGGAGATGCTTGTAAAGGCATCTAAAATCAAAGGAATTGACAGGCCATTGCGTCTCGTGGATGCAACCGCTGGCATGGGAGAGGATTCTTTGCTGCTTGCGGCGGCGGGCTTTCAGGTGACCTTGTTTGAAAAGGATCCTGTCATTGCGGCTCTCCTTGCGGATTCTCTTGAAAGAGCCAAGGATGTGCCAGAGCTTTCCGATATTGTAGGTCGTATGGAACTCATTCAAGGAGACAGCATTGCGGCGCTACGCGCTATGGGCGACTGGGTGGAGGAAAAAAGACCAGACGTGGTACTGCTTGACCCGATGTTTCCAAGTCGCCAGAAGTCAGGACTGATCAAGAAAAAGTTTCAGCTTCTGCAGCAGCTGGAGCAGCCTTGCGATGTGGAAGAGGATATGCTAGAGGCAGCCATGGCAGCTGGCCCTATGCGTATTGTCATCAAGCGTCCCGCCAAGGGGCCATATCTGGCAGGAAAGAAGCCAAGCTATTCCCTGGATGGAAAAGCCATTCGTTATGATGTAATCGTTTTTCCACGATAGATTGTTCTAGGAAATTGGTCCAGAATCGTTGACAGATGGGAATTTATACATAATAATGACCATGTTGTGAAAATTTTTATACAGAAAGAAGAGGAAATTAGGAAATGATTATCTTATGTCTTTTGGCTTTATTGCCACCTGCTGCTCTTATGTATGTCATCTATCAGCAGGACAAGATTGAGAAAGAGCCAGCAAAGTTACTTGCTAAGATCTTTGCTTTTGGTTGTCTTTCTACTATCCCAGCAATCGTTCTTGAAATGGTTGGTGGTGCGATTCTTGGTATGTTTTTACCAACATACTCCGTACTTTACATCGTTCTTGAGAACTTCATCGTTGTCGCTATGTCAGAGGAGTTCGTTAAGATGATGGGTGCAAAGCTTGCAGCTTGGAAGAGCCCAGAGTTCAACTACAAGTTTGACTCGATTGTATACTGTGTATTCTCAGCTCTTGGATTTGCTGCCCTTGAGAACTTACTTTATGTTCTCCCAGGCGGATTCCATGTAGGTGTTGCACGTAGCTTCCTTTCTATTCCAGGACACTGCATCTTCGGTATCATCGTAGGTTACTACTTCGGTCTTGCAAAAGAGGCAGAGGTTCGTGGTGACAAGGCAGGCGCTAAGAAGCTCTTATGGAAGAGTATCATTATGGCTTCTCTTGCACACGGCTTCTATGACTGTGCACTTTCTCTTGGATCAACTCTTATGATGTTATTGTTCTTCGTATTCGTAGTTGTTATGGATGTATGGGCAATTCGTTTCGTTAAGAAGCAGTCTAAGGAAGATACAGCACTTCCAATCGATGCATCTGTAGAGGGTCAGCCAGTTGCTCCAGCATATGGACAGCCACAGGCAGCACAGGCTCCACAGGCAGCACCAGTATTTGGACAGCCAGCATACGTACAGACAGGAGCTCCTGTTACTGCTCCAGTTCCAGAAGCTGCACCAGTACAGAGCACTCCATTTACAGTTCCAGAGGGAGCAGCAACTGCTACAGAGACACCAGTTGCTAGTCCAGTGGATATGTCTTCGAATAATAGCAATTCTTTTAAGAAGTAATCCCAAATTTGAAAAAGAATAAAAAATAGACAAGAGCCAGATTCGTCTGGCTCTTTTTTGCGCCCTTTTTTATTGCAAATGCACAAAAATGTCACATGCCACTTTGCAAATGCCACAAACGATGTAAAATAATGTTACAAATGTAAAAGTTATAAAGAGGGAATTGGTAAATGAAGAAGAGATTTATAATGGCTTTATTGGCAGCAACCTTAATACTGGGCGGATGTGGAAATAAAGTGGAGGAAAATGTGAATGAACAATACTTAGGAGAGGATATTGCAGACTACGTAGTGTTTCCGAACTCTGTGGAGGGCTATGTAGGCGATAC
>JAZQQA010000229.1:0-32125 GCA_045628825.1 Agathobacter sp.
ATAATGGGGAAACCTTATACTGGAAAAAGTTGGCGATGTCGCTATGACTGAAACATTTGACGATTATTTAATTGATGCAAAGCTAAATATTGAGACCACGGGAAGAAACGACTCCTTTTCCGATACCTTCCGCTTTCCATACGAAGCTACTGATTACTCGGTGCTAAATCGTATTGTGGAGGAAGGGTATATTACAAAGGACGATTGTCTGGTAGACTACGGCTGCGGCAAGGGGCGCGTACCGATTTATCTGAATTACAGAATCGACTGTAAGGCAATTGGTGTAGAGATGGTAGAAGAGTTTCTTGTAGTGGCGAGGTCCAATAAAGAAAAGTACGAAAAAGGCGATGAGATTACACTTGTCTGTGCGAAAGCAGAAGAGTGGGAGGTTCCTAAGGAGGCTACCTGTCTTTTCTTTTTCAATCCCTTTTCCGTGAAGATACTGCGTGGTGTAATGAATCGTATCCTGGATTCGTATTATGACAGTCCACGCGAGATGAAGCTGTTTTTTTACTACCCTTCGGATGAATATGTTGCCTTCTTGTCTGGAGTAGAAGAAGTGGATTTTGTGGATGAAATTGATTGTGTGGACTTGTTCCCTGGGAATGACACAAGAAACCGCGTAATGATATGGGAAATATACCAGTAGATTCTCATCTACTGGTATTTTTTTTCGCAAAAAGGGAGTATAATATAGAGACATTTTTTCGCAAGAAAAGAAAGTGAAAAGGGAAGTAGAAATGATATTAGAGATTAAGAATTTTACGCAGAAGTACAATGGTGTCGTGGCAGTTGAGAATCTAAGCTTGGAAGTAGACGCCGGAGAAATCTATGGATTTATCGGCCACAATGGTGCGGGTAAATCAACAACCATTAAGTCGGTGGTAGGAATTCTTCCAGTAGAGGAGGGAGAAATCCTCATTGATGAGATGCCAATTATGACCAACCGTAAGGCTTGCCAGAAGGTGTGTGCATACATCCCTGACAACCCAGATTTGTATGGTTATATGACAGGAATTGGCTACATCAATTTTATCTGTGACATCTATAAGGTGCCAAGTGAGGAGCGTAAGGAGAAGACCGCATACTATGCAGATCTCTTTGATATTACAGAGCAGCTTGGCAATTTGATTTCTTCCTATTCGCATGGTATGAAGCAGAAGGTAGCTCTGATTGCGGCATTTGTGCACTCACCACATCTTTTGGTATTAGATGAGCCATTTGTAGGCCTTGACCCTAAGGCAAGTGCAGTGCTTAAACGTATTATGAGAGAGCATTGTGACCAGGGAAATGCAATTCTGTTTTCAACTCATGTGCTAGAGGTAGCACAGGTGTTGTGCGACAAGATTGGTATGCTGGATCATGGAAAACTGATTGTATCTGGTAGAGTAGATGAGTTGACTAGAACCCAGACCTTAGAGGAAGTGTTCTTAGAGAAGGTGGAGGGTGTTCGTGTATAATTTTTGCTTATTACTAAAAACACGTCTCAAGGAGCAGATGGATGCTAGTGTTCTTATGTCTGTTTTGCTTTATGTAGTTGGACTTGTGGTTTTTTATCGACTTGGCGTTTTTATGGCAGAAGAGGGACTTACGGATCTTTTGCCACTTGCAGGTTATCTTGGGGCTGCGGTGATTTGTTTTGTGGTGGTTGTTATGTCCATCAATGAGACCTTTTCGGGAAATGAGGACAGCGAATTTTTACTGTCAACTCCACTTCCTGCTGTAACACAGGTCTTTGTTATGTTTTTCCTTATGTATGCCAAGAATGTGCTTTTTACAGCAATGATTGAAGCACCATTCTATGTGGTGTATACACATTATGCGCCAGAAAAGACCTTTGGCTTTGGAGCATTTTTGATTGGACTTTTTATTACTTGCCTTCCAATCTGTGGTATTGCAACCTTGATTGGTATGGTTGTGCTACTTAGCCTTGTGAATTCACCAAAGAAGAACCAGATTATGTCTGGACTTGCACTTTTCTTTATTGTGATTGCAGTGCTTATCTTAATGGTGGTGATTGACCGTATTTATCTGGTAATTACGGGTGTGATTGTTTTGGATGCACCTAGCATGTGCGAGGCATTGATTTCTGAAATTATTCACAATATTCGTCTTGCTAGATTCTATCATCTAGGTATTGTAGGCGGTAACTTGGCGAATATTTTCTTATTCTTCTTTATGTCTTTTATCTGGTACGCAGTGTTCCTATTTATGCATACTATGGCTTACCAGAGTGTTATTACCGAGCTCCGTTGTCCTGTTACCTATGGTAATAAGGAGAAAAAAGTTTTGCTTTCTGGCATGAAAGAGCATGAGCAGAAAAAGGCTGTATGGCGCAAGGAATTGGAACAGTTCGTAGGCTCGAAAACATATCTTACCCATTCTGTTATGGGTGTTGTTTTGGGTCTGATGCTTCCAATCAATTTGCTTGTGATTGGGGTGGCGCCAGCGCGATTAATGGCAGCAGTGCCTGCGCTCATCTGCGTGTTTGTTGGACTTGGTTGTACGACTTACTGTGCCTTTTCTATGGAGGGACGCAGATATTGGATTATGGAGTCTGCTCCAGTACACGTAAGAGATATGAGAAGAAGCAAGCTGACCGTAGATTTGCTTGTGAATCTTCCGATGGCTGTGATAAGCGGTATTCTTTTTGCGGTGCTTTATAAGCCAGGTGTCCTGCTTGCAATTTGCTACATTGTGATTCCGGTGGCATTTGCAATTGGACATGCCTTATGGGGTGCTTGGATTGGCGCGCGCTTTGCGGACTATGGAAGCGAATCTGAAATCCAGGTTATGAGACAGGGAAAGACCTATTTGCTTGGATATTTGCCAGGTGTGATTGTGCCAGCGATTGTGGTTTTGGTACAGGTGTTGTAATAACACAAAAAATATTGGATTTATGGTGTTGACTTTTGGCGTGGATGGTACTATATTAATATTCCCTGAGCAAAATCAGGAATAAAAAAGCCTTACATCCTTTGGAGACAGAGGTGTCGAATGCTTATATTGGCAGAGGATGTTGTATTTCGTTGCAGTTTACATTTCGCACTTTTTACAAGGAGGCACACATATGAACTATCCAGTACTAGACATGGTAGCTACAGGCGCTCGTATCAAGGAGCTTCGCAAGGCGCATCACCTTACGGTGGAGCAAATTGCAGATTATATGGGCTTTGATACAGGCCAGGCAGTCTACAAGTGGCAGAGAGGCGAAAGCCTTCCAACCGTCGATAATCTGTTTGCTCTTAGCAAATTGTTTCAGACCACCATCGACGACATATTGATAGAAAGACAAGAAGCGGACGAAGAGTCCGCTTCTTTTGATTTGTGCGATCCTAAACTAGCAGTTTACTATTCATTTTTCCAGGATGCATTATGATATAGATGTATTTTTGTGTCCGGGCATTTAAGGAGGAAACGAAATGCAAAAACCAAAAATGAATCTCACAAACAATCAGATGGCTCTTGAGTATGCAATCTACATGATTGCTGGAAGCTACTTCAAAGGTGTGAAGTGCCTTACTCCAAGCAGGGAGATGAAAATGCTCCTTAACTACAAAGAGCAATCACTGGACAACCAGTATCGTCTGGAGGAAGCTTGCATCCGCGAGCTGCATAAGGCCGCGAGAAAGCTGCCATTTGCATTCTTCAACCAGACTGTGCGAGCGCAGATTGTAAAGCGCGATGACCACAACATCGTTGTCTTCTCCGACGGCATGACAATGCTGGTTATCTGGGGAAACAACAAGGGCTCTCACTTGGATATCAAGTGGGAGGTGTGGACACGCAAGAAAACAGAAGAAGTAGGAGACAAACCTGCTTCTTCTTGCGTATAGAAATGAAAAAGGACCGATGCTTTTGCATTGGTCCTTTTTGATGCCGGCGGCGGGACTTGAACCCGCACGTGGTTACCCACAACAGATTTTGAGTCTGCATCGTCTGCCATTCCGACACGCCGGCTAACAAAGGATATATTATCATAAGGAGTATTCTGGCGCAAGGGAAAAATGAACTTTTTTTATGCGAATGTTTATAGATAATTTGAAAATTATGAAGTATAATAGTATGGATGGAAATTAGACTAATTTTTCTTGAGGGGAAGGCATGAAAAAGATAGCTATTTTTGCTGACGGCTGGAAGAAGTATGTAAATTATGCTTGGGTGGCAGGCAGTCGTCAATACATTGAAGATCACAATTTAGATGTCAATTTGTATGTATTCAGTTGCTTTGGCAACTATAGTCCTGATGAGAAATATAACCAGGGCGAGTACAATATTTTCAATTTGCCAGATCTGACAGATTTCGATGGCATTATGATTGAGCTTACCAATGTAAGTGACAACAATGTGCGTGATCAAATTATTGAAAATGTTATGAAGTCAGGTGTTCCAACCGTTTCGCTTCTGGAAGATGTTCCAGGACTTTACTACGCAGGTACCGATAATTATGATGCCATGTATAAGATGGTAGAACACATGATTGTGGAGCATGGTTGTAGGAAGCTGAATTATATTGGTGGACCACAGGCTAATTTTGAGAATCGTGAGCGATACCGCGCATATTGTGCGGCGCTAAAGGCACATGGGATTCCACATGATGAGCACCGTGCTTTCTTCCAGGATTTTGAAATTGATACAGGGGTAGCAGCATTCAAGCATTTTTACGAGAAGAATATGATGCCAGATGCCTTTATTTGTGCCAACGACAATATTGCAGTGGGCGTGTGTCATGCGGCAGATCAGATGGGGCTTCATGCACCTGGTGACTTCAAGGTAACTGGATATGATAATTTTGATAAGGCATCCTTTTTCCAACCACGTATCACCACTGTAGATTTCTCGAGAGAAGATGTGGCATATCTTGCTATGAGCTTTTTTGAGAGATTGTGGGCAGGAGAAAAGGTAGAGCGTACAGCGCTTGTGCCTTCTACGCACATTTTCCAGGAGAGCTGTGGCTGTCCAGAACGCAATAAGAATAATCGTGGCAAATACATTACAGAGCATATTTTGGCAGAAGACCAGGAGCGTAAGATTGCCAATGAGATGCTTTTGTTAAAGAGAGAGCTTACTAACTGTATTTCTTTCCGTGAGATGGCTGCATGTATTCCAAAGCATTTGGTGAAGCTTTCCTATGACGAAATCTATATTGTAATCAACAAAGAAATTGCAGATTGTTATGAGAGACCGCAACTTGATGTGGATGAAGATACTTACCCAATCGTGGGATATCCAGATGAGATGGAGGTGCTTTTGGCCTCTCTTCATGAGTTTGTTTTGGATATCAAGACGCGTGGAGTTGGGGAACTGATTCCAGGCGGGGAAATCAATTCTGCAGGAGATATGTATCTTTTTGCTCCGCTTCACTTTAGAGACCGTGAAGTAGGATATATTGTGCTTAAGAACTGCGACTATTTGATGTCTTCGCAGATGCTTTTTGAGGCGGTGAATGTCCTGCAGGAGACTATGGAAAATCTCTATCATAGGATTATCCTGCATCGCATGAATCAGGAATTGTCGAACCTTTACATAAGAGATTCCTTGACAGGACTTTATAATCGTATGGCGTACCAGAAGCTTGCGGCACCATTGTTTGAGGAGTGCCAGAAAAAGGATGAGCCACTTTGTATTATGTTCGTAGACCTGGATCATTTGAAGTATATCAATGATACCTTCGGACATGATATGGGAAATATCGCCATTCGTGCAATTGCTTCTACCATTCAGGAGTCGATTCCAGAGGAAGGCATTGCGATGCGGTATGGTGGAGACGAGTTCGTTGTGCTAATTCCTGATTGCTCCGAAGCCCAGGCAAAAGAGATGGTAGATGCGTTAAATGCAGAAATCGTTTTATTGCAGGAAAAGCATCAGACAGAATTTGTGATTGAAGCATCTGTCGGATACGTAGTTTCTACAGAGAAGAAGGGCTTTTCGATGAACGAATTTATCAATCTTGCAGATGAGCGTATGTACGAGAACAAAAAGGCGCGAAGAGCCAACAAATAAAGGGGTTTGAGACGTGCATTTCAACATCGGAATGCACGTTTTTTATTGACAAAAGTTATCATATATGATAACATTAGAGCATGAGGAAGGTGCGGAATTGTGAGCCAAAGTACACATGTGCGTGGCAATAGGACCGTCCCCGGTGAGGAGTAGGAATGGAGTCGGCGAGAGATTCGGTGGTGCGACAACTGAAGGAAGTTCGTAAGGCACAAGGGATGACGCAGGAGCATCTTGCGGAGCTTGTAGGAACGAAGAAGTCCAATATCTCTCGACTGGAGAGTGGCAGATATAATCCCAGTCTGGATTTTTTAGTTAAGGTTGCGGACGGTCTAGGAAAAGAGATTTTGATGCAGGTCAAGTAGTTGGGTAGTGCATAAGGAGAACATGGCATGGCATTATTTATGAATTCGTATAGTGGCAATGATGTAGAGCTTTGCAGAACAACCAATAGCAGAGCAGGAGAACGTACGGCAGAGATGCTTTTGGAGCAGCAAATTCCTTTTGTTAAGAATATTAAGCGCATTCCTTTTTTTAAGAGAGAAGAGTATGATGGCGCAGAGCGAATTTGGGTGATTTCCATTAATCCAAGACGTTACGGACAGGCAAGAAGAGCCATTGATACCTTGGATATTTCTTGCAGGAAGAAACTGGTTTTGTCCAACTATTAGTTTTATACACAAAAGTCGAGCAAGGTGTGCTACAATGTAATGTGGCGTGCCTTGTTTTTTTATGTACATCTATATGAGGCAGCAAGTGAGGAATTATGAGGTTTCGAATTCAGAATTATCGTATTTTTGTATGGACAAAAATTGAGCGATTTGTTTTATTTTTCTTGCTTCCATATCTTCTTTTTGTTCTTATGGAAAGCTATGATCGTAATCCTTATACAGAGATTTATCCAAAGGCATTTTTCTTTAATGTGCTTTTGTTTGAATTAGCTGCAATTTTCTTTTTCCTTTTGACAGGAAGTGCCTGTGCTTCCATTCGCATTTTGGCAGCGTTTTCTTTGTTATTTGGGCTTACCAATCATTATGTGATGCTTTTTCGTAGCACACCTTTTGTTCCTTGGGATTTACTTTCCCTGGGTACGGGGAAGAGTGTGGTTGCAGAGTATGATTTCACGCCTTCGATTCGTGTATGCGTGATTACTTTGGCACTATTAGTTATTTTCGTTTGGTCACGAATTTTGCATTTGCATTTTCGTGGTTATTGGAGGGCACGTCTTCTTGGTGCTCTTGTAATTGCAGTCATTTTAGTCCTTTTTGGAAATGCGCTTCAGAATCGCAAGTTTCAGGTTGAGAGCCGTCTGTATCCGCATGTGTTTACTCCAGATGTAATGGTAAAGCGTAATGGAGCTACAGTTACCTTTCTTATGGATCTTGCCTATGTGCATGTGGATAAGCCAAAGGGATATCATGTAGAGGATGTGGCATCTCTTTTTCAGGACGATGCTTTTGCGGGAGAGATAGCAGATACAAAAGTACAGCCAAACATCATTGTGATTATGGATGAGGCATTTTCGGATCTTTCGGTGCTATCTGATTTTACCACCTCAGAGGATCCACTCCCTTACATTCATAGCCTGCAGTCGGCAGAAAATGTAGTGTCAGGTTATTTGTATATGCCGGTTTGCGGTGGCAATACCGCTAACTCAGAGTTTGAGTTTTTGACGGGACACTCTATGGCATTTTTGCCAGGTGGAAGTGTGCCATATCAACAGTATATCAAGGGGGAACTGCCTTCTATGGCATCTCTTTTGAAGGAGCAGGGCTATGAAACGGTTGCCATGCATCCATACCTTGCGACGGGCTGGTGCAGAGATCAGGTCTACCCACGTATGGGCTTTGATCAGATGTATTTCTATAACGATATGAAAAATCTTCATAAGGTGCGTAAGTACACCAGCGATGCAAGCGATTTTTCGAACATTCTCACAATGCTGAAAGACAAGGAGCAGGGGAAGCCGCTGTTCTTATTCAATGTGACCATGCAAAACCATGGGGGCTATACGGATACCTATGATGATTTTACGAATGATGTGACTGTCACCAGTGTAAAGAAACAAAATGATGCACTGAATCAGTATTTGTCTTTGATAAAGCTTACGGATCAGGCAGTGGAAGAACTGCTGGGAGAACTTATGACATATGAGGAACCAACCCTTGTAGTCTTTTTCGGAGATCATCAGCCAAGTGACGTTGTAACACGTACTATAGCACCGAATCTGGCATCCCAGGAGTCTGATTTCTTCTATGCAGATGAGGATAGCTTTACCTCTTTGGATCAGGAGAATTTGCGCTATAAGGTACCATATTTTGTGTGGGCCAACTATGAGATGGAAGACATACATGGCCTTGATATGAGCTCCAACTATTTGGGAGCCAATGTGCTAAAAATAGCAGGCCTAGAGAGAAATACTTACTTTGATTTCTTGCTTCGGTTACAGGAGCATTATCCAGTGATTAGTCCAGTGTACACTAAGACCATTTCGCCGGACGAAGAGGGGCTTTTGCAATACGAAGCAATGCAATATTATCAGTTGTTTGATTGGGAGGAAAATTGATGCAAAAGAGGTACAGCTGGCATAAGGTCAGCTTCTTCTTGCCACTTATTGTGGTAATCATTTTATCAATATGTGATGGAATTAATCCGTGGGGAGACAGGTGTCTGCTTCACATTGATATGTATCACCAATATTGTCCATTTTACGTGGAAATGCTACATAAGCTAAAAGAGGGTGGTAGCTTTTTCTATACCTGGAGACAGGGCTTGGGAGCAGATTTTGTGGCGATGTATGCCTACTATTTGGCGAGTCCTTTGAATCTGTTTTTGCTAATTTGGCCGGAGAAGTATGTCATTGAATTCATGGAGCTTATGACCTGGCTTAAAATCAGTGGCGCAAGCCTTGGCGCTTTTGTGCTGATTCGTGGTCATTTTGGTATTACCTATGGAGAAGAGCGTAATCCAAAGATGTATCTGGCTGTTGCATGCGGTATGGCCTATGCCTTGTCTGGTTATATGGCAGCCTATAGCTGGGATGTCATGTGGCTGGATACCATTATGCTTGCGCCATTCGCCATTCGTGGATTGGAACTTTTGATTTCAGAAAAGAAATGCACCATGTATTACGTAGCCTTGGCCTTGGCGATTTGGAGCAATTATTATATTGCCATGATGCTTTGCGGTTTTTTGGTGCTTTATTACATCGGATATGTGGCAACACAGGATTTGCCTTGGAAGGATGCGATTGGGGCAGGATTTCGCTTTGCGTTGTATTCCTTGCTTGCGGGCGGAAGTACCATGGTGCTTTTGATTCCAGAGTACATTATGATGCACTATACAGGCGCTTCAAAGTCCACCTTCCCAGAGCACATGAAGTGGTATTTTAATCTGGTGACGGAGTTGGGAAGAGGAACGACCTCTGCATCGATTTATACAGGCATTGATCATTATCCAAACATCTATGCGGGTGCCTTTGTTTTGGTACTTATGTGGATGTTTGCACTGAACAACAAGATAGGGATTCGAAAGCGTATTGTGGGAGCCATTGGCGTTGCCTTTTTCCTGGCAAGCTTTGCGAATAATTTCTTGGACTATATCTGGCATGGATTTCATTTCCCAAATTCACTGCCTTCGCGTCAGTCTTATCTGTATATCATGTTGATTTTGCTCTTGTCCTTCGAGGTCCTTGAGGCATGGGATGGAGTGAAGCTATGGCATGTGATTCTTGCAGGGGGCATTGCTGCAGGCTTTTTGATTGCCGGTGGCATTACGACGGATGCAGAGATTACGGAGCCATTTGCCTTCATTTTTACAGGGCTTTTTGTGTTGATTTATCTGCTTCTTATGGTCATTAAGCTTTTGACTGGGGACCAGTTCAGGGAGCGTATTGTGATGGCTGCGGCACTTATTGCAGTGTCAGAAATCATTGCCAATTTTGCAGTGACAGGCTTTTATACCTTTAGCCGTAGCTCCTATGTGGCAAAGCAGGAGGATTACAAGAATCTGATTGCTATAGCAACGGAGAGGGAAGATGCGCTTTTTGAAGCGAATACAGGAATCGACCTTGGCAAAAAGCATGCCATGTTTCGTATGGAAGACCCACGTCGCATGACGAAAAATGATAATACTTTGTATGGATATGCCAGTGCGTCTACTTTTTCTTCCAACTGTAATTACAAGGTTAGCGAGTTCTACCAACATATGTATCTGGAGGGTGGCACGAATTTCTATTGCTTCAACGGAAGTACCCCTCTTATGGATGCAATGCTTGGTGTAAAGTACTGGATTTTTGATAACGAGAAAGAGGAGACGGCGTATCGCACCATTGTGGGCCAAAGTGGCAAGTATTACCTGTACGAAAACACGCTGACCCTTCCAATGGGCTATGTGATTCCAGAGAAGTTGGCTTCTGAGTGGCCAAACAAGCCTACGACAAGAATTGAAAATATCAATGCCGTTGCAAAAGGGCTTGGCGCTTCAGAGGATCTTCTAATGTACGATACCAGCGTGATTCAGGTGGTAAATCCCGGCTCTACAAAGATTGTTGTGGATGCGCCAGGTATCTACTATTTGTCCTACAAATCCTGTGATGCTGACAGCCTTACCATTAAGGTTGGAGAGCGCAGTCGTACGTTTTCTAAGACAACACACCGTTACCTCTTGGACGCAGGATATTGTGATGCAGGAGCAGAGCTTGAAGTAACCAATTCCACGGAGCATTCCGTAGAATTTTATTGCTATCGTCTGAGTGACCAAGCACTTACAAGGGCTTATGAGACCTTGGCTAGTCAAACCCTTCAGGTTACCAAGCTGACCGATACGCGCATAGAGGGTACCATCGATGTCCGTAAGGAAGGTCGCCTGGTATTCCCGATTACAGCAGAAAAAGGATGGACCATTCGGGTGGATGGTGAGGTTTGTCCATGTGAAGCTGTGGATAGCACCTTGCTTGGTGTAGTGATTACGGAAGGCAATCACACAATCACGCTGACCTATGAGACACCGGGCATTCGTCTTGGAGCGGGCATAAGTCTTGCCTGCATTGCACTTGCAGCATTTTTACTAGTTTTAGAACAAAGGAAGTTACATGGAAAACAATAGTACAAATCAGAAATTGATTGAACTTTATATGGAGTCTTTTCGTAAGGCCTATAACGAAAGCGGGCGCACTTACCATGCAAAAAATGCGGTGCACCGTATCCGTGCGCTTGCAAACCGTATTCGCAATACGTATGTGGCGCCAGACCGTGAGGACCGCGCCAGCGAATTGCACCAGGAGGTCAACTACCTGGCTAGTGTGGCTTTTTCGGTAAATAGCAAGGAGCTTCGTAAGGTGTTGCAGCGTGAACTGGTTCCAGCCTTGATTGACATGGATCTTGCCATGATTTCAGAATTGGAGATGGATGCACTGGATGAGGTCTTTTGGGATGAATTATCGCGGGATAAAAAGCATCCCCTTTCCCATCGGTCTGTGGCAGAAATCTTTCGTCAGAAAAGAGCGGAGGAACTCCGTAAGCAGATTATGGAGTTGGTTCCAGCAAGACCAGAAATGGAATTCCCAGAAGCCATGGCAATGGAGCGTAAATTTATTCTCCATGTGGGTGGCACCAACTGTGGTAAGACCTATCGGTCCTTAGAGCGCCTTAAGACAGCAGAAAAGGGCGTCTATCTTGGACCACTGCGTCTTTTGGCGCTTGAGGTCTATGAGCGAATGCACGATGCTGGAGTGCCATGTACCATGCTGACTGGTCAAGAGTGTATTGAGGATGAGGACAGCCATATTATTTCTGCGACGGTAGAGATGTTAGACCTGGATGAAGAGTATGATGTAGCAGTCATCGACGAGGCACAGATGGTGGCGGATGAGGATCGTGGACATTCCTGGACCAGAGCTATTTTGGGTGTGCGCGCCAAGGAAATTCATGTGTGCATGAGTCCAAATGCAGAAGAGGTTGTAAAGCACCTGATTCAGCTGACGGGCGATACCTATGAAGTTAACCACTACGAGCGTATGACAGCCCTTGCATTGGAAGAAAAGCCAATGACATTCCCAGACGATGCCATGGATGGGGACGCATTTATCGTTTTTTCTAAGAGGGCAGTTCTGGATGTGGCAGCAAGATTAGAGGCGGTGGGAGTTTCATGTAGTGTCATCTACGGAAGTCTCCCTCCTGAGATCAGACGCCGCCAGATGGAGATGTTCCTGAGCGGGGAACACAAAGTAGTCGTATCTACCGACGCCATTGGAATGGGCCTGAACCTGCCAGTACGACGTATTGTCTTCATGGAGACCGATAAGTATGATGGCAAAAATGATCGTCCGCTTACGGTATCTGAAATTCGACAGATTGCGGGAAGAGCAGGTCGCTTTGGAATCTATGAGACAGGATATGTGACGGCCCTGGATGAGGATCATCTGGATTTCCTGCGCCAGCAGATGGCAAAGGAGGATATGCCAATCTACAATGTAAGTCTTGGTTTCCCTCAGGTGCTTTTGTCCATGAAGGCACCAATGGACGTGGTGTTAAAGCTTTGGAAGGATGCAGAGACGCCAGCGCCATTTGAAAAGATTAATATTGAGGAAATCTTATTCTTATACACTGAGGCAGTAAGGCTAAAAGATTATATTCCAGACTTTGAGAATGCCTTTATGCTCTACCGTATGGTAACCTGCCCAATTGACATCAAGGATGCAGAACTGGTCCGCCAGTGGGGCGAATATTGTATGAATTACGCGGCAGATATTGAACTGGAAAAGCCGAACAAGAATTCAAGATACAAGGGCTTACAGAAGTATGAGTCCTATTATCGGAAGTTGGATTTGTACTATCAGTTTTCCATGCGAATGGGAAAAATTCCAGATGTGTTCTGGCTGATGGATGAACGTGAAAAGACCCAGGATACCATCATGAGCCTTCTTGCGAAGGATAAAAAGGAATACATTCTGCGATGTAAGTACTGTGGAAAGGTGCTCCCTGTGGATAGCCCATTCCGCGTTTGCAGGAACTGTAGGAGGAATTATAGATGAGAAAGAAACTAGTTTTATTACTTATAGGCGTATCACTTCTTGCCTGTGGATGCAGGAAAGGGGGAGACGCGCCGACAGAGCCTGTTGCGAGTACCGCTGCAAATGTGGAAACAGAGTCTGCGACAACAGCGGAAACAGAGCCTACAGAGACTTGGATTGACGATTCCATAGAAATCGCAAATTATAAGACAGAGGTGAAAGACAATTTCACAGGCTATTTCCAAGGACAAATTCTTACCAATTCCAATAATGTCTTGGAAAAGGATGTGTCAGACAAGGATTCGGACCGTATCCTTGGATATATTTTTGTAGAGTATCCGGTTGTGGCAGGCGATACAGATGCTGCCAAGAAAATCAATGCATACTTTGATAGAAGTAAGGAGCCGCTTCCAACCTCAGGAATTGCAGAATATATTTTGTGGGACTATGAATATGGCCGTTTCGACGTGGAAGCGGGAGAGGTGTATATGGATTATTCGTCGACCACGATCTCTGTGAATACAGAACGGTATTTTGCAGTCATTCACTACTATGACTGGTATGCGGGAGGAGTGTCTAACACAGCACTCTATGGCGATACCTTTGATTCTCAGACAGGAGAGTGCCTTTCCATTGTGGATTTCTTTGAAAAGGAGTCTGGCTTATCGGCGCAGGAAACCCAGGATATGATTGTTGCATGCAGTGAAAAATATGTTGCAGAGCATGCCGATGAGGAAGGACCAGAGCTTGTTGAGGCCATTAAGGCCTACAAGCCAGAGGATTATGCTTGGTTTATCGGCGATGCTGGAGATATTTATGTGACGCTTGGACCATATGAAGCAGGCTATGGCGGTTGGTACCGTGCCATCCCGCTGGATTTTAAAATCTGAACTATCAGTTTATTGTTTGAATCAGGAATCTCGGGCATACTTTTACTATCAAGATGACTTGCGTGAGAACATAAGCTCTGCAAGAAAGGGAGTATCAGTATGAGGCAGCTGGGAAAAATGATAAAAAAATTTGTGATATACTATTTGATTTCCATTGGACTTTCGATTTATTCGTCCTTGGAATATATGGTAAAAGGAAAAAATCTTTATGGGCGAGCTGCAATTTTTGCGCTTTATATGACATGTCTTTCTTTTGCCATCGTAAGGCCGCCGGTACTTGGGACGATATGTCTTGTTTATCTTGCAATTGAGGCACTTCTTACGCTTGATATGGTTATTACAAAGGATGAATAGAATAATGAATACAAGAAGGGGCTATTCCGTAAAAGATGCGGAATAGCCCCTTTTATTACGCAGTTGTTGCGATATATTGGGAACCCCGTTGGAGCGATAATACATATACAAGAACAAAACAACAGCACCTGCCACAGAGCAGATAGAAAGGGGTTCGTTATGGAATATCCAGTACTCGATACAAAAAAAGTTGGAGCAAGAATTAAGGAGCTCCGCAAAGAGAAAAAAATCAAGGTCGAAGAAATCGCCAGATACATGGGATTTGAGTCAGAACAGTCCATTTACAAGTGGCAAAGAGGCGAAAGCCTTCCAACCGTGGACAACCTGTTCGCGCTAAGCCGATTATTCGGAACAACCGTCGATGATATTCTGGGAGGATCTGAGGGAGTGGAATAAAAGCCACTCCCTTCTCTTTTGCCTATTTTTGCTTGTGGGAGGTTTATGGGACAGTGGCCTGCAGTATACTCCAAGTAGTTCGGAGGAAGGCAAGGATTTTTTCCTGTGCTTCATAGCTTGAGAGAGAATGAAAGGAGCATTTTATGAAGGGATATGTAGTAGAGAATGGGTATATGGGATATGTGAATGGAGAGTATCTTTTATTCGCAGATGAAAGTGATTATGAGGACTTATTTTTCGAGCTGGAAGACTAGTTTTTTCGTAGGTGATGTGGCATAATATTATGTGGTGAATTTGCGGATTTTATGTATACAAATACCGCGACAGGAGGTGCAATATGGCATTTGATGAATTGCAGGTACAGACCAGTCCAGATCCAATCGAGATTCGTCCTTATGAGCATCATGCAAAATATTATGAGACAGACCAAATGGGGATCATTCATCATTCCAATTATGTGAAGTGGATGGAAGAAGCGCGCTTGGATTTGCTCGACCAGATTGGCCTCAACTACAGACAGATGGAAGAGATGGAGCTTATCAGTCCAGTACTCTCTATTTCGGTTGATTATCGCAGCATGGTTCATTTTGATGATACCGTTGTGATTGAGACAAAGATTGTCAAATACAACGGGATTAAGATGGAATTGGAATACACTATGTACGATAAAGAGACAAGAGAGGTGCGTACCAAGGCGACCTCAAGCCACTGCTTTTTGAACCGCAGTGGACAGCCAATTTCACTAAAACGCTCATACCCAGAACTGGATACCAAGTTTTTCCAGATGAAGGATGAAGTATAAATTTTACGAGAAGGAAGAGGTAGTATGATTCCAGAGAGATTATTGGCATTACGCCAAGAGATGAAAAAGCGTAATATCGCAATTTATATCGTACCTACAGACGATTTCCACGGATCTGAGTACGTAGGTGATTATTTTAAAGCAAGAAAGTTTATTACTGGGTTTACAGGCTCCGCAGGAACTGCTGTCATTACGATGACAGAGGCGGGTCTTTGGACTGATGCAAGATATTTCTTACAGGCTGGTAAGCAGCTTGAGGGAACCACCGTCGATTTATATAAGATGGGAGAAGAAGGGGTACCAACGGTTCTTGAGTTTGTTGCAGATAAGCTGAAAGAGGGAGAGACCATTGGCTTTGATGGTCGTGTGATCAATGATAGCTTAGGCAATAAGTTTGCAGAGATTGCAGCAGCAAAGAACGGCGCTTTGTATGTAGATGAGGACTTGGTGGATTTGGTTTGGACAGATCGCCCAGCCATGCCAGCAGAGCCAGTATGGATTTATGATGAGAAGTATGTGGGAGAAAGTACAAAGAGTAAGCTTACCCGTGTGCGTGAGGAGATGAAGAAGAAGGGGGCAACCTTGCACTTACAGTCTTCTTTGTATGACATTGCATGGACCCTCAATGTGCGTGGCAACGACATTAGCTATGTTCCAGTTGTTCTTTCTTATCTTGCAATCAAAGAGGATGCTTGTATCTGGTTTGTACAGGAGCAGGTAGTAACAAGGGAACTTCGCACTTATTTGGATGCCAATGGTATTACAACACGTCCATATGAGAGCTTTTATGATTATGTGAAGACAATTGCTGCATCAGAAGTTGTTCTCATGAACAAGGGTGTTTTGAATTATCGCGTATGCAACAATATTCCGGCAGAAGTGAAGATCATTAATGAGGTAGATCCTTCTGTTCTTATGAAGTCTATTAAGAATGAGACACAGGTGGCTGGCATTCGTGAAGCTCATAAGAAGGATGCGGTTGCCATGATTAAGTTCATGTACTGGCTCAAGAAGAACATTGGAAAGATTCCAATGACAGAGATTTCTGCGTCTGACTATTTGGAAGAACTCAGAAGGGAGCAGGATGGTTTTATTGAGCTGAGCTTTGATACCATTTGTGGCTATGCTGCTCACGGTGCAATCGTGCACTATGCAGCAACTCCTGAAACAGATATTCCACTTGCACCAGAAGGATTATTACTGGTGGATTCAGGCGGACATTACTATGAAGGTACTACAGACATTACAAGAACCTTTGCACTTGGTCCTGTGACGCAGGAGATGAAGACAGACTTTACAAGGGTTTGTCGTTCTAATATGAACCTTGCGGCAACCAAGTTCTTATATGGCTGTAGTGGACTCAATCTTGATATTATCGCAAGAGAGCCACTGTGGGAGGCAGAGCTTGATTATAAGCATGGTACTGGTCATGGGGTTGGATATGTACTGAATGTACATGAAGGACCAAATGGATTCCGTTGGAGACAGTCTCCAGAACGCTCGGAAGGGGCAGTGCTTGAGGCAGGTATGGTTACAACCGATGAGCCAGGTATTTACATCGAAGGCAAGTATGGTATCCGTACAGAGAACGAACTCGTTTGTCAGAAGGGGGTTAAGAATGAATATGGTCAGTTCATGTATTTTGAGAATGTGACCTATGTTCCTGTGGATTTGGATGCGATTGATCCAGACCTTATGACAAGTGTTGAAAAGGCAAGACTCAATGATTACCATGCAATGGTTTATAAGACCATGGCTCCATACTTTGACGGAGAGATTTTGGAATTCTTAAAGGAATACACAAGAGCAATTTAGTAAGACATCCGGGTGGCAAAATATGCCACCCGCTTGTAGGTTTAGGAGATATCTCATGAGCGAGAAATTAGTATTAATTGATGGACATAGTATTTTAAATCGTGCCTATTATGGTTTGCCAGATTTGACCAATTCAGAGGGCTTACATACCAATGCGGTCTATGGCTTTCTCAATATTATGTTTAAGATTTTGGAAGAAGAAAAGCCTGATTATCTGACGGTAGCCTTTGATGTGCATCATCCGACTTTTCGTCATGAGATGTTTGATGGATATAAGGGGACCCGTAAGCCAATGGATCCAGAGCTTCGCGAGCAGGTTCCAATGATCAAAGAAATGCTTACGGCTATGGGGATTCGTATCGTAGAATTTCCAGGATTTGAAGCCGATGATGTGCTTGGTACCCTATCTGTTTTGGGTGAGAAAAAAGGCATGGATGTTGCAGTGGTATCTGGAGACCGTGATCTCTTACAGTTGGCAACCGACCATGTCATGATTCGTATTCCAAAGACCAAGAAAACAGGAACTGAAATTGAAAACTATAATACCAAGGATGTGAAGGAGCGTTATCTGGTAACCCCTAAGGAATTCATTGATGTGAAGGCGTTGATGGGAGATACTTCGGATAATATTCCAGGCGTTCCTGGTATTGGAGAAAAAACAGCGTCTGCACTGATTGCAGAGTACGGAAGCATCGAGGAAGTACATGCCCACGCAGATGTGGTAAAGCCACCACGTGCAGGAAAGAATATCGTGGAGTTCTGGGAGCAGGCGGTTATGAGTAAGACCCTTGCAACCATTATCACGGATGCGCCAGTTATGGATGCACCAGTATCCTATGATTTTGCCCAGGCAAAGCTTTCTTCTATTCAGGATTTGTATACCGAGGATGCATACCTGCTTTGTAAGAAGTGGGAGTTTAAGAATTTGCTTCCGAGATTTACGGTTGAGGCACCAAAGGCCAATGTGGAAGAGCATTTTACCCTGGTAACCGATGGTAAGGAGGCGGGGAAGATCTGGCAGAAGGCACAAGGAAGGGAAGTTGGATTTTCCATCCTTGAGAAGACTCCTGGAGCAGAAGCAGTGGAAGCTGGCGGACAGATGAGCTTGTTTGCACCAGTGGAAGTCAATGCTTTTTGTGGTATGGCGATTGCCTTTGGAGAGGAGGATATCTACTTCTTCCAGACAGGAGACAACCTTACCTCTGACTATTTGGTTGAGGAGACAAAGGCACATGTAGGTGGCTTCTCTGCACTGAATTTAAAACCATGGATTACCTACTTCCCATTTTTACAGGAATGTACGGATGAGATGCGCCATCAATTTTTCGATGGGGCGATTGCTGCATATCTGCTCAATCCTTTGTTGGCAGAATATCCATATGATGGGGTAGCCAAGGACTATCTTGGAATGCTTGTTCCAAGCAAGGAAGATATTATGGGAAAACTGTCTGTAATGGATGCGATGCAGCAGGATGCTACACTTTGTATGAAGTGGATGTGCTATCAGGCGTTTGTGGCTTATAAGTGTAAAGCAGTATTGATGCAGGCACTGGAAGAAAAGGGCATGGCAAAGCTCTTTGCGGAAATCGAGATGCCACTGGTATTCGTGCTTGCTGATATGGAGAAAGAAGGCATCTGCATGGATGCTTCCGCTTTGAAGGAATATGGAGAGGGACTTGCTGTTTCCATTGCAGAGCTGGAAAAGAAGATCTATGCACAGGCGGGCGAAGAGTTTAACATCAATTCCCCAAAGCAGCTGGGCGTAATTCTGTTTGAGAAGCTGGAATTGCCTGGCGGAAAGAAGACCAAGACGGGTTATTCCACCTCAGCAGATGTGTTGGAGAAAATGGCAGGAGAATTCCCAATTGTAGCAGACATTTTGGAATACCGTCAGTTGACCAAATTAAAGTCTACCTATGCAGATGGACTCCTTGCTTTTGTAAAAGAGGATGGTAAGATTCATACCACCTTCAATCAGACCATAACTGCAACCGGTCGACTCAGTAGTACGGATCCAAATTTGCAGAATATTCCAATTCGAATTGAACTGGGCAAACTGATTCGTAAAGTATTCCATCCGATGGATGGCAATGTGTTTGTGGATTCTGACTATTCGCAGATCGAGCTTCGTGTGCTTGCGCATATGGCAGATGATCCAATGCTTATTTCTGCTTTCCGTGAGGGTAAGGATATTCATAGAACGACCGCCTCTCAGGTATTCCATGTGCCATTTGATGAGGTGAGTGATTTACAAAGGCGCAATGCCAAGGCAGTTAACTTCGGAATTGTATATGGTATTAGTGCATTTGGATTGTCACAGGACTTGGATATCAGCAAGAAGGAAGCACAGGAGTATATTGATTCCTATTTTGCAACCTATCCAAAAATCAAAGGCTTTTTGGATAAGACGGTTGCAGATGCAAAGGAGTCTGGCCAGATTGTGACCATGTATGGTCGTATTCGTCCGATTCCAGAGCTTGCTTCCAGCAATTTCATGCAGCGGCAGTTTGGTGAACGTATTGCCATGAATTCTCCAATTCAGGGAACCGCTGCAGATATTATCAAAATTGCAATGATTCGTGTACACGACAAGCTGATTGCAGAGGGATTGAAGTCGAGATTGATTTTGCAGGTACACGATGAGCTTTTGATTGAGACGCGAAGGGAAGAGCAAGATACTGTGATTGCGCTTCTGGAAAAGGAGATGCAATCGGCTTGTGATTTGTCTGTTTCCATGGAGGTTGGAACAGAAGTGGGCGACAATTGGTATGATGCGCATTAAGGAGAACTATGCATTTTATTGGAATTACAGGTGGCGTTGGGGCTGGTAAGTCCGCAATCCTTTCGTATTTATCACAAAAAGAACAGGTGCGTGTCATGCTTGCAGATGAGATTGCGCACCTTCTCATGGAGCCAGGGACGGATTGTTACAAGGCCATTCGGAACCAGTTCCAAGAGGAAGAAATCTACCTACCAGATGGGCACTTCAACAAGGAGCAACTGGCTAGGGTCATTTTTTCAGACGATGCAAAGCGAGATGCAATGAATGCCATTGTGCATCCTGCGGTTAAGCAATATGTCATTAATCAGTGGAAATTGGAAAAAGAAAAGGGGAAATTAACCTTTCTTTTTCTGGAAGCGGCTTTGCTTATAGAAGAACATTATGATACAATTTGTGATGAACTGTGGTACATTTATACAGACGAAGACCATAGAAGGGTAAGGCTTAAGGAAAGTCGTGGTTATTCGGATGAAAAAATAGACCAGATTTTTGCAAGTCAGCTTACGGAAGAGGCTTATCGGGCTGCCTGCAAAGAGGTAATTGATAACAATGACACGAAGGAAAAAGCCTTCGAACAAATAGAGCAAGCATTGAGGAGAAAAGCAAATGAGCAATAATGTATTTGGTCTTGATATTGGAACACGTAATGTTGTTGGAACCGTGGGATATAAGACAGAGGATGGAGAATTTATCGTCCTTGCACAGCATATAAGACAGCATGAGACTCGTTCGATGCTTGATGGACAGATTCATGATATTGGCCGTGTTGCACGTACCATTGGAATTGTACGTGATGAGTTGGAAAAGCAGGTGCGCGAGCCATTGAATGAAGTATGTATCGCTGCCGCTGGTCGTATGCTTAAGACAGTGACCACGCATATCGAGTATGAATATCCAGAAGAGAGCGTCGTTACCGATGAGGATCTTCATACCTTGCATCTTCTTGGTGTAGAATAGGCACAGGATATTTTAAAGGGTGAGAATGATACCAAGTACAAGTTCTATTGTGTTGGTTACTCCGTTATGAAGTATTACTTGAATGAGGAACTTTTCATAAGCTTGGAAGGCCATAAGGCAAGTAAGATTGGGGAAGATATTATTGTTACCTTCCTTCCAGAGGACGTAGTAGATGGTTTGTACTCAGCCGTTGGACAGGCAGATATGACTGTTGAGAACATGACCCTCGAGCCTATTGCTGCAATCAATGTGGCAATTCCAGAGAATTACCGTATGTTGAATATTGCCCTCGTGGATGTAGGAGCTGGTACTTCCGATATTTCCATTACCAGAGAGGGTAGCATCATTGCTTATGGTATGATTCCATATGCAGGTGATGAGTTAACAGAAGTCATTGTTCAGGCATATCTGGTAGATTTCAAGACTGCGGAAGGCATTAAGCTTGATTCCACTGTAAAAGAGGAAGTAACCTACAAGGATATTATGGGAATCGAGCATACAGTTCCTGCAACAGAGGTGTGGGATCTTGTAGCTCCAGTTGTAGATAAGATTACTTCTGAAGTGGCTTCCAAGATTAAGGAATTAAATGGGGATAAAACCGTAAGTGCCTGCTTCGTCGTAGGTGGCGGTGGAAAAGTGCATGGATTTACAGAGACCCTTGCAAAGTATTTGGATTTGCCACAGGAGCGTGTAGCCCTTCGTGGTGAGGAAGTACTTGGAGAAGTGACCTTCCAGCAAGAGGATATCGAGAAGGATCCGCTGCTTGTAACACCAATTGGTATCTGCCTGAATTATTATGATCAAAAGAACAACTTCATTATGGTTCGCTTTAATGGAGAACGTTTGAAATTATATGATAACAATCGACTTACCATAGTAGATGCTGCTTTGACAGCTGGTTTCCCTAAGGAATTCCTGTTCCCAAGACGTGGAATGCCAATCAATTTTACCGTCAATGGAACCAGCCGTATTGCGCGTGGTGAGGCAGGCGAGCCAGCCATTGTAACCTTAAATGGACAGCCAGCCAATATCAATACACCACTGGAACCAAATTGTGAGATTACCATTACCGAGTCAACGGCAGGTGGCAACGCTGTATATACGGTTGGACAGTTGGATGAATATTCTTCTTCAACCATGAGCTTTGTTGTAAACGGCAAGCTGGTTACTTGTCCAAAGTTTGTGGAAGTCAATGGAAGTCTTGAACCAGCTACCTATGAGATTAAGGAAGGCGATGTCATTGAGACAAGAGGCTTCTATACCGTAGGTCAGGTGGCTGAGTTTATGGATGTTGTGATTGATTTGGATCATCAGATTCTTGTCAATAACCGTGAAGCAACTCCAGAGACCTTAGTATATGAGAATTTTAGCATTGACTGGACCGTATCTGCTTTCCCACTTGCATCTGAGGACCAGGTCTCATATAATGCAACAGAAGAAATGGATGATACTTCATCGGTAGAGGAGACGACTGAGGAAGCGCCTGAAGAGACAACAGTGGAAACTTCTGAGGAAGAGGAAGCAGTTGTAGAAGAGACTAAGACCGAAGAGGTAGAGACAGAAGAAAGAGTCAATGCCGCTAAGGATGTAGCAGCGCAGCCAGGCACAGAGGCTCCTGCAACAGCACCAGGACGTGTGGTTACCGTTTTGGTAAATGGTGAGCGTGTAGAGCTTTTTGGAAAAGATAATTATATTTTCGTAGATATTTTTGATCGCATTACCTTTGACCTTAATGCAGGCGGTGGTCGTGCAATTAAGACCATGCTGAATGGAAGGGATGCTCAGTACACAGAGATGATCCAGGATGGAGATAAGATTGACCTGTACTGGGATGAGCAGTAGAAATGTTAGAAATTTGCAGTGTTGCAAGCGGTAGTGATGGCAACTGCATATGTGTGGGAACAGATCGTACCCATGTGTTGATTGATGTAGGCTTGAGTGGAAAGCGTGTAGAGGCAGGACTCAATGAGTTTGGGTACACCTCTTCTGATATCGAGGGGATTTTGGTTACGCATGAGCATGCGGACCATGTAGCTGGACTTGGCGTTATGGCAAGAAAGCTAGGGGTTCCTTTGTATGCTACAAGTGCCACGATACAGGCGATTTATGACAAGGAAGCTTACTATACGAGCTTGGGGAAGAAGTGGATTGGACCCATTGACCGATCACTTTTTCATGAGATAACACCTGAAGTGGATTTTATGATTGGAGATATGACCTTTCATCCAATTCATGTCAGTCACGATGCAGCAGATCCAGTCGCATATCGTTTTACCAATGGAAGAGAGCATATGGCGGTTATGACAGACCTTGGTACCTATGATGCCAATATCATCGAGAATTTGCAGGGCCTACATGGCCTGCTTCTTGAGTCGAATCATGATGTGCGTATGCTACAGACTGGACCATACCCATACCCTTTGAAACAGCGTATTCTTGGGGACTATGGACATTTATCCAATGAGAGAAGCGGACAGCTCCTTTGCGAGCTTCTCCATGACAATTTAGACAACATTATGCTGGGACATCTGAGTGGTGAAAACAATTACCCGGATTTGGCTTATGAGACTGTTCGTATGGAAGTGACCATGGGGGATAACCCTTATAAGGCAGAAGACTTCCGTATTTCTGTGGCAAGACGTGGACAGACTTCACCAAGAATTCAGGTAGGTTAATAAAAGATACATAGTTATAGAAGGAGAAAACAATGGAAAAATCAATGGACAAGGTAATCATCACAGTAGTTGGTAAGGATACAGTTGGTATCATTGCAAAGGTATGTACTTATCTTTCAGAAAGTGGCGTAAATGTATTAGACATTTCGCAGACCATCGTATCGGGATTCTTCAACATGATGATGATTGTAGATATGGCAGCAGCCAACAAGCAGTTTGCAGAGGTTTCAGAGCAGCTGGTTGCTTTAGGTGAGGAAATTGGTGTTTCCATTAAGTGCCAGAGAGCAGAAATTTTTGAGCAGATGCATCGTATCTAATTGGGCGACATCGTAAAGGAGGAAATATCATGATTAATATTGGTGAAGTAATTGAAACCAATGAGATGATCGAGAAGGAAAACCTGGATGTTCGTACCATTACCATCGGTATCAGCCTTTTAGATTGTATTGATTCAGATCTTAAGAAATTAAATGAAAATATCTATAACAAGATTACTACCGTTGCAAAGGATCTTGCAGCAACAGGAGAGGCTATTGAGAAGGAATTTGGTATTCCAATCGTAAATAAGCGTATCTCAGTTACGCCGATTGCTCTTGTTGGTGGTAGTGCTTGTAAGACCCCAGAAGACTTTGCGACCATTGCAGATACGATGGATCGTGCAGCTAAGGCAGTAGGTGTCAATTTAATTGGCGGTTACTCAGCCCTTGTGACCAAGGGAATGACCAAGGCAGATGAGCTTCTCATCCGTTCTATTCCTATGGCACTTGGTCGTACAGAGCGTGTATGTAGTTCTGTCAACCTTGCTTCTACCAAGATTGGTATCAACATGGATGGCGTTAAGCTTATGGGTGAGATTCTTCTTGAGATTGCAGAACAGTCAAAGGACAGAGATTCTGTAGATTGTATGAAGCTTGTTGTATTCTGTAATGCCCCAGATGATAACCCATTCATGGCAGGTGCATTCCATGGTGTAACAGAGGCAGACGCGATTATCAATGTCGGTGTATCTGGTCCTGGTGTTGTAAAGACAGCCCTTGAGGCAGTGCGTGGCGAAAGCTTTGAGGTTCTTTGCGAAACCATCAAGAAGACCGCATTCAAGGTTACCCGTGTTGGACAGATGGTTGCACATGAGGCATCAAAGCGTCTTGGCATTCCATTTGGTATTGTGGATTTATCCCTTGCTCCAACTCCAGCAGTGGGCGACAGTGTTGCAGATATTCTTTGTGAAATTGGTTTGGAATATGCAGGTGCTCCTGGTACAACAGCAGCTCTTGCAATGTTAAATGATCAGGTCAAGAAGGGCGGCGTTATGGCTTCTTCTTATGTTGGTGGATTGTCAGGCGCATTCATTCCTGTTTCCGAGGATCAGGGAATGATTAATGCAGTAGAAGCTGGTGCAATTACCCTTGTGAAGCTTGAGGCAATGACCTGTGTATGTTCTGTAGGTCTTGATATGATTGCTATTCCTGGGGATACACCAGCAACAACCATTTCTGGTATCATTGCAGACGAAATGGCTCTTGGTATGGTAAATCAAAAGACAACCGCTTGCCGTTTGATTCCAGTGATTGGAAAGGGCGTTGGCGAGACAGTAGAGTTCGGTGGATTGTTTGGATATGCTCCAATTATGCCGGTCAATAAGTTCTCATGTGCAGACTTTATTAACCGTGGTGGTAGAATTCCAGCCCCAATTCATTCATTTAAGAACTAAAAATCCTTAAATTAAGAGGTTTAAGTATGGTATCACTCGTAGTTCCTTGTTATAATGAGGAAGGAAATGTAAGAGAGTTCGCAAGACAGGCAAGAGAAATCTTTGCGGGAATTGAATACGAAATTGTCTTTATCAATGATGGAAGTAAGGACAATACCATGAAGGAATTGCGTGCCATTGCAGGAGAGAAGAAGGACAATTTGTCCATTATCAATTTCTCTCGTAATTTTGGCAAGGAAGCAGGTCTTTTTGCAGGACTTGAGCATGCGAAGGGTGACTATGTGGTAATCATAGACGCCGATCTCCAACAGCCGATTGAGGTGGCAAGGGAGATGGTGGAATTCTTGGAGGAGAATCCTGATTATGATGGAGTAGCTGCTTATCAGGATATTCGCAAGGAAGGAAAAGTCCTTACCTGGTTTAAGAGCCAGTTCTATAAATGGACCAATAAGCTTTGTGATGTAGAACTGCAGGCCAATGCCAGTGATTTCCGCTGCCTACGAAGAAGTATGGTAGATGCGATTATGAGTATGCCTGAGTACCATCGTTTTTCCAAGGGCATTTTTGCATGGGTTGGTTTCAATGTATACTATCGTCCTTATGAAGTAAGAGAGCGTCAGGCAGGAACCACCTCATGGAATTTCTTTAAGCTTTTTGCTTATGCGATTGAAGGAATTGTATCCTTTTCAACCAAGCCATTAAAGATGGTGATTTCCATGGGACTTACTGTTTCAACCCTTTCTATCATTTACATGATTGTGGTTATTGTTAAGAAACTGGTCTTTGGAGAGGCTGTTCAGGGTTATCCAACCATTATTGTATTGATTTTGCTTTTGGGTGGTATGCAGCTTACCGTTATGGGCATCATCGGAGAATACCTGGCCAAGGTACATATTGAGGTGAAGAATCGTCCAATTTATCTTGCCAAGGAAGTGATTGAGACAAGAAAAGATGAAGAAACTGTTTAAGGCATTTTGGGGATTGGTAGTCTGGTGTTGGAATAATCCAGTCATGAAGTATATCTTCTTTGGTGGATGTGCAACACTTGTTAATTTAGGCTCCTATTTCCTTTTAAGAACATTTACCAGGATGAATTTGAATCTGGCAAACTGGCTTTCTATCATGATTGCTATTATATTTGCCTATATTACAAATTCCACCTGGGTATTTGAATCCAAGGTACATGGATTTATTCCAAAGGTAGTAGAAATTGCAAAATTCTTTGGCGCGAGAGCATCCACCATGGTAATCGAAGTCGGTGGGGTGTGGTTCTTCGCTGAAGTCATACATATGAATGATTTTCTAGGTAAGTTTTTAATTCAGTTTATTGTGTTGGTGTTAAATTATGTATTTAGTAAGTTATTTGTATTCCGAGGAAAAAAGAAAGATGAGAAGGCAGATGCGTAAGCATCTGCTTTTTTGGTTCTAAGGAACTAAAAATATGACACCAAAGTGATAAATAGTTACTTATGTAAGGGAACACGCTTCTTATATAGTGTTTTATAGATAAGTGTTTCTATTAAGTATAAAGGGACATGTAGAACAAAATCGCTTTTCCATAGGGAAGGCAGAAATGAGGGGAACGAAATATGAAGAAAGTGATTGGTAACAAAACCTCCATCCGTTTGCAGCTGATTGTGGGATTTATGATTCCGGTGCTGTTCATCATCATGGTTGGTAGCACAGCTTCAAGAAGTGCATCGCGAAGTCTGACCGAGACCTACACCACATCTTCTATGAATGCACTTAGTATGACAACATCATCTCTTGATGATTCCTTCCGTACTGTGCAGAACAACCTGAGCGAATTGGTACAGGATAACACGGTAAAATCCTATGGAGCAGGTGGATTCGTTGGAAAGTCAGGTCAGCAGGATACTGCGAGAACGACTATTCAGACTTCCATCAATGTAAAGCAAATTAGCAATTCCATTATCGATGATATTTTCATTTTTCCAGTGGAAGAGGAGCAGTTCATTACCTCAAAGAATTTGTCACCAACAACCAGTAAGATTGTATCGGGTGATAAGAGTATCATTGATGAGATTAAGGCATCTGAAGATGGTGTAATGCTGGAAAATGATGAAATTCATTGGGGAACCAGCCATCCATTTTTGGATCAGCAGGTTGGCATGACCGCAGATGATTATGCACTGTATTGCAGTAAGCGTATCTCAAGCGGTGGAATTCATTCTCTCGTACTCATTGATGTGAATTATGATGCAATTTATGACTTGCTTAGTAAGCTTGATTTCGGAGAAGGAAGCCAGGTGGCCTTTGTTGTTGGAGACAAAGAAATCACCGTTGGAGAGCTTGGTAGTATTGCCGAATCAGCATTTTTCCAAGAGTATGTAGCTTCTATCGCAGATAGCGATGCGGAAGAGGAAAATTATACTGCACAGTATGTAAAATGGGATGGTAAGAACTACTATTTCATGGCATATCCAATTGATACTTTGGAAGGCTATGTATGTGCATTGGTACCAACCAAGGTCATTACTGCTGGTGCAGATGGAATTCGAATGTTGACCATTCTTCTGGTTATTGCAGCCGTAGTCATTGCGGTACTCATCAGTCTTGTACTGACTAGAAGTATTTCTGTCAATATTAAGGGTAGCGTAAAGCGTCTGGACCGTGTTGCTCAGGGTGAATTGGTTCAGGGCGATGATGAGAAGGTTTCTGAGAAAACCAAGAATGAGTTTGGCAAATTGCAGTCGGCAATTTTTACTACCATTGACCGTATGCGCCGTCTGATTGTTACGGTAAAGGATATGATCGTGCGCGTATCACACAGTGGTGAGCAGGTAGAGATGGCCAGCCTTGAAGTAAGTGCAGCCGTTACACAGATGGGTCAGCGTATTGGTGAAATCGTAGATACCATTCAGACAGAAGACGATCAGGTAAATGCTTGTATTGATCAGATGGAGGAATTATCTGGAGATATTAAGCGTGTATCTGGTAAGGTTATGGAGATGGAGCATGTCATCCAGGAGTCAGAGCAGTTGTCTCGTGGAGGTATGAGTATTGTAGACGATATGCTTCGACAGTCAGAAGAAACACAGCAGGCAACAGACGATGTACAGGATCAGGTTGCGCAGCTTGGTGTGAAACTGGAGGATATCGAAAAATTCGTTGAAAATATTCAAAACATTGCAGAGCAGACCAATCTTCTTTCCTTGAATGCTTCTATCGAAGCTGCAAGAGCGGGAGAGCATGGTAGAGGCTTCTCCGTCGTAGCAGAGGAGATTCGTAAGCTTGCAGACGATTCTGCAGCAACCGCTCGTACCATTCAAGAGGTAATCGAGGAGGTTCGTGTATACTCATCTGCAGCAAGAAATAAGTCAAAGGCAGCGGAAGAAATTGTAAGCGCACAGCTAATCAGCGCGAAGAATACAGAGGCCGCATTCCAGAAAATTGGCGGTGTCATGGAAGCCATGGAAGAGCAGATGCGTGAGTTGACAAGAGAAATCGATGAGATGAATCAAAGACGCCATGAAGCGGTTAAGACCGTAAAGCAGATTGGTGATTTGTCACACGAGACCATGCAGGCTGCAGACGAAGTGAAGGATACACTGAATGAGCAGATTAGTAGTACAACTAGTCTTGAGACAGAGGCACAGAAGCTTCGCGATGATATGAAGCGTCTAGAAGTTGCAGTTGCCGAATTTAAGATTTAAATACTAGAAACATAATATAAGAGAAACAGGTACTCAAGTACGAGTGCCTGTTTTTTAATTTGTGCTATACTAATTAAGGTTTGTGAGAAAACCGATTGGAAAGGGAGAGTTTATGTTTCGTTTTGAAGATGTATTAATGGATGATGAGGTAATCCTTTATGAGGGGACACCGGTTCCTGGAAAAGGGAGCAAGAGCATTACGGGAGAACTTTTGGTCCTTGGATTTTGTGCATTTGTAACTGCACTTCTCGTTTTTGGAATTGCAAGAGATTGGGAAGAGTCTGGCGTATTGGCGATTATACCGACACTTCCATTTTTTGTGGCAGTAGGTATTTTTGTTGCGGTATGTGGATACAGTATCTTCAACAAGAAATACAAAAGGGATCGAGATGTTCTTGATGATTTTTATTGCATTACCAACCAGCGCCTGCTTAAGTATGAGTCAAAGAAGGATGCATTAATCTATGGGAATATCGCCAATTTTGACCATATGGAAGTATATGATGAAAAGGATGGATATGGTTCCATCACTTTTTATCAGTCAGTGTCGGATGGAGCAACAGAGAAGGAACAGGTGGCATATTTGGTGAAGATGAAAAGCCAGGATGCATCGGATCGTCTGCTGATTGGATTTGAGTGCATCCGTGATCCAAAGGCAGTGCTTAAAATTGCAAAGGAAGCACGAAATAAGGCAAAGGAACAGGTGACAATGCATGTATAGTTTTCAGTTTGAGTTGATAGATGGGGAACAAATATTATATTTAGGAAAGCCGGTCGCAGGCAAGGACAATCAAAGCATTAAGGATGACATCGTCGCATTGTTCTTTTGTGTGATTATGATTGCACTGTTTGTTTGGATGATTGTAAGCCATGCATTTTCAGGTGTTATGGGTATTGTTGGACCGATACTTGGAATTCTTTTTATTGGTCTGTTTTTACTTTTGACCATCAATAGTATTCGCAACAAAAAGGGCGGCTTGGACAAACTGCGTGAAAAAGATGAGTACTGCCTGACCAATTTACGTGTGCTTGTGCATAAAGGGGATGCAGATGAGCTGTTAGCAGGCAGTCTGAAGAAATATACCCATATGGAAATTGAGGATGGGAAGGATGGATATGGTTCCCTTGTCTTTATCAATGATCAGCCGGAAGTCGAGGATGACGAAATTATACTTGTATTTGAGTGCATCAAAGATCCTGCGTCTGTGAAGAAAATGGCAGAGGATGCATGTGCAGCATTGCTTTCCTAGTTTGGAGCAGAAAATGAGTAATTAGTTATACTAATAGATGCGTGAAGATAATTTAATCGTGCTTATTATTGACTTTTGAGGTAGACCATGATTAAATAAATGTAGTTATATGACTGACGGAAGTGGAAATAACCACATGAAGTATAACGTATTCAATGCCGACCGTCTGGGCGCCTTAAGGCCCAGAATGGGCGGCTTTTGTTATATTATTCACATTTTTAGGAGGAAAAAATTATGCAGATGCAATCACTTGCAACAGAGTTATCTAGCACAAGCTATCCAGGAAGAGGAATCGTTATTGGACGTTCAAAGGACGGAAGCAAGGCAGTTACTGCTTACTTTATCATGGGCCGTAGCTCAAACAGCCGCAACCGTGTATTTGTTGAAGACGGTGAGGGCATTCGCACAGAGGCATTTGATCCTTCTAAGCTTGAGGATCCAAGTCTTATTATCTATGCTCCAGTTCGCGTACTTGGCAATAAGACCATCGTTACCAACGGTGATCAGACAGATACCATCTATGAGCTTATGGACAAGCAGATGACCTTTGAACAGTCACTTCGCACCCGTGAGTTCGAGCCAGATGAACCAAACTACACTCCAAGAATTTCTGGTATCATGCATATTGAAGATGGTACCTTCAACTATGCAATGTCTATTCTTAAGAGCAACAACGGAGATGGAGATTCTTGCAATCGCTATACCTTTGCTTACTCTAATCCAAAGGCTGGTCAGGGACGTATCATCCATACTTATATGGGAGATGGCAATCCACTTCCAAGCTTTGAGGGTGAACCTACTTGGGTAGAGATTGATGGAGACATTGACGAGTTCACCAATATGGTTTGGACCAACTTAAATGAGGACAATAAGGTATCTCTTTTTGTTCGTTTCATTGATATTGCTACTGGCAAGTATGAGACAAGAATCATCAATAAGAACTGTTAATTTTGATGAATAACCATCAGTTTTTCAAGAATAAGGAGAAAAATCATGCAGGAATATGAATTAAAATATGGAAGTAACCCAAATCAGAAGCCTTCTCGTATCTATATGGAGCAGGGAGAACTTCCAATCGAAGTATTAAATGGCCGCGCTGGCTACATCAATCTTTTGGATGCTTTTAATGGTTGGCAGTTGGTTCGTGAGCTTAAGAAGGCAACGGGACTTCCAGCAGCAACTTCTTTCAAGCATGTATCACCAGCTGGTGCAGCAGTAGGTCTTCCACTTACGGATGTTGAGAAGAAGATTTATTGGGTAGATGACCTTGATATTGAGTTCACCCCACTTGCAAATGCTTATATCCGTGCAAGAGGCGCTGACCGTATGTCATCTTTTGGTGATTTCATTTCACTTTCTGATGTCTGCGATCTTTCAACCGCACTTGTAATTAAGAGAGAGGTATCCGACGGTGTTATTGCTCCTGGTTATACCCCAGAGGCCCTTGAAGTATTAAGCGCAAAGAAGAAGGGCAACTACTGTGTCATCAAGATTGATCCAGATTATGAGCCAGCTCCACTTGAGACCAAGCAGGTATTTGGTGTTTCTTTTGAGCAGGGACGTAACGAGCTTAACATCGATGAACACTTCTTTGATAACATCGTAACTGATGCAAAAGAGCTCACTGAGCAGGCTAAGATTGACCTTGCAATTGCAATGATTACCCTTAAGTATACACAGTCTAACTCTGTATGCTACGTAAAGGGTGGACAGGCAATCGGTATTGGTGCTGGACAGCAGTCTCGTATTCACTGTACACGTCTTGCTGGTTCTAAGGCAGACAACTGGTGGCTTCGTCAGTCTC
>JAZQQA010000230.1:0-15187 GCA_045628825.1 Agathobacter sp.
AGCATATAGATATGTGAGTATGCTGCTGTTGCATCAATGTCTGGATTTAATGGTTTTTCTATAACCGCTTTTGTTTTAGCATCAATGACAAGGCGAAAATATTCCCCTTCCTTCGTCCCTTTGTTGCAATCTAATATTATACGGTTTCCTTCTTCAACAACTGAGATATAAACCATTAAATCACCTTCTTTCTATACGCACAATTCCCATCAGCTGCAAGACACTTTGGAAGCTTTTGGCATTATTATTTAGTTGATTTGAAATTGTATATTGGTTTTATAACCTCAATGATATCTACAGCATCGCGAATATCACCTATGATGCTTTTCAATGACTTATATGCCATTGGAGCTTCATCGATGGTTGCAGGACTTACACATGTCGTGTAGATTCCTTCCATAGTCTTCTTGTATTCTTCCAGGCTGAGGGATGACTTGGCATGCGCTCTAGACATCCGTCTTCCCGCGCCATGTGGTGCCGAGTAATTCCACTCTGGATTGCCTTTGCCAATTGCAAGAACACTTCCATCCCGCATATTGATTGGGATAAGCACTTTTTCTCCCTTATGCGCTGCAATGGAGCCTTTCCGAAGTATCATTTCCTTAGTATCGATGTAATTATGTATGGTGTGGAATCCTTCCGTTCCCGCCAACCCGCATCCTTCTAGCAGTATTTCTGCCATTTTTCCTCGACTACGGCGGGCAAATTCCTGACAGATTTCAACATCATGCAGATAGTCTTCCAAATCCTTCCCATACACATAGCACAGATCCCTTGGAAGATCTTCATCTTCCCGATGGAGTTCTATAGCTCTTCGCTGGTAGATTTCTGCTACCTGTGTGCCAAGGTTACGACTGCCTGAGTGAATGACCAGATACTTGGTTCCGTCTGTTGCCACATCTATTTCGATGAAATGATTACCGCCTCCTAGCGTTCCTACAGATCGCTCTAGGCGCTCCACTTCTTCTAACTTCTCGTAGCATGCCAATCGTGTAAGGTCGAAGGCCTCTTTCTTTTCCTTCCACACGTCATTCCCATGTGGTATTGCATGCGCTATGCTATCGAATTTTTCCAGGTCAACTTCTTGATGACCGAGATTTACCGTATACATCCCACACCCGATATCGACGCCGACCACATTTGGAACTGCTTTATCCACAATTGTCATGGTTGTTCCGATGGTACAGCCTTTGCCATAATGCACATCTGGCATAATGCGTATCTTGGAACCTTTCGACATCGGAAAGTCGCACATCCTTTTTATCTGGCCAATTGCTTCTTTCTCCACGACAGAGGCATAGCATATGGCCGTGTTTACTTTTCCCTTTATCTCAAACATTATTACCTCCTGTTCTACGCTACAATCTTCTCATAGCGCTCTGAACCGACAACTTCCATCATGAAGGCATATGGATCCACTGCATCAGACAGAACCTGCTGGAAGAGCCTTGCGTTACAGCCACTAACAAGTGTTACGCCTTGCTCATTTTGTGTGACAGGGAGCTGCTGCACACGGCTAGCTACATTCCAGAAGACTACCTTTGGCAGCTGATATCCTGCTTCCTCAAAAATGCGCTTGGCATATGCGAAGTTAGTCTCATCAGCTCCGGTCGTGCACCGATTGAATTCCATATCTGATATGATAAAGATTCTTTCTGGCATCTCGGATTGTGGCACATTATTTTTGACTGCCGCATGCAGAATCAACTCAAATACCACTTGAAGATTGGTATCTGCTACTTCGTTATAGCTAGCGATATACTGCAGTTTTGTCAGCAAATCTGCCCCCTTTATCTCCACTAATTGTGGTCTCCTCGAAAAGGTAATAAAGTGATTTGCAAACGCACCTGTATTCTTTTCCGCAAAATATAAACCGAGCGACAGTGCGACAGTTGCTGGCATAGGATTTAAAGAACAATACATTGATCCAGAACCATCGATTACTACAAGCGAATTTTGATCTCCTGCAAAATCTTCCTGTGCATACCAGGTCGCATCCAAAGCTTTGGCTTCTTCCTCCGACATATCACAACCTAACATTCCCCAATAATTGAAGAATGGTCGGATAATCTCATATGGCATAAGTGTTCCTGTGTGCATTGTTGCCTCATGATTATTTACTTTATTAAGGAATTGCGTATAACGCTTTTGATCATGCTTATAGAAGGCCTTTCGATACTTAAGCATCGCCTTACTTGGCTGTTTCTCATAATCGAAGGTATAGTCGAGTTCTCTGAGATGATTCTCGAGAATGTCAATCTCTTTTCTGAGAGCAGATAAGGTCTTACGGTATTCCTTTTCCGACATGCCAAAGGCCTTGGCAAGCTTCCTTCCTAGACGAACCTTATCATGATTGCTTGTATTAACGGATGGAAGCCACTTGGCTAACAGTGAAATGTCATGCTCATCTGCCAGCATATGCCTCACATCCTGCTCCAGCTGCTTTTTTAAGTATGCAACTGCTGCCTCCTCACATGGAGTATCCATAAGAATAAGGAAATCATCATATCTTCCGTACTCTGCAATCCACGCGAGATTCTTTATCACTGAGCCTGTGTGGTTATCGCAAAGATATTTCAGGATTACACGGAAGAATCGTCTTTCCCCTAGTCCACCGCGAATGTCTCTCACATAGAAAAGAATTTTCATTGCGGTATCTGGGCTTTCTGCATATGCCCTCATATACCGCTTTACGATTTCCTCCTCTGATGCGTGGCGAAGAGCTCCTGCTGTCGCAAAGAGATCTAGACAATGGTTCATCGTAGACACATAAGTCAATGCGCCATTCTCAGTTTTTCCCAAATTTGATTCGTTTTTTAATTGCTGTAACATTGTCTACTTCCTCCTTACTCATGAACGAGACACCATCTTTCTAGACACCCCTCCTTAGTGGGCAATAACATAGCTTTCCGGCCATGTGGGGAGTACCCCTAGTCTTCCAACTGATATTGTGTTTGCTGTTCGTGTCTCTACTACTTCCAGATACCTTCCCTATCGACCTCCATACACGATTTCTCGTAATATGGCATTCAAATGTGCGGACTTGGTTTTGCTGCGTGTATCTGATGGTTGTATCTTAGCTTGCGCAAAGCCTTCTTTCACGGAAAAAAAGTTGCGAACTGTTTTTGTGCAAAAAAAGAATGAGCTATTTCTAGCTCATTCCTTTACCATTCCATTTGCTGTAACTGCTTGGAAATACGTATACATAGGTCTTCTCGCATTTTGCTTGGTGCCAATATCTTGACATAGCTTCCAAATGACATCATTTGTATGAGCACATCAGTCTCATCATCTACATCATAGTCCATCTCTACTCGATACTTGTTTTCCGAGATGCGCTCCACCTGCTTTTTATGATGGGCGAACTTCATCATGGCGCGCTCCAATGCATTTCGCTCATCGGTTAGTTCAAATATCAGTGTTTCCCTCTGCCTGGTCTGCAGACATAATTCTGCCGGGAAATGCTCTTCGAGTAGCGTGGCTTGAATTACGCGCCCCATATTAATCGTTCTTACATTTCTTTCTCCGGCACATAAGATGCGGAACTTGTCTTCCTTATCGGAATACTCGATTTTAATTGGGCAAAAGATGCTAGTTCTTTCCTTGCTTCTTGCTGTCCAGAATTGTATTTTGACCTTTCGTCGCTCTTTGATTGCCTGCTGCATCGTATAGAAATTGGCAATATAAGATGGATGGTCATACCGGTCTCCATCTTGGTAACGGTCAAAATAAACGATATCTTCTGGCTCAAACAGTGGCTCAACTCCTTGTAATTCCCCTACTGGAATCTGAAAGAGTGCAATTCTTGGATCCAACAGAATCGTTTTGAGCCATCGTTTTTCCAAGTCAGTAATTGGTCTAGATGGTTTATGCACAATTGGCGTCTCCAAATCATGATCTATCAACTGCCAATCCTGGTTTTTGAGCGCTGGAATAATCGAGAGCAGGCTTTCCTCAAAGGCATACTCTGATGCGATTTCGTTCATTTTGCTCTCGGTTAACCTGCCGTCTACTGCAAGACTTATCATTTTTGCAACCGCATTATAATAGCATCCATATATCTCATGAAAAATCATCTCATCACCCCGTATTGATCGGCTATCTTCTCGATATCTAGCCGCAACTGTTCTGTTACACCTGGGTTACTACATCTGACTCCCTTGATTCTTCCGAAAAAGGTTCGAATCCATGGCACCATCTCGTAAGTATCGAAGACATCTGCGGAAAAGCGGTAAGTCTCACTATCAATTCGCGTTATTACGCCACAGCGTCGCTCTCTTCGTAGCCTTCGTATGATATGCACCTCGTCTGGTCCCACATGAATATCCATTTCTATATGCTGGAGCTTTCTGCCCTTATTGCATATGACTCCCCACATATGCTTCGCCGCATTCTCAAAGTCAGCAAGGCGCCTATCATAATCCTTGCATGCTCCTCTTGGGATTACTTCCTGAATGTAATCGATTCGGAACGAGAGTGGTTGATTACCCCGTTCCGCCATGCATAGCAGATAGTTTCTTCCTCCCTGTGTACTGACATACAGCTTTAGCGGAATGACGCGCCAGCGCCTTTCCTCATTGTTGCGGCTGAGATTTACAATATCAATGACACGCTTTTCATGAATTCCTAGGAGCACAGCTTCGATAATCTCGGTATCGTATGCATTCATTATGTAATGGTTCTTGTAGGAGAGATATTCCTCGGCTGGCCCGATTTTATCCTCTAGGTAACTGCCGACAACACCCAGCGGATTCTCTTCTGTGAAGAATCGTATTGCGTCACGGTATTGTTCTAGCTCTAGCCCATCTGACACGATGTGATACTTTACAATTCGCCCTTCCTTGTAAGATTTGATGATGCCAAGTCCTTCATATTCCTTTAGTTTTTTGCGCAAGGTTGACTCATCGAAATTCATAGGGTGGTCGAATGCACAGAGGTAGTCCATGTCTATAAGCGTCAACATTTCCTTAAGGGTATACGCTTCTCCATCTGCTAGAATGTCCATTACGATAAAGTGCAGTGTGATATCCTTATTCGTGAAGCTCTTTGATTTGAAGGCTTGGTACAGCGGATTATGGGTCGCACTTCTGCCGTCTAGCGAGATAAATACATTTTTCCCGGATGATGTCTGATGAAAGGTCACGAGATCTCCGAGATAACTCTGGATTCTTCTTCGCTCATTATCGTAGCTCCTGGCACTTTTCTTGTCATACTCTTCTCTGGTCTTGAACCCATATATAAAGAAGTCACGCATGTAGCTTCTGATGTTGTCAAAGTTCTTGATTAATTCTGAATATGCCATGGTGAGCTCCTTTCCGTGCAATTGCTGCACTATCATTTTTCCTATCCTAGTCCACAACTACTTCGCACACCACACCTGCTGGCATCACGTATTTTACGATAGCTGTTGCAGTATCTGGAATCTTGTCGTAGATACGTCCAGCGCTTGAAGTATCGCCAATGCGCGTTCTTGTGCTGTTGGCTACATATCCGATTTTTCCAATTCCTGGTAGAGTGGCCTTTATCGCTTCTGTGTCGTACTCATTATCTGGCTCTTTCTCTAGTGTGACTTCCATTCCTTTTTCCATGAATTCGTCGCCTTCTCTGAAATTCATTCCTGTGATTGTGATATAGTATGTCATGCTGTTATCCTCCTTATTGGTGCATTTCCTTTGTTTCTGACTATATAAATATCACATATCGCGTCCCATTTATCGTACAGATACTGGAATTATCCCGCATATATTTTTACACCTGGGTTTGGCTAATCACTTAGCAGCAACAAAATCACTGTTTTTTCAAAATTTAGTGATTTTTTTAAAAAATCATGCTATTATTTCACTAGAAAATGAAAGGATGAATATTTTATGGAACCTTATAAGGCAAAAAATATGCCTCTTGATTATTCTATAGATAAGGAAATGCTCAAATTAATCTCTGAGGCCAACGCAAAATATGGAGAATATAAATCTCTTTTACAGACATTGGAATTTGACTCTAGTTTTTTCCTCAACTCTGTCCTCATTAATGAAAGTTTCAAATCCACTCAGATTGAAGGAACTCAGATCTCGCAGGATGAAATGTATTATCTCAAATATATGGAAACCTCGGATGATAGCAAGGAAATCCAGAATTTAAAGCGAACAATTGAATTTGCAAATGCACAACTGTGCGATGGACGCATTATTGATTATGCACTTGTAAATGAAATGCATAGAATTATTCTCGATAGCGTTAGAGGGGCAGACCGCGCACCAGGTCAAATTCGTACAACACAGAATTGGATTGGTCCACGTGGATGTACAATTGAGGGAGCTACCTTTATTCCTCCTATTCCAGAGGAAGTGTATGGTCTACTAATTAATCTTTATGATTACATGAATAACGCTTTCATAGATCCCTTACTTATCAACGTCGCTCTTTCTCATATGCAATTTGAGACCATACACGCATACAAAGACGGCAATGGGCGACTCGGAAGAGCTTTGATTCCAGTACAAATGGCTATGCTTGATGAGAGTGCGCCTATCTTGTATATGTCGGAAATCCTCGAGTTATACAAGCCTTCCTACCAGCGTAATCTTATGGAGTGCCGTAAGGGCAATGTCTCTGGATATATAAAATTTTTCCTTCAGTGCATAATCGATCAATGCAGTGCCTATATCCGTAAAATTGACCAGATTAAATCAATTTACCATGAAGACATGCATGCTATCAAATCGATTAAGGGCAACTCTATCTATCGTATCATGCCCGTTTTGATGAAGCAGATTGTATTCACACAAAAAGAAGTACAAGAATTATCTGGCGTATCCATTAATGTTGTTGCCAATGTTTTAAAACAATTATTGGATCTTGGTATAATTGTTCCTGATTCCACAATTATGAAGAAGGGATACCGCTATCAAAGAATATATGATGTTTTCGTAGGCGATCACTTATTTTAAAAAAATCACTGTTTTTTCAAAATTTAGTGATTTTTTATCTCGCAACTATCATTTTTTCACTAAAATTGTGAAAAAGGGCGGCTCCATCGAGCCGCCCATACTTATTTTTCCAAAAAATCGCGAAACAGCCACTGCCATTTCGCGATTCGTTTTTTCTGTTATTAATTATACTTTTTTAGCCCCATGCTGCCACAGTTTCCTTTGGCAATGGTTCTCCTGATTCTAGTAGCATATAGATATGTGAGTATGCTGCTGTTGCATCAATGTCTGGATTTAATGGTTTTTCTATAACCGCTTTTGTTATAGAATCAATGACAAGGCGAAAATATTCCCCTTCCTTCGTCCCTTTGTTGCAATCTAATATTATACGATTTCCTTCTTCAACAACTGAGATATAAACCATTAAATCACCTTCTTTCAAATACCACCACTAATGATATGTCTCTGTGCTTCGGGTGAAAGTGGATCTGATATTACACCACTAATACCGCCTGAAATATTCATAGACTTTCTCCTTCTAATATAATAATTTACTGTTGATTTTACAATCCTCGGGTATAATTAATAACTTTGCGAAATTTGTGACCGAGTTGGTCGTGATCAAAATTGAAATGATTTCTTGATATGAAATAGTTTTGATATTCAATAACGCATGTCGTGTATAATACTCTCTTTTCATGCAAATTGCAAGTTTTAAAAATAATACTTACACTCACCCAAAATTTGTGGTATTATCTCTTTTGCTAAAAAAATATGGTTAAATTGGAAACGCACAATCCTTCCGGATGATAACGAACAACACATACTATTATCATTAAGGAGGATTTTTTATGCCAAAAAACAAATTTCAAGATGTTATATTTACGATTATGATGGCCACGATTATGGTCTATGGAATGGTTGTCTACAATGTAGCGCTCAACATGGGAGGACTTACCAATGAAGCGTTTCTCATCGCACTCCATGAGCTCCCAATTATGGTGCCAATCGCATTTGTGCTTGAGTTTTTCCTTGTAAGTAAGCTTGCTGCAATGCTGGCATTCAAGGTGATGAGACCAGATGATAGACCTCAGTTTATTACATATGCAATTTCTATCTGTATTTGCTGTATTATGTGCCCAATTATGAGCCTTGTTGCTACAATTTTATTCAAGGATACGAAGGATTTTGCGACATGGATACAGACATGGGCTTTAAATTTTCCAATGGCGCTCATGTATCAGTTATTTTACTGTGGCCCATTGGTAAGACTTATTTTTAGAACTATTTTTAGAGAAAAGAATGAGGCAAAGCCTCAAGCATAATACAAAGGCAGCCCTTACGGACTGCCCTTTGCCTTCGTTATATTCAACTATCTAAATTCCACTACAACCGTGTATTCCCTATCAATTGCCTTTACGATTGGTTCATAGATTTCCTTCACCATCTGCGAGCGTCAGCTTCATTTTTCACGTGAACGGGGATTTGCGTATGTTTTGCCATCTTACGAACGGGGATTTGCGTGTGTTTCGCCATCTGACGAACGGGGATTTGCGCTATTTTTCTATTTACACGAACGGGGATTTGCGCTATATTGATTTTGAAAGAGAGGTTTTTTCCATGGCTAAGACTGTTTTCAAAAGAAAGATATACAATGAAATTCTTGACTGGAAACTAAATAAAAGTGACCATAATGCACTCTTAATTAAAGGGGCCCGACGTATCGGGAAATCCACAATTGCTGAAGAATTCGCAAAAAATGAGTTTAAATCGTATATCCTAATAGACTTTGCTCATACTAGCGATGATATTATAAAGCTGTTTGACGATACCTATAATTTAGACTTTTTCTTTTTACAGCTTCAGCAGCTCACAGGGAAAAAACTATATGAAAACGAATCAGTAATCATCTTTGATGAGGTTCAATTACTTCCAAAGGCTAGACAGGCCATAAAGTACCTTGTCGCTGATGGAAGATATAAATACATTGAAACAGGTTCGCTTATATCAATTAAGAAGAATACAAAAGATATTCTAATCCCTAGCGAAGAGCACAAAATCTCAATGTATCCTATGGACTTTGAAGAATTCCTCTGGGCAGTAGGTGATGAAATAACAGCTGATACTATCAAAATGCTTATGAGCACAAAAAAGCCTGCCGGAAATGCAATGCACAGAGATCTCATGCGCAAATTTAGGCTTTATATGCTGATTGGTGGCATGCCGCAAGCTATTGAGACCTACCTTGCCAAGAATAACCTCCAATCGGTAGACGATACAAAACGAGCAATTATTGAACTTTATGAGGAGGATTTTGTAAAAATTAATTCTGCAGGTCTTGCCGGAGATATATTTGATGCTATTCCCGCCAACCTAAGCAGCAATGCCTCACGCTATGTTCTAGCGACTGCTAAAGAAGGTACTCGGTCTGGTCAGATTCGCGATTTGATTCCTGATATGCTCAGTTCATATACCGTAAACATTGCTTACCATGCAAACAATCCATCCGTTGGTATGTCCCTTGAGAAGGATGCCGGACGTTATAAGCTCTTTACTTCTGATATCGGGCTATTTATCACACTTGTCTTCAAAGACAAGCATTATACCGAAAATGTAATCTATAATAAGCTCCTTTCTGATAAATTGCCAACTAATCTTGGTTACATATATGAAAATGTAGTTGCTCAAATGCTAGTTGCAAAAGGTAATAATCTCTTTTATTACACATTAGCTAGTGAGACCTCGAATCATCTTTATGAAATTGACTTTCTAATTTCAAAAGGTGACAAAATCTGTCCTCTTGAGATTAAATCAGGCAACTATAGGGGACACAAATCCCTAGATTTGTTTTGTGACAAATTCAGCAATCGTGTTGGCGAAAAATATGTTGTTCATACCAAAGACTACAAATGGGAAAATGGCATAAATTATATTCCTGTTTATATGGTTCCATTTCTTTAAAAGCGATAAAGGCAGTCCTTGCGGACTGCCTTTTGCATCGTTTTTTAATTTGGTGTTATTCCGAACAACTTCATAAGTGAAGACTGGGTGTCTTCCTCCGTTTGGAATTGCTCTATCTGTTTTCGAACTGCCTGCATTCTTTGATCGAGCTGTGCATTTTCATCTGCGCAGGCTCTTAGTTCTGCGGCAATAGATTCGCGCTCTGATTGTGGAATCTCCTTTTTGTATCGGAGCTGGTGCTCCAGGGATGCCCAGAAGTTCATGGAAATGGTTCTTAACTGGACCTCGACGCGCATTGGGCGCTTTTCATTTTCCAAAAAGATTGGCACCTCGACGATGAGATGGAGCGACCGGTAGCCCGATGGCTTTGGATTTTCGATGTAATCCTTGCGCTCTATCAGCGTAACATCATCCTGGTCGAGCAGGCATTCCGCTAGGTGATAGATGTCTTCAATGAAGGTACAGATGATTCGTACTCCTGCGACATCGTTTAATTCTTTCTCGATATTCTCTGCAGAGAGTGGCACATTTTTGCGCTGCATTTTTTCTACAATGGAGTCTATCGATTTGAGGCGTGTCTTGATGTTTTCAATTGGATTGCGGTCATGAGCCAGGGAGAATTCTTCGTTGAGCACGCGGAATTTGGTCTCGATCTCGTATATCGCGCACTGATAGTAGGCCATGAGCTTCTTGTATGGTTCTGCGTTTACGTCCATCACGGACTTTAGATCCTGCATCATTGCGGCTTGGAATTTTGCCATAAAACTATTCTGGTTGTTCATTGGGTTACCTCATAATATTAGATGAAATTGGTCCACACATGTGGCTCTTTTTCTGGAAGACCATATTCCTTTTTGCCAAGAGCAATACTCTTCATTAAGAAGGACATATTTCTTGCCAGGGTTCGCATGATCTGTTTTCCTTCTTCGTCCATTTCTGCTTCGCCTTTGCTTCCTCCATGAATAGAGTTCCAATACTGGCTGGAAGCGATTGGCATATTTGAGATAGTAAAGTACTTATTCAACTCATCGAATGTTGCCGAGCATCCACCACGTCTTGCGCATACGACGCTAGCTCCTACCTTCATAGACATATCGAAGTTGGCGCTGTAGAATAGGCGGTCTAATAAGGCAATCAGCGTTGCATTGGCCGATGCATAATATACTGGGGTCGCAAGAACCAATCCATCTGCTTCCTTTAGGATGCGTGCAGCTTCATTGACTGCATCGTCAAATACACACTGACCCAATTCGCTACACTTCCCACAAGCTACGCATCCGCGAATTGCTTGGTTTCCGACTTGAAGTATCTCTACCTCGATGCCTTCGGTTGTAAATACCTGTTCCATTTCCTTAACCGCAAGAGCGGTGTTTCCGCCCTCTCTTGGGCTTCCGTTGATGATTAGTACTTTCATTTTTTCCTGTCCCCTATTCCATATTTGCTGCTCATATCCTTATTATAATTCATTTCTCACCTTATTATTGTCTGACTATTTATGTGTTTTTAAATTATTTTCAATTTACTTATTGACAAATATAAATCTATCTGTTAATATACAATTACAAACAAGGAACGACAACAAGAAAACACAAGGAGGTACGGACCACCAGAAAGTTAACGATCTACCCCAAACGATATTAAGAAAGGCAGGAACAAACCACCAGACTAAGTAGAAAAATCCATCATTCAAGGATTTATCAGCAGACATAACACAGTTGATGAAAGAGATTGGCAAGGCCAGATCCCAAAGGTTATGAGTAAAAGATGCAAGGATAGGTTCATGGAAGATGTACAAGAATCAGTTAATAGAATTAGGAGGAATAAGCCATTGGAGAATGAATCATAAAAGGCTGCACCGGTAGAACAAATCGATGCAGCCTTTTTTATTTTCGTATTCACTTATTCTACTATCATTTTTACCTAAGCCATCTGGCACTTTTTGATTCGGCTAAGCTCTACCCTATAGTTCTCTTTCACTTCCCTAATGTCAATGTCCTCTTGCATTCTCAAAAAGTAATTTTCCGACACCCCAAAATAGATGCCCAGGCGGACAGAGGTGTCTGCTGTCATTTTTCTTCGGCCGTGAAGAATGTCCTGTATTCTAGATGTAGGAACACTTATTTCCTTTGCTAGCTTATATGCGGAAATTCCATTTGGTGCCATAAATTCCTCAAGCAATATTTCTCCAATTGTGGGTGTTTTAATCATCATATCCATATTTCCGTTTCTTTATCGCCAAAACTCTTAATCATGCTTTACATTATACACGCAGTGCGTGTACATGTCAAGTGTGCACATCTGTAATTACAAATGCAACTGCTCCACTACTTCGTAGCTCTTTAAGATCAAATCGAGCTTCTCCTGAATTACGGCATCATGAATATACTTCTCGTGTGTAAAAATCACTACATGATCCGTTAACTGCGCTAGAACTTCTTGAAGCTTGTCCATATTCAAGCGTTCCAAACGGATATCTGTCTGCAAAAACCGCATACCATCCGCGGGTCTTGTATATACGCCTATAAGGCGCGGCAATTCTTCCTCTGTCAAATCACAGCTGATTCTGTCATCATCTGCTGTCAGAATTCCCTTGATTCCACAATCTTTCCAAGCCCTTACAGCCTCTGCGCTTCCTGAGAAATAATGGGTTCTCGTCCAATCCGCCAGTGCATTTTTCCCGCATATCCGCTGTAGCTGTGAATGTGTCATTGCACATTCCTCGTAAGCCACCTTGTAATCTGTATCATAATAACGGCTGGCATCCTCCCATCCATGGAACACGAACTTAAGCCAATCGGCATTGGCCTCAAACTCTGCTCTCCACTGATCCGACACCTCGTCTAGACTCCGCTCCCCCTCTGCATAGAAACAGTTGCAGGTTGTTGACAGACCATAACTGTCGTGCAGCCACTTGGCAAATGCAAAGGTTTCTGCTTCAAAAATGCTTGCAGCGCCATTGTCCTGTAGCCAGAGAAAACTTTTTAACACATCATCAATGGAAAAATGTACCTTCATTCCGCTATCTGCCTTTCTAGCTCTGGGCACCACCACTTCATGTAGCCCGCCTTGGTTGGGTGGATTGGGTCTGCCATGTATAGGCTTCGGTCTTCGTCGGAGATGGCATTGAATCCATCGTCTGACCACAAGTCCAGCACACCAATCTGCCACTTCTTTGCGATTTCATAGAGTCGTGCCACCATCTTGGCATACTCAGCACTGTCATAACGACTGCCTGTGTAGAACAGAACTGGCGCATTCCATTTTTCCTTACTATAGGCAATGATGTATTCCATGGCCCCTGTTATGGTTGTAGTGTCAAAGGAAGACAGCTCATAGCCTTTTCCCAGCTCTCCCAGTGGCTTTTTCTGGGTGGCATCATTGGTGGATAACTGACAGATGACAAGGGCATATGGGGTGTTCACGTCCACATTGCTTTTTAGCCTGCTGACATAGGAATCTGGCCCGTTGTCCACAAGTGTGGTTCCACTTACTGCTTCCTTCGTTGCGATGCAACCGAATCTTTTGGCGAAGTACTCTGGGATTCCATCCTCTTCCGATGCTGCTCCGAAGGTTACAGAGGAGCCTAGAAAAAGGATCTGCTTGTTCTCCCATTTGCAATTCTCTAATTTTTCCACATGTGCTGAGCTGTACTGCTCGTCGTTTCCCTTATGCATAAAACCCATCCTTGCTTTCGTCTTCATCATGTTGTATCTTCTATATGATACTTATGGATATATTTTAATTGATTTTGGTGATTTTTGGAATGGTAGGTTTGGGAACAATAATCAATAGCGTCGCCATCATTGTTGGCGGTGTGCTGGGAGCTTTTACTGGCAAACTCTTCAAGGAGGAACAACAGGATGCCATCTGCAAGGCTTGTGGTGTCAGTGTTCTTTTTATCGCAGTCGCTGGCGCGATGGAGGGCATGCTTGGCCTCGGCACAGATGGAATTGTGAGTGGAAAATCGATGCTTGTTGTCTTATGTCTGGCACTTGGCACCATCATCGGCGAGTTGCTTCGCATCGAGCGTGGGTTCGAGAGATTTGGTGAGTGGCTCAAGGTTAAGACTGGCAATAGCGGAGATGCTGGATTTGTGAATGCTTTTGTAACCGCTTCTCTTACCGTGTGCATCGGCGCTATGGCGATTGTTGGTTCCATTCAGGATGGTATCGCTGGTGACTATGCAACCCTCGCCGTGAAGTCAGTGCTTGACCTTATTATCATTGCGGTTATGACTTCTTCTATGGGCAAAGGCTGCGCCTTTTCTGCGATTCCTGTGTTCCTTTTCGAGGGCGGTATCACGCTCCTTGCCCGTCTCGTAGCACCTGTGTTCACACCGCTTTCCATCTCATATTTGTCGTTGATCGGTGCAGTGCTAATCTTTTGCGTAGGCGTGAACCTGGTCTGGGGCAAAACACTTCGTGTAGCCAACATGCTTCCTGCCGTGGTACTTGCTGTTGCGGCTGCATATCTCCCAATCAATTTTTAAGTGTGGAATACTTCATACGAAGAAAGAGCGGTGCAACTGCACCGCTCTTATTTTTTGTCTATCAGTTTTCCTAGAAAATTAGAAATCTACCTCTGTATCATAGTAGCAGCACTTGAGGAGCTTCACCATTTCTTCCTGGCTTGGCTGTCTTGGGTTTGATCCTGTACATGCATCAAGAAGTGCTTCTGCTGCAATGCTCTCTACTCTCTCAAGGAATACTTCTTCTGGTACGAAACCAACCTCTGCTGGAAGTCCATCTGCACCGTAGTGGTTGATGCTGTGTGGAATGTTGAGGTCGTCGTTCATCTTGCGTAAGTACTCGATAAGAAGCTTAACCTTCTCATCATCTGTGGTTCCGCCGAGCTTCATGTAGTCAGCGATTACGCCGTAACGCTTCTTAGCAGTCTCATCCTTTGCATTGAATGCTACAACCTTTGGCAAGTACATAGCGTTTGCTGCACCATGGATGATGTGTGCGCCGTAATCCTGGAAAATTGCTCCGGTCTTGTGAGCCATTGAGTGTACGATTCCAAGAAGTGCGTTAGAGAATGCCATACCAGCGAGGCACTGTGCGTTGTGCATTGGTGCTCTTGCTTCCATGTCTCCACCATAAGACTTAACAAGATCTGCCTGAATCATCTCGATTGCGTGGATTGCAAGTGGATCTGTGTAATCACAGTTTGCTGTAGATACATATGCCTCAACTGCGTGAGTCATAGCGTCCATACCTGTGTGAGCAACAAGCTTCTTGGGCATTGTTTCTGCAAGCTCGGGGTCAACGATTGCAACGTCGGGCGTAATCTCAATGTCT
>JAZQQA010000231.1:0-7795 GCA_045628825.1 Agathobacter sp.
TGCAGTGACAAGCGCAAGCTCTTGATTCTTTGGCTCTACTACTATTCTGCCGACTTTTCGAAGATTCTGCGCTTCCTCAAGACCTGCAAGGGTAATCTTTTCCCCTTTCTCTATCAGGTAGGCAAGGTCTTCTTCCGTAGCGGATGCAAGCACATCTACATAGTGACGCGCCAAATCCTTCCTACTATGTCCATCTATGAGCATTCCATCTGCCGGACGACCTCCCTCTGTAATGGCCTTTGTAATGGTAGAGAGAAGTGCTGTCACGTCTAGTCCATTTTCCAGGTCAAGAGAAAGATTCCTTAGTTCCTCTAGATAGGTCACGTTCTTTGGGGTCACTGGGACCTGATTCTCAAGCATCCACTTGACCTCACCCAGATTCTCTTCACTTGGAAGCATACCTGCCTTTACTAAAGTCTCCTCAATAGAACCACGAAGCTGCGCAAATGTCTCCTCTTCGATGGAAGTTCCTACACGCTCTGTTGCACTGTGCTCTGCTTTATATAGATTTCCAATGCTTGGTGCAAGATCATTGCAAAGAAGATAGGTAAGAGCGCTCTCATCCAATGTGGACAAAGACAAGGCCTCTTCCACGGCCTCTTTACTCTCCACCACATTTTCTTCTGTGGTTGGGAGATCTGCTCCCCTTAGACTTGCAGTAATTTGCTGCGCCAAAGCCTCACTTCCTGTAATTTCTGCCAGTTCATCCTTCGACAAACCACCCATGGCGGAAATATCTACGCCCATCTTGGCCATATTGGCCTTTATCTTATCTAACACCGTCACAATGGTATGGCTATCCATATCGGACAAATCATAGCCGTCCTGGGCTGCCTTTGCCAAATCTTCCGATGAAGTCGTATTCGCAAGCACGGCCATCTCATTGCGGCGCGCCATGGCACTTTTTCCTGTTTCCTCCGCAAGCGCATCTATCATGGTCTCTTCCTTGCCATTTGGACGCAAATAAGTGGCCTGTGACATATCCACAGACCCCGTCTTAGACACCTTGGCTGGGCGGTATTCTTCTGTTCCAGGAAAACTGCTTGCACCTACCTGCCCTGTCATATCCTGCATCATCGCAGCGACTGCGGCACCTGTTGTCTCTATATTTTTCTGATTTGTAGTATTTAAATCGACTCTCATAGAAATCCTCATTCAATCTAGGATATTATATTTATCGGCAGCCTCCATCACTTAATTTACATAAAAAAGGACTGGGCAAAGAAATTGTCCAGTCCTTTCATCATCATTTTTCTTTTAGAACTTAAATACCGCAATACCATATGGTGCAAGTGGATATGCGATGGAATAATCACGATTATCGCAATTAACAGGTTCTGCCTTGTAGCTCTTTGGCTTCTTTGCATCTGCTGTTCCATTGAACTTCGCATCCTCACTATCCAAAATCAACTTATAGGTCTTCTTTGGATCTGGTGCTCCTACACGATATTCTGGGCGCTCCATTGGTGTAAAGTTAATAACAAAAAGCAAATTGTTCTTGCCATCCTTGCTCTTACGAACAAAGCTATAGATACTTCTATCTGCGTCATCAGCATTGATCCATTCAAAGCCTGCCCAGGTGGTATCCTGCTCATACATTGCTGGATTCTTCTTGTAGATGTGAAGAAGCTCCTTCATCCAATCCTGAATCTTCTTGTGATTTGGATTCTCAAGAAGATACCAATCCAGCTCTCTCTCCTCACTCCACTCCTGAAGCTGACCAAAATCCTGGCCCATGAAGAGAAGCTTCTTACCACTATGTCCCATCATGAAGGCATATCCAGCCATAAGGTTCTTAAACTTATCTCCCTCAAGGCCCGGCATCTTATTGAGCATAGAGCACTTCAGATGTACCACCTCATCATGGCTAAGCACGAGGATATAGCGCTCGCTCTCATTGTAACTCATGGCGAAGGTCATCTTATAGTGGTTGTTCTTACGGAAGTATGGGTCTAGCTTCATGTACTCTAAGAAGTCATGCATCCAACCCATATTCCACTTGTAGTTGAAGTTTAATCCGTCATCCTCTGCCTTTCCAGTTACCTTTGGCCAAGCAGTTGACTCTTCTGCAATCATGATTACGCCATGATTACGTCCTGTAATTACGGTATTGATGTGCTTAAAGAACTCAATTGCTTCAAGGTTCTTATTGCCGCCATACTGGTTTGGAACCCACTGTCCATCCTTTTTGCCATAATCCAGGTAAAGCATAGAAGCAACGGCATCTACACGGAGTCCATCGATGTGGTAATTCTCAATCCACATAAGTGCACTACCAATTAAGAAGTTCTTAACCTCTGTTCTGCTGTAATTAAAGATCTTGGTACCCCAATCAGGATGCTCTCCCTTTCTTGGATCCGCATACTCATAGAGGCAGGTGCCATCAAACTCTGCAAGTCCGTGGGCATCCTTTGGGAAATGGGCCGGAACCCAGTCCAAAATGACACCGATACCATTCTTATGACACTGATTTACAAAGTAAGCAAAGTCCTCTGGCTCTCCATAACGCGAGGTTGGAGCATAATATCCAGTTACCTGATAGCCCCAAGAGCCATCAAATGGATACTCAGAAACACCAAGAAGCTCGATATGGGTATATCCCATGGTCTTCACATATTTTACGAGTGAACTTGCAAGCTCACGGTAGGTATAGAAACCATCGTCCTCACGGCCTGGGTGACGCATCCAAGAACCTGGATGTACCTCGTAGATGGCCATTGGCTGCTCATAGATTTCCTCTTCCTTTTTGCTTGCACGCGCTTCCATCCAAGCGGTATCGGTCCACTTGAAATGGTCAATATCTGCAATGGCAGATGCAGTACCTGGACGAAGCTCCGCATAGTTGGCATATGGATCTGCCTTATAAAGCTTCTTTCCGTCCTTAGTATAGATCAGATACTTATACAAATCGCCCTTTTTCGCGCCAGGGACAAATCCCTCAAAAACGCCCATACTATCTGGCTCGACACGTGTCAGCTGATCTGCGCCTTCATCCCATCCATTGAACTCACCAATAACAAACACTGCGCTGGCATTTGGTGCCCAAAGTGTAAAGTTTGCACCCTTCTTGCCCTTTACTGTAGCAAGATGTGCACCCATCTTATGATAGATGTCGTAGTGCGTTCCCTGTCCAAACAGATAGCAATCCATCTCCGTAAAATTGCTCATGTTAACCCTCCATTAATCCTTTACGAAATGTTCTTCTAGTAATAATATGCAATCATTTTCTGTATATCGCTTTGCAGTAAGAATACTAAAGTATTTCTTAAGGCCAAATTTCCCCTCTTTGGCGATCGCTTCATCTACAATCTCTTTTACCTCTGAAATCGTGGTCGCCTGATCCAGCTTTTCGATTCCAGAAATACGAGTAATGAGAGCAAGCTCTGCAACTTCGTCGATTTCATATCCAAGCTCTGCAGCATAGGCCTTTGCAAATACCAATAAGTCATCGGACTTGAAGTTTGGAACAATGACTTTTTCCGTAAACTTCTGTGCAAATCCGCTGTGCTGCTCAAGAGCCTTTCGGATGCCCTTGGTCGTATCCTCAAGGATGACTATGAGTCCGCTTGTATCTTTTTCTAGGAAAAGTGATAGCTTTTCCTCTGTCTCTACCGTCAAATCACCAGCCGACTCAATAATGAGGCATCCACCCTGTACCTTCTCAAGTACGCTTGCCACATCCTTCTTATTCAGTGTTGCGGCATCCATTTTTCCGGCACGTCCAGAGAAGCTTGCGCACTCCTGCTGCAATGCCTTCACAAGACTTGTCGCAAGGGTTGTCTTACCGGTGCCTTTTCCACCAGCAACAATGATGTTACCAGTTCCTGCGGTTGCCCCTGCTGCAACACGGGCTGACACATGGTTTAATACATTGCAAAGCTGGGCTTCCATACCTGGAATTGGAGCAAAATAGGTAAAAATTGCTTTTTGCGCATCGCTCAGTTTTACGATTGGCTTTGCTTTTTCTACTACTGGCTCTGGTGCCGGCTTTGGAGTTGGCGCTGCTTCCTTTGCTGCTGCCTGTGCTTTTGCTTCCTCACGGGCCTTAATGCGGGCAAGCTCAGCATCACGAAGCGCTTCTAGCTCACGAATGCGATCCAATTCTTCCTGACTTAACATTACCTTGGTAGACTGTGGTTCGTCAACTACTTCTGGCGCAATTTCCTGTGGCGCTTCTTCCACAACTGGTGTGTCCTCGACAGGAACCTCTTCCACTACAGGAAGCACTTCTACTGGAATTTCCTCTGACGCAGCATCCTCTATAGGGACTTCCTCAACCACTGGAGGAATCTCAGCTACATCTACCTGCACAGGAGCAACCTCTTCCTCAGGCACCACCTCTTCGGTCTCCTGGAAAGATGACAACTCCATCATACCATCGGAAACATGGCTAATCTGTGCCTCAATCGCTGCAGTTTCCTCACTTACTCTTGCAATTTCACTATCCAAAGCCACATTGGCTTCTGATACCAACTGTCCCATCTCAGAAGGCTCTGCTGCTGCCGCACTGGCAAGGGCAGAAAGTGCAGAATTGGCTTCTAATGCTGCCACCTGTGCGCTGGCCTGGGCTGCTGCCGCAAAGGTTGCCTCTGCTGCCAAATCAATGCCTGCCTCCACTGCATCTGCAGTCACAGACATCTTTTCTTCATTCAAATACTCTTCATCCAGAAGTTCTCTTGGTGTTACACCTGCATCCAGCTTTGGAATGACATCATTGAGACGCTCCATAATGTCACCGGCCTCTGCAAGAGCTCTTGCCTTCGCAGCATCCAGACGCTTCTGCTCAGCCTCTCCAAGAGCTGCCTCTGCTGCACGCTTTGTCTTCTCCCACTCTTCAAGAATTTCTGCAATGGTCATCTGTCCAGTAATCTGGCTCTCCAGCTGGGCCTTTTCGGTAGTAACAAGGCTCACCTGTCCATCTGGGTCCTCTCCAAGAAGCTCCTGGAAATTAATGCGCAGACTTCCGTCGATTTCTTCATCCGTTGGAATGCCAGAATCGGTGGCTTCTGCTTCGCCCTTTGGAATCTGCAGATATGGAATTTCTTCCACAATTTTCTTAATGGAATCCATGGTATCAGAGACGGTTCCCTGCTCCGTTGCTTCCATAATCTGCTGCATGCCCTTTGCAATTTCTTCTTGCAAATTGACGGTATTAAAACGCTCTGGACTTAAGGTCACCTGAGGAATCTCCACCGTTGCATGAGTTACTTCATCGATATCAATGGTGGTAATTCCTTCTCTCGCCAGGCGTGATCTACGATACTTTTCTTCCTGTGCCTTATTGAGAGGCTGATAGAGCATCTTAAGCTCCAAGGCGCGCTCTACATATGGGCCATCTCCGAACCACAGAATGAGTTCATCACAGGCTTCCACGCACTTATCGCCGTTTCCTGCCTTGTGGTATAAGAAGGCCAGCTCATAGCCCCATTCCTCGGTATATTCCTGAGACTTATATTCTTCCAGAATCTTGATTAACTCAAATAACTCTGCGCCCTCAGCCTTACGAATCTCGTAACGGAGCACATAGCGCATATTATCCTTTGGTGCAATATCCACGAACTCACGGTAATACTCTCCGGCTGCCAAAAAGTCTCGCATCTTAATCGACACCTCTGCCAGACGATAAATAATCATACGACCGATTGGGGAACGATCATAGGCAAGCAAAAACAGCTCTCTTGCTTCCTCATAACGCTCAACCTTCTCGTATACTTCTCCTGCACGTACAAGGGCATTGACATTCTTCACTTTGTTCCAGGTGATGGAGTCTGCGACATCTGCTGCAGCGTCATAATTCTCCTCTGCAAACATTTCCTTCATCTGGTCTATTTTAAGGTTGTATTCATACTTATCCAACGCGGTCACCTCAATATATGCTAAAAGATTGTTATAGAACCCCTAGTATTAGTTTATCACAGGTATATTTTATTGTCACTAATCTATGGGGAAAAAGCAGATTTTTCGCATAAAAAACCGGAAGAATGAGAATATTCTTCCGGTTCCTAATTTACTTATTTTCGTCTTCGAAGATTTCTTCTTCGCTTTCCTCTAAATCCGTATCCTCTCTTGGAGCATCCATGGAAGTATAGCGAATGGTGTTGGTATCCTCATAGATTCCTCTGGCTTCGTAATAATCTGCTGTGGCAGTCGGTAAGTTACGTCTCTTAAGGCCATAATTTACAACCTTTCCACCGATGTAGTAGATAACTGCGAAAATTGGCACACCCAGTAGCATTCCGAAGAATCCCCACATTCCTCCAAATACCAGGATTGCAAACATAACCCAGAAGGAAGAAAGACCCGTAGAGTTCCCCAAAATCTTAGGTCCAATGATATTTCCATCCACCTGCTGAAGTACAAGGATAAAAATCAAAAGATACAGTGCGTGAATTGGACTTTGAATCACTACAAATAAAACCGTAGGAACCAGTCCAATGATTGGTCCAAAAATTGGAATGACGTTGGTTACACCAATAATAGCCGCAACCAGAACCGCATTTGGTATCCTCATAATAAGGCATCCAATGTAGCAGATAATTCCAATGATTACCGAATCCAAAATCTTTCCAGAAATAAATCCACTGAAAATCTTGCTTGAATGGCGAATGGTATGAACAATAACGTTTCCCTGTTTTGGCTTAAATACTGCAAAAATGATTTTGCGGCACTGCGCCAGCAGTTTTTCCTGAATCATCATGACATAAACAGCCACAATAATACCTACAATGAAGTTCACAATGCCCTTGGCAAAATTGAGAACTCCTGTCGTAATCTCAGCTATGTAGGTGTTAATTTCAGGTAAGATGGTTTCGTTCCACCACTTTTCCAGATACTCTACGATGTCTTCAAGGAAAAGTCCTGCAAACTGTGCCAGCTTGCTGTCTCCCAAGTCTCCCTTTTCCACATTGTCGATAAAAGTTTCCACCTGAGATGGAAGTGTTTTCGCAAGGGATGAAGCCGACTGTACAATGGATGGAACAATCATCGCAATTAATACTGCAATAATGACAAACAAAAGGATGAGTGCACAGGTTGTACCAAAGATTCGGCCACCCTTTTTCACCTTTTCCTGATTCAGTTCCTTCTTCTTCTTCTCCGCATGCTTTGTTTTAACCTTTATGAACCATCCCTCAAAGAACTTCATGGTCGGATTCATAAGGTAAGCAAGCACAAGACCGATAATAATCGACTGTCCCGCGGTTAAAAACTTACCCCAGGTTTCCGCTACCCCCTGGTAACGGAAAATGAAGAAGAAGAATAGAATACAGCACACAAAAGTGACAAACACTGTAAATCCAATCTTAAAATAGCTTCTATATTGCTCTTTGTTATTCTTATCGTTATCTGCCATATTGGCCCCCTCAATCGTTCTAGCAAAAATTACTGGCGGTTGTAGTTGATGAGACATCCCTTAAGAATGATCTCTCTCTCGTCTGCAGTAAGCTCTCCCATACGAAGTGTAAATGGAGTAAGTGTATCTCCCTTGATTACGTATGCAGTAAACTCTGTCTTGCCTTCTGCCACTGCCTGACGAACACCAGGGATAAAGAGATAGTCTAAGTTCTGGAATGGAAGCTCGCCCTCATCGATAATGAATGGAAGCATACCCCAGTTGATTAAGTTCGAACGATATCTCTTCGTTGCATACTCGTTCGCAATGTTTGCCCATCCACCAAGAACCTTCTGGCAAGATGCAGCCTGCTCACGAGCAGATCCATCACCTGGCTTCACAGCAAAAATGGTGCTACCAAAGCCAATCTTCTCTCCAAGTGTTGCTCCTGCGTGGAAGTCGATC
>JAZQQA010000232.1:0-5184 GCA_045628825.1 Agathobacter sp.
TCAAGATGCTTGACCTTCGTCGTCCAATCTATGGTAAGACAGCAGCTTACGGTCACTTCGGACGTACTGACATCGATCTTCCATGGGAGCACACAGATAAGGCAGAGGCACTTAAGAAGTATCTCTAATTCTTAGTTAATTTATAAGGTCTTTATAAATCTTTTAGAAAGAATTAGGCGCAAACATGCTATAATAGGGACAGACCATAAGGTCTGTCCTTTTTTATTTGTCGCATTGAGGGGTGCATATATGAAGATGAAAATTAAGACAAAACTGATTGTGTCTTTTTGCATTATCATTTTTGTCCCAATTATTTTGATTTCGATGGTGCTCTTTGGTTTCCACCAGGTGCAGCGCTATATTTTTCAAAGAGATTATGGCATTACAGATGCCAACCCACTGAACTTTATCAGCTCCGTCAAACTTTTGGATCGTTATACCTTAGAGGAATTCCAGGAGCTCATTGTGATTGCGGAGACCAATCCGGACGAGCTGTTAAATGCCCAGTATCTGGATAGCATGAATGGACGATTGAATGCGAAGTTTTCCTACCTTGTAGTTCGAACGGGTAATATCATTATCTACAATGGTGGTGCGGACAACATGGATGAGCTGGAAGCGCTGCCTCCATTTGGCAGACCAAGTGACCAGAACGAGACCAGCGGGAATTTGGATAGTTCTCGTATGATTTTGACCAAGCAAATTGATTTTGCTTTTTCTGGTGGGATTTTATCCAGCGCCTTTATTGTTACGGACGCGGGAAATGTCATTCCAGAGATTCGCCGTATGTTTGCGCAGCTGGTAGTTTCCATGGTTCTTATTTTGTTTATGACGGCGGCCGTGCTTTTGCTTTGGATTTACAGGAGCCTGATTACGCCAATCAGACAGCTTCAGGTTGCTGCGGACAACATTAAGGAAGGCAATCTGGACTTTGAGATTACCGCAACTGGCAATGATGAGATTGGAGCCTTGGCAGTCAGCTTTGAAGAGATGAGGGCCCGTCTTAAGGCTAACGCAGAGGAGAAAATTGAATCCGAAAGTGAGAATAGGGCACTGATTAGTAACATCGCCCATGATCTTAAGACACCAATCACTGCGGTGAAGGGATATGCAGAGGGTATTTTGGATGGGGTCGCATCGACACCAGAGAAGGTGGAGAAGTATGTAAGAACCATCTACAACAAAGCCAATGAAATGGACACCTTGATCAATGAGCTGACCTTGTATTCCAAAATTGATACCAACCGTATTCCATACAATTTTGCCAAGATTCATGTGGTAGATTATTTCAATGATTGTATTGAAGAGGTGGGACTTGATCTTGAGTCTCGAGGTGTGCTTCTTTCCTATATCAACTATGTAGAGCCAGAAGCAATGATTATTGCAGACCCAGAGCAGCTTCGACGTGTCATCAATAACATCATCAGTAATTCTGTGAAGTACATGAATAAGACGAAGAAGACCATCTCAATTCGCGTGAAGGATGTTGGAGATTTCATTCAAGTGGAGATGGAGGACAACGGACGCGGAATTGCATCCCATGATCTTCCATACATTTTTGACCGCTTCTACCGTACCGATGCTTCCCGCAATTCTGCGACAGGTGGCAGTGGTATTGGACTTTCCATTGTTAAGAAAATTGTGGAAGACCACGGCGGTAAGATTTGGGCCACAAGCAAAGAGGATATTGGAACCGTAATGTATTTTGTTATCCGTAAGTATCAGGAGGACTTCAATGAGTAAGATATTAATCGTAGAAGATGAAATTGATATTGCAGAGTTAGAGCGCGACTACTTGGAAATCAGCGGATTTGAAGTAGATATTGAATACGATGGAATGAATGGTCTGGCAAAGGCTCTGGCCCAGGATTATGATTTGTTCATTTTGGACCTTATGCTTCCAGGCATTGATGGCTTTGAAATCTGTAAAGAGATTCGAGAGAAAAAGAATACGCCAATTCTTATGGTATCTGCGAAAAAGGATGATATTGATAAGATTCGAGGCCTTGGCCTTGGTGCAGATGATTATGTAACCAAACCATTTTCTCCAAGCGAGCTGGTGGCTCGTGTCAAGGCGCATCTGGCAAGGTATGAAAGACTCATTAGCAGTAACACCGCAGAGAATGAGACGATTGAGATTCGTGGAATCAAGATTGATAAGACGGCACGCCGCGTCTGGGTCAACGACGAGGAGAAGCAGTTCACTTCTAAGGAATACGATCTTCTCACCTTCCTGGCAGAGAATCCAAATCACGTGTTCAGCAAAGAGGAGCTTTTTGAGAAGGTCTGGGATATGGATTCCATCGGTGATATTGCAACGGTTACTGTGCATATCAAGAAGATTCGCGAGAAAATTGAATTGGATACTGCAAAGCCTCAGTATATCGAGACTATCTGGGGGGTTGGATATCGCTTCAGATTGTAAGTGTTGGCCCCCAGATAGTCCGCTCCGCGGGATTATAGTGCTGCGCACGGCTCCTGGGGCGTTGGATACAGATTCAGACTTTAATGGATTCTTGACATTTGGCAAAATTCAGTATAAGATGCAGTAAGCAATAAATGATAAATGCTGTGAAAAGAGATAGTAATCATTTGCGTTTGCACAGAGAGGAATCGGTTGGTGGAAGATTTCGTAAGGTGAATGGTGAACCAGTCTTGGAGCTTTGTACCGAAGCGTAAGCTAAGGCTACAACGGGAGCACCCGTTACAGTGCCAGGGTATCAGGAAGAATTCCTGTGTACTTAAAGAGGTTTGTTCTGCGAGGAACAGACGAATGAAGGTGGTAACACGAAGCTTTTGCTCTCGTCCTTTTTGGGGACGGGAGCTTTTTTGTTTTACAAAGGAGGACCTATGACAATTCTATATGAAGATAAAGACCTCCTTGTGGTGTTGAAACCAGCAGGAGTGCCCACCCAGACCAAGCGCCTGGGAGAGCAGGATATGGTAAGTCTTCTTAAGAATTACCGCGCAAGACAAAAGGAGGATACCTACATCGGGGTGGTACATCGTTTGGATCAACCTGTGCAGGGCCTTATGGTGTTCGCTAAGAACCAGAAGGCAGCAGCGGCGCTGAGTAAGCAGATTGCAGAAAAGGCGGCAGACAAAAGCTATTATGCGGTGGTTGAGCGAAGGACGACACAGTATCCGGGAACGGAAGTGTTACAGGATGATGTAGCGAAAAGCTATCGCTTAGAGGATTACCTGCTCAAGGATGCAAAAACCAACACCAGCAGAATCGTGCCAGAGAACACAAAGGATGCAAAAAAGGCGAGACTTACCTATGAGGTTCTAGAGGAAAAGGAAGCGCTTGCAATTCTTGATATTCATCTGGAAACGGGGCGCCATCACCAAATTCGCGTACAATTTTCGGGAGCAGGACTTCCCCTTGTGGGTGACAGGAAGTATAATGGACAAGGAACCATGAGTTCTTATGTCAAGGTGATAGAGGAAGACAGGGAGACACCGCTTCGCAATGTGGCCCTTTGTTCTTATTATATAGGATTTGTGCATCCGACTAGCCTGGAGAAGATGGAGTTTTCCATCCTGAATCCATTTGTATTAAAGGAAATCATTGCGTAAGCATTGAGAGATAGAAACAGTCAACAAATTAAGTGAACATAAAGGAGAGAGAAAATGGCAAAGGATAAAAAGTTAGTAGAAGCCATTACTTCAATGGAAGAAGACTTCGCACAGTGGTACACAGACGTTGTAATCAAGGCGGAGCTCATCGATTATTCATCGGTTAAGGGATGTATGATCATTAAGCCAGCAGGCTATGCAATTTGGGAGAATATCCAGGGAGAACTGGATCGTAGATTTAAGGCAACAGGCGTTGAAAATGTATACATGCCAATGTTCATTCCAGAAAGCCTCCTTCAGGTAGAGAAGGATCACGTAGAAGGATTTGCTCCAGAAGTAGCATGGGTTACCCATGGTGGACTCAATGAGCTTCAGGAGAAGCTTTGTGTTCGTCCTACTTCAGAGACACTTTTCTGTGATTTCTATAAGAACATCATTCATTCACATAGAGATCTTCCAAAGGTATACAACCAGTGGTGTTCGGTTGTACGTTGGGAGAAGGAGACAAGACCATTCCTTCGTTCAAGAGAGTTCTTGTGGCAGGAAGGACATACTGCTCATGCAACAGCGGAAGAGGCAGAGGTACGTACCGAGCAGATGCTCAACCTCTATGCAGACTTCTGTGAGGAAGTGCTTGCAATGCCAGTTGTTCGTGGGCGTAAAACAGATAAGGAAAAGTTCGCAGGTGCAGAAGCAACCTACACCATTGAAGCACTTATGCATGATGGCAAGGCGCTTCAGTCTGGTACCAGCCATAACTTTGGCCAGAACTTCTCTAAGCCATTTGGCATTCAGTATACCGATAAGGAAAACAAGCTTCAGTATGTACACCAGACCTCTTGGGGTATGACCACTCGTTTGATTGGTGCAATCATCATGGTACATGGTGATGATTCTGGACTTGTACTTCCACCAAGAGTAGCGCCAGTACAGGCTATGGTAATTCCAATCCAGATGCAGAAGGAAGGCGTACTTGAGAAAGCGCAGGAAGTACAGGAGAGACTTGGCAAGGTTTGTAGAGCTAAGCTTGATGATTCTGACAAGAGCCCAGGCTGGAAGTTCTCAGAGGCTGAGATGCGTGGTATCCCAGTTCGTATCGAGCTTGGACCAAAGGATATTGAGGCTGGCAAGTGTGTCGTTGTTCGCCGCGATACCCGTGAAAAGATTGAAGTGGCACTTACGGATATCGAAACCAAGATTCCAGAGATTCTTGACACCATCCAGAAGGATATGTTTGAGCGTGCAAAGGCACATCGTGATGCACATATCTGGGATGCACACAATTATGCAGAGTTTAAGGACATTGCTAACAACAAGCCAGGCTTCATCCGCGGTATGTGGTGTGAAGACCGCGCATGTGAGGATCAGATTAAGGCAGATCTTTCTGTGACTTCACGTTGTATGCCATTCAACGATCAGGAGCAGATTTCAGATGTATGTGTATGCTGTGGTAAGCCAGCACACAAGCTTGTATACTGGGGCAAGGCATACTAATTTACGGACGAATTGATAGATTAAGGGAAGAAACGTTTTTACATGAAGATGAATTTACCAATCAATGTAAATCGAATAATTCACACCCTGGAAGAGCACGGACACGACGCC
>JAZQQA010000233.1:0-5436 GCA_045628825.1 Agathobacter sp.
TTGTCGGCAAGGAGCAGCATTTCTTTTCTACTTGGAGATTTTTGCGTCCACACAAGGCTGATCACCCTTAAATGGAGCCAATCGTCGGCAAGGAGTTGGGATAACCATGCTCCTTGCCGGAACACGCCTGCACAAGTATGAGTGGCGCCAGAAACACGCACGAACAAAAACGCGCGACGCAAAAAACACACCGAAACAAGAGCAATCGAGACCAGAAACTCGACGCCAAAAGCGCGCCGTAAGAAGCGAGACGTGTGTGACACGGCATAAAAAAAGGGAGATGTGCATTGCACATCTCCCTAGCAAACTAGTTAGTTCCTTTATGCGGACGCGACATATAGTCTTTACATCCTTTTTCCCATTTTTCTCTTGTCATAGTCATGAATGGACTTTTAACATCTGCCATTTCATCCCTACTCCAATTCATCTAACAGTGACATAATTCTTTGAGTCGCATCTTTATTTTTCATGTTTAGCCAATTGTCTCTTTTACTATTTCCAAGGCTTCTCATAAATTCTTTATCACTGAAAATGCGATTCATTCGCTTTCTTACATCGCTCATACTATTTTCGTACATATCTGAATCGTCAAGAATATATGTATGAATACACTGTCTAAGCCTTTCTTTATCCACTTCTTCCGCCAAATAACACATATCAAAAATGTCTTTTAATCGTCCCGTAAATGTTCCAAACTTTACTAAGGCGCGCAATTTTTCAGCAAATATTTGTTCTTTTGAATTAACCAGCAAGCATACCTTATCTTCATTCTGGCAAATATCAAAGCAATACTCTTCTTGCTCAATTTGCATATTTTTATGAACCCCGAGATCCATTTTTGTTTTGAGAGCATTCCCATTTGCATCTTTTATGATGACCCAAATACGTTTTCCTCTATACTCTTGCTGTGAAAGTTCCTCGACAGGGCCAGACACAGAAAATGTCACCCCCTCCAAGCAATTTAACCTATCAACAAATTGTCGAATCGCACCCTCATCAATGGAATAGCGAATAAAATCAAAATCAATATCTCGTGTGGCACGCCTCACATCCCCTGAAATGCTTCGCATGACTACACCACCCTTAATTGTGATGCTCTTCCTCATTGTACTTTCAGATATTGCCTTTAATACCATATCCTGGCAAACTCTAGCCTCTGCCAAAAGTTCACTATATCCAGCACTAATATAGGATAGCTGCAATTCCTTTAAGTTAATCATTAGTATACCTCCGCACGTAATGTACGAATTACCATGTCACTTTTCGGAACGCGCTCCGCATAATCTCGTATTTTTTCTGAGTTTAATTGTGGCAAAATCCTACGATAGTTTCCTACGATTTCTTTGTAATAGTAATATGGAATTTTACTTTTATAGCGCACCAATTCCACTAACAATCGTTCTTTATCAAAAATCACCAAATCGTATCCTTGATAATCCATCACAGTTTTCCCCTGCTCTAAAATATCCCCAGGCATAAAAATCTGCTTAACACGTGTATCCGTAATCGGAGCAGCTTCCCTTTTTGTGGCCATAGTACATAAGTCAGGTACCTCGTCTGTTAATCCATATAAATAAAAAGCTGTATCCATAGTAATAACTGCTTTAGGATATCGAACAGACAATAACGCTAGTTCCGGAACATGCTCCTCCTCTGAGTACAATCCTTTATCCACGCGAAACAACTTTCTCGATTCCACAAGTTGATTAATAAAATAATCTGAACCATATTCTTGCAAACATTCCAAACGTGTCTTAATCATCTTTCCTCCGAACAGTTCTATGCATTTTAATAAGTTTTGCATAGGTTTATAAAAATTGTAATCTCATTTACGTTTGTTGTCAACAGCATTTTTGGTCATTTCTATGCTTTTATGCGATTTTTGCATAGGTTTATAAAAACCAGTAAAATGGAAACCCGAAAAGGGAGACGCGCATTGCACATCTCCCTTTATAATCCCCATATATCAATCTTTCTTACTCTTCTTCTGGTTCAGCCTCATCCTTTGCCCAACCATAAGCATACTTCACAGCCTTGTTCCAGCCCTTACGCTTGATGTGACGCTCTTCCGCATCCATAGCTGGTGTGAAGATACGATCAAGCTGTACATTCTTAACTACAGCTTCCTTGCTCTCCCAGTATCCAACTGCAAGACCTGCAAGATATGCAGCACCCATAGCGGTTGACTCAACACATGCTGGACGATTTACTGGTGCATCAAGCATATCTGCCTGGAACTGCATCAAGAAGTTGTTGGCACTTGCGCCACCGTCTACACGAAGGGCACGTACTTCGATGCCAGCATCAGCTTTCATTGCATCGATAACATCACATACCTGAAGTGCAATGGATTCAAGCGTTGCACGGATGATGTGATTCTTGTTGGTTCCTCTTGTGATACCAACGATAGTTCCTCTTGCGTACTGATCCCAGTGTGGAGCACCAAGTCCAGTAAATGCAGGAACAACATAGCATCCATGGGTTCCCTTAACCTTAGTTGCCATATATTCAGAGTCCATAGCAGAATCAATCATTTTCATTCCATCGCGGAGCCACTGAATTGCAGCACCTGCTACGAAAATAGATCCCTCTAAGGCATAATTTACTTTGCCATCCAATCCCCAAGCAATGGTAGTAACCAATCCATTTTTCGAGAATACTGGCTTCTCTCCAGTGTTCATAAGAAGGAAGCATCCTGTACCATAGGTGTTCTTTGCTTCGCCTTCGTTGAAACAGGTCTGTCCAAAAAGTGCTGCCTGCTGGTCACCTGCTGCACCTGCGATTGGAATAGGCTCACCGAAAAATGATGGATCGGTGTGTCCGTATACACATGAGGAAGGCATTGGCTTTGGAAGCATGCTTTCTGGAATATCAAGCTCTGCTAAGATATCCTTATCCCACTCAAGGGTATTGATGTTGAAAAGCATGGTACGGCTTGCATTCGAATAGTCAGTTACATGTACCTGGCCCTTGGTAAGCTTCCAGATAAGCCATGTCTCAACGGTACCGAAAAGAAGCTTTCCTTCATTTGCCAATTCTCTTGCGCCAGCAACATTGTCAAGAATCCACTTGATCTTGGTTGCTGAGAAATATGCATCGATGATAAGTCCGGTCTTCATGCGGAATGAATCCTGAAGTCCCTTTGCCTTAAGTGCATCTGCGATATCAGAAGTACGACGGCACTGCCATACGATTGCGTTGTAAATTGGCTCGCCAGTCTCTCTATTCCATACAATGGCAGTCTCACGCTGGTTGGTAATACCAATTGCCGCGATATCTGCAGCCTTTGCATTGATCATATTCATCGCTTCAACAGCAACACCAAGCTGTGTTGACCAGATTTCGTTAGCGTCATGCTCTACCCAACCTGGATTTGGGAAAAACTGACGGAACTCCTTCTGTGCCATAGAACAGATATTGCCAGCTTCGTCAAAAAGGATACAACGGTTACTTGTGGTACCAGCATCCAACGCCATAATGTACTTACCCATATTCTTATCTCCCTCCGTAATAAACAATAAAAAAAGTGGATACAAATGAGACCGGAGGTTTCACCCCGGTACAACAAATCTCTCTCCACTCTCCGATTGCGCTTCATTCAATTTCTGAATTGATTATAACATTTAATTAATTGAAAAAGAACCCTTGACGGAATTTTCGGCACTTCCGACAAATTCCAGGGTTCTTAATTGTATACTATTTTTGTTTTTTCAGTTTCCATCGTGACTTGGGTACTATTTACCGAAATAAATACTTGTATTTCGCCATCTGCATAAAGAGAATATCTCGCACGCGAGCCTTTTCCTCTTCGGAATAGAACTGGCAGCTCGCCAGTACATCATCTACCGTTTTCCTATCAAAATAAAATTCCATTGTCGTCTTAGATAAGTACTCTGCCTCGTCCAACTGTTCATCAAAATCTCTGCTGATAGTTTTTCCATGACACTCGCCCATCAATTCAGCAGCATCTATTCCAAGTGGATAATCCATCGTGGTGTCCGACAAAAGGCATGCCCCATGGTCAAAAAGCGGACAATAGGCAAACTCTCCCTTCTCATTCATGAGCACTGCAACATTGTGAAAATGTCTATCCTCATTTAAGAAGAAGGCATCTACTGTCATGAGCTTCGTAAAATATTCTGCAAAATCCATAAGACCTGTCAATTTTTCCACCTGCTCACAGACAAACGCACAACGCTCACGAATCCCCTGCATTTTCCAAACAGACTCATACAAGCTCTGCCCGTACTGGTTCTTAAACAAACGCTCAAGCGTAATGATTTGCCATCCCTTTTGCAAAAAATCATTGCTTTTCACACCGTTGTACACCCTATGCTTGTATTGTATTTGCTCCTGCTCATATGCTACAAACTCTTCCGATGCAAGGCTTGTATGCTGTAACAAATGCGAAACCACATACTCTGCTAACCCTTCATATCCCGTATAGTCTGCTTTATACCACAAGTCGCCGTTCTTCCATTTCAGTTGGTTTCCCTTGGAAGACTGGCGCTCTACCGTCTTAATATCTTGTTCAAACAGCTCTATCATCTATCGTCTCTCCACATCCAGCCAGAAGTCATCTTCCGCCATTCTTCCTTGTGTCTTCTCAATAATCATAAGTGGATCATAAAAAGGCAAATTCAAGTCTTCCAGAATTGCTTTCATCTTATCTCTGGTTCTTGGAAAACATCGAGACTCCAAAAAATCCTGAAAATCTTGATATGTTGGTGCCGTATTTCTACCGAATGCGCGAAACATAACATGGTCATTGTAGTTTTCAATTTCAATCTTTTCTGTCTGTTCGTCTACCTCAATTCGCGTGCAAAGTTGCTCTTTATACATATAATTTATGCGGAGCCTGTATTTCATCTTTGGAAGTACTATCTGATCCGCAAGATCTTCCCTCATCATAAGTACATATATTGCAAAAGCGATTGGTCCCTCGACAGGCTCTTTACTATTCTCCCATCGCACCACAGTTGGCTTTGAGCACCCCATTAAGTTCGCAAACTCTGCCTGTGATAGCCCAAGCTTTTTTCTGTTTTCTCTAATAAGCGCTGGATCTATTCTATTTGGGCACGCAAATAATCTTTTCATACAAATCGCCTCCTGTACCTATTAAAGCATAAATAATCCGGATTGTAAACTAAAATGTATCATTTTGATTGCTTTCTCGTGCCATTTAGTATCATTTTGATACTTTTAAAACAAAAAAAATCCCTGGGCCTTGTTGTCTCCAACAAATTCCAGGGTTTTGAATTTCACTTCACCGCCTACACTGCCCCAAGAATGCGGCCTCCGCCAAGGACGTATTCGCCGTCGTAAAGGACCACGGCCTGTCCTGGTGTAATGGCTCTTTGCGCTTCCGCAAATACCATCTTAACGCTTCCATCTTCCTGTGGATAGGCTACGGCCTCCTGCTCTACCTGGCGGTAG
>JAZQQA010000234.1:0-3688 GCA_045628825.1 Agathobacter sp.
AGGAAAGTCTTGGACGAAATTGTAGGAGAATAGAGTATTGAAGAATTATAAAAAGACACAATTGGCATGCTATCTTGGCTTTGTGACACAAGCCATCTGTGCCAACTTTGTACCATTACTTTTTTTGACATTTTATAAGACTTATCAGATATCCTTTGGTAGGTTGGCGCTGATATCAACAGTTTTCTTTGTGACACAATTAATCGTAGATTTTGCCTGCACAAGGTTTGTAGACAAGTATGGATATAGAGCCTGCATTATTGTTGCGGAAGTAACATCGGGGCTTGGACTTGCAGGACTAGCATTTTTGCCAGACCTCCTGCCGGCACCTTTTGTGGGAATTCTGATATGTGTAATTATCTATGCCATTGGTAGTGGGCTGACGGAGGTTCTTGTAAGCCCGATTATTGAGGCTTGCCCATTTGAGAATAAGGAATCGATGATGAGCTTACTTCATTCCTTCTATTGTTGGGGCTGGGTAGGAGTTGTTCTGGGTTCTACGGCCTTCTTTGCAATTTTTGGAATTGAGCATTGGCGCATCCTTGCCGTGATATGGGCGTTGATTCCGCTCTACAACATCATTAATTTTGCTACATGTCCAATCGAATCCTTGGTGGAGGATGGCAAGAGCATGACCATGCAGGAATTATTCAGAAATAGAAAGTTCTGGATTTTTATTGTGTTAATGGTATGTGCAGGATCATCAGAAATTGCCATGGCGCAGTGGGCATCTGCATTTGCAGAGTCTGCATTGCATGTCTCAAAAACAGTTGGTGATTTGGCAGGCCCATGTGGCTTTGCTGTGTGCATGGGAATTTGTCGTCTCTTGTATGGCAAATTTGGTGAGAAGATAGATCTTACTGTGTTTATGATGGCATCAGGCGTGCTGTGCCTCGTTTGTTATTTGGTGGCAGCACTCGCGGGTATTCCGCTACTTGGCTTAATTGGCTGCGCAATGTGCGGATTTTCAGTTGGTATTATGTGGCCAGGATCCATTAGTATATCAGCCAAGATTCTTCCAACTGGTGGCACTGCGATGTTTGCCCTTTTGGCGCTTGCAGGAGATTTGGGCGGCGCAGTAGGACCAGCGATTATTGGAAATGTATCACAGGCAGCAAGTAATAATTTGCAGGCAGGAATTCTAGCTGGTATCGGTTTCCCAATCTGTCTTGTGCTTTGTGTGTTTGCAGTTCGAAAAGATTATAAAAAATAGAATCATAGGAGGTACGAAATGATTAAGATTTATGGAATGAACACTTGTCCAGATTGCATTTATTTGCATGACCAGATTAAGGGTAGAGAAGCAGAGTTTGCGTACATTAATATTGGAGACCATGTGAAAAATCTCAAGGAATTCTTGAGGATTAGGGACAACAGCCCTGTCTTTGATGAATGTAAGGAAAAGGGATATGCAGGGATTCCTTGCTTTGTTTTTGAGGACGGAAGAATCAGTATTGTTCCAGAGGATGCTGGCCTTAAAAGCAGACCTGAAGATGTGCAAGTAGGAGCATCTTGTGGCATTGATGGAAAGGGTTGCTAATAAAAACATGGTTGACATAGCATATGTGTTGTGATAGTTTATCCACATACTAGTAAATATAACAACAAAGGAGGTAATCATGATGACTAGAATGACAGAGATTGTATTAAATGAATATGTTGCGATTACCTCGGTTGTAGAATTATAGTTTACGAGTACATATCTAATACTATGTCTGAACGCCGTGGCTTTCTAGCTGCGGCTTTTTCTTTTCCATTTTCTTTACAACCTAGGTATCAACATATTCTCAGGCAACAATGAGGAACAAGATATAAATGGAGAATACGACGTTGAATACAATGATTACAAACAATGAAAAGAAAACTGAATATGGAAGAATTAGTGAAGTGCAGAAGAACATATATATGATCCGTTTTTCTGGACAGGAGATTGAAGGAAAACTAAAAGGCAGTTTCTACAATGAGGAGCGTGAACTGCCAGTAGTTGGAGATTATGTCACATTTGAATATAACCCAAATGGCCAGTCAGTCATCTGCGAGGTGAAAGAGCGAACCAGTATGCTGAAGCGTCCCGACCAGTCAGGACATGCCATAGGTTATGTAAAAAACATGAAGGAGCAGGTTATGGTTGCCAACATGGATTATGTCTTCATCGTGGCATCCTTAAACGAAAACTATAACTTCAATCGAATTGCAAGATACGTATCCATCACTTTACAAGGTGGAGCCATTCCAGTTGTTATTTTGACCAAAATGGATTTGTGTAGTAATCCTGGCAGATATATCCGTGAAGTGGAAGACCTTTCAGAGGATGTAAAAGTGCATGCCATTAGTGCCTTATACGGAATCGGTTTGGATGAGCTAACGGACTATATGCAGCCGGGAGTAACCATTGCATTTCTTGGCTCTTCGGGTGTAGGAAAATCCACACTTGTCAATGCAATTGCGGGACAAGAAATCATGAAGACCTCTGAAATCCGAGAAGAGGATGCGAAGGGAAGACATACCACGACTTACCGGGCATTAATCGAATTGGAAAACGGTGTAACCGTCATCGATACTCCAGGTATGAGAGAACTAGGGATGTGTGATGTGGAGGAAGGTATTGACGAGACCTTTTCTGATATTGTGGAATTAGCATGTGGCTGTAAGTTCAGCGATTGTCGACATGAGACAGAGCCAGGTTGTGCAGTTAAGAAGGCAATAGAGGATGGAATCCTTTCCCCGGATCGTTTTGAACTATTTCGAGGATTGCATCAGGAAAGTGATCATAGTGCGAAAATGAAGGCAATTTCAAAGAGTAGAAAGCTATACAACAAGGGAAGATAACGGGGAAAACATAATGATAATTAGAAATGAAAAACCAGAAGATTATAGAACAGTAGAAGAAATGATTAAGCGAGCTTTTTGGAATCTTTCTGTGCCAGGCTGTAATGAACATTATTTTGCGCATAAGGTAAGAGAAAGTAAGGATTTTATTCCAGAATTGGATTTCATTTTGGAAGAGGACGGCAGGATTATAGGGCATATCTTATATGTGAAGGCAAAACTCGTGGCTATTGATGGAACAGAAAAAGAGATTGTATCCTTTGGCCCTTTTACAATTGAACCAGAGTACCAAAGAAAAGGATATGGAAGAAAACTTTTGACCCATTCTTTGTCGGAAGCAAGAAAATTGGGATATTCAGCGGTTGCCATTTTCGGAAATCCAGAAAACTATGCGTGCTATGGGTTTAAAAATTGCAAGAGACTTGATGTGTGTCTAGCGGAAAATATATATCCGGTAGCGCTTCTAGTAAAAGAACTAGAAGAAGGAGCGCTTTCAGGCAAGCAATGGCAATACATAGAAAGCCCAGCCCACAATTTGGATGAAAGTGGATTTGAGGAATTTGATCGTACTTTTCCACAAATGGAAAAGGGATATAAGTACACGCAGGAATTATTCTACATCTATTCTAGGTCAAATGTGTTACGATAAATAAAGACTAACTATTAGAAATAGTCAATAAAAAGTTTTTAAAACAGAAATGTTTTGAATATAGTGGCGATGACCATATCATCGCAATCAGTACATTGAAAATTGCATGACAAATAGAGCATCAGATATGGTGCTCTGACAAGAAGATATGATATTGGAATGATTAATTAGCTTTTATGTATTGCTGACCAGATGATTCAAGTTGATATA
>JAZQQA010000235.1:0-2743 GCA_045628825.1 Agathobacter sp.
TTTTTATTTATTTTTAAAAAAATTCCAAAAATAAAAAGGAAATCGAAAATTCGTGTCCTATAATAACTATGTGGAGGTGTTGTGATATGACAATACGCGAGCAAATAGAACAAATGGAACGCGAGACATTAAGTCCATATGCATGCTTAAGTGTGAATACAAGGGGCCGTGATGTAGAGGAGGAACCTTGTGATATTCGTCCTGTTTTCCAAAGAGACAGGGACCGTATCTTACATAGCAAGGCTTTCCGTCGTTTGAAGAATAAAACACAGGTATTTTTGACTCCAAAGGGAGATCACTACCGTACCCGTATGTCCCATACCCTTGAGGTATCACAGAATGCAAGAACCATTGGTAAGGCATTAAAGCTCAATGAGGATTTGGTTGAGGCTATTGCCCTTGGTCATGATCTGGGTCATACTCCATTTGGACATGCAGGAGAGCGTGTGCTTTCACGTATGACCGATGGCTACTTTAAGCACAACGAGCAGAGTGTGCGTATCGTGGAGAAGCTTGAGAAGGACGGCGAAGGCTTGAACCTTACCTGGGAAGTCCGCGATGGCATCTGGAACCATGAGATGGAGCTGACAGCAGCAACTTTGGAAGGCCGTTGTGTCAGACTTGCAGACAAAATTGCTTATATTAATGCAGACTTTGATGATGGCATTCGTGCCCAGATTCTTTCCGAGGATAGTATTCCACTTGCCCTTAGAAAAGAGCTTGGCTTTGATACCAAGACACGTCTGGATTATTTGATCCATGATATTATTACCACCAGTGCAGGCCAGAATGACATCATGATGTCGAAGGCCACATGGGAAGCATTTTTAGAGCTTCGTAAGTGGATGTTTGATAATCTCTACACCAATCCAATTGCCAAGTCTGAAGAGGTGAAGGCAGAGCTTATGGTGAAGGAGTTATACGAATACTATTATGACCACACAGAGCTTCTTCCTGAAAAAATGATTAAGATGCTTGATCAGGGGGAGGAGAAGTACAAGGTGGTATGTGATTACATCGCTGGTATGACAGACCAGTATGCAATTACCAAATTCCAAGAATTCTACATTCCAGTTGCTTGGCAGGTGGATGGTTATTAGGAGGCAGTATGCCGTTTTATCCAGATGAGTTGGTGGAGGAGGTACGTTCCCGCAATGATATTGTAGATGTCATTGGTGGATATGTCCGTCTCCAGAAGAAGGGAAGTACTTACTTTGGCCTTTGTCCTTTCCATAATGAAAAGACAGGTTCCTTCTCCGTTTCTCCACAGAAGCAGATGTTTTACTGCTTTGGTTGTGGCGCGGGAGGCAATGTATTTACCTTCATTCAAAAGTATGAAAACTTCACATTTGGCGAAGCCCTGCAGACCTTAGCAGACCGTGTCGGTGTAACTCTTCCTAAGCAGGAAATGAGCGAGGCGCAAAAGAGAGAGGCAGACAAGAAGACCAGACTCCTTGAGATTAATAAGGAGGCAGCAAAGTATTTCTATCTGCTTATGCGAAGCCCAAGGGGAACAAGAGCCATGGAGTATTTTAGAAAGCGTGAGCTTTCCGATGAGACCATGCAAAAGTTCGGGCTTGGTTATTCCGATCAGTTTTCCGACGACCTGTATAAGTACCTAAGGAGCAAGGGCTACGATGACGCCATCCTAAAGGATTCGGGACTTGTAACGATTGATGAGGTAAAGGGTGGTCACGATAAGTTCTGGAACCGTGCCATGTTCCCAATCCTTGATGTACATAATCGTGTCATCGGATTCGGTGGTCGTGTCATGGGAGACGGGGAGCCAAAGTATTTGAACTCTCCAGAGACTCCAGTCTTTGATAAGAGCCGTAACCTTTTTGGACTGAATATCGCAAGAACCAGTCGCAAGAATTTCTTGCTTCTGTGCGAAGGCTATATGGATGTGATCGCTTTGCATCAGGCGGGCTTTGACAATGCCTGTGCATCCCTTGGAACGGCCTTAACCAGTGGCCATGCCAACCTGTTAAAGCGTTATACCAAGGAGGTCTATCTGACCTACGACAGTGATGGAGCTGGTGTAAAGGCAGCGCTACGCGCCATTCCGATTCTTAAGGATGTTGGCATTACGACCAAAGTCATCAACATGCGTCCATATAAGGACCCAGATGAATTCATTAAGGCGCTTGGGGCAGAGGAATATCAGAAGCGTATCGACGAGGCAGAGAACAGCTTCATCTATGAGGTTCGTATGCTGCAAAGTGGCTTTGATATGAACGATCCGACCTCGAAGGTGGCCTTTTATAATGAGCTTGCAGTAAAACTTCTGGATTTCCAGGAGAAGATCGAGCGAGATGCATATCTTGCGGAGGTTGCAAGACAATTTTCCATTAACGAGCACGACCTGGCAGACCTGGTGGCCCATAAGGCACTGGAGGGTGCTGGTGTGAAGCGGCCAGAGCCACTTAAGAGTGGTATCAATGAGAAGAAGAAAAAAGAGGATGGCATGCGTCAGTCGCAGAAGCTTCTTTTGACCTGGCTCATTGAAGACACAAGGCTTTTTAATACAATAAAGGGGCTTGTCATCCCGGATGATTTCACTGAGGAGCTGTACAATAAGGCAGCCCATATGCTTTTTGAACAGTACCAGGCTGATGGCAAGGTAAACCCGGCAAAGATAATCAGTGAATTTGAAGATGAATAGGCTCAGAATGAGATAGCATCGCTTTTTAATGCTACATTTCATGAAGTCGAACCTAAGCAGGATATGGAGAAGGCTATC
>JAZQQA010000236.1:0-14966 GCA_045628825.1 Agathobacter sp.
CATAGGCTTTGTAAACGCTTCTTCACATTCTTCATTCCGATGTGAGACTTGGAAGTGTCATGGTGTGTAACTGCTTTGGTATCAAAGCCTGCTCCGTCATCCGAGATCTCAATGATGTAATCTGTTGGGGTCGCGTATGTATGAAGCGTAATGGTTCCGCCGCTTGGCGTCTTTCCCATAAGGCCATACTTGATGGCATTTTCGATAAATGGCTCAATGGAAAGGGCTGGAATGAAGAAATCCTCTTCCTCGAGATTACTCGTAAACTGAATCCTTTCCTCTCCATAACGGAGCTTTGAGAGGAAGATGTAATGCTTAATCATATACATCTCATCCTCAAGTGGTATCATCTGGACATTGTCGATGGCATCGACATAACCACGCATGAATCTTGAAAAATGCATGGTAGCTTCCTGCGCTAGGGCAGGATCTGTAGTGCAAAGGGTTTGAATCACATTCATACAATTGTAGATGAAATGTGGTTTGATCTGCACTAAGGATAAAAGAGCTTCTTCGTTTTCAATACGCGTCTGTTGCTCTGCAAGCTTGCTGGTCTTTCGGATGTCCACCTGTAGGTGAACAAGAATCAGAATGATCAAGTAGCTTACATAGACCGCTGGAACACCGCCAAATGCAGCTAGTAGAATACCAATGGTGGCAACAAATAAGCAAGTGGTGTATAGCTGGAATTCCATTGGCTGTATCTCTTTGACGTGTTGGAAGATGAACCAAAAGTCTACGATATAAATGAGATACATCGGGAGCTGCGCTAGCAGGTAAAGTGGACCTTCACTGTAGACATTTCCCTCAAAGGTGTAGAAGAAACCGTATCGCATGGAGATAATCCACAGGATTCCCAGAATACCTGCAACCAGATATCCAATTTTACTATAAAATTTTGGTAGGCGAACATAGGTGCTAATTTCATCGGATAAGTAGGCATGGAAGATTCCACTCACCACAACGAAAAGCGTATAGTCACCAATGAGTGCAAAGCGGAAAAACATGGAACTGGCTTCTGCATCGAAGAGCCAGGTCGCTGCATCGCACAATGCACACAGGCTGTATAGGCCCAAAATGATGGATAACATATAGCTGTGCTTACTTTGAATCATCTTGAAGGTCAGCCGCTGGTGGATAAATAAAACGAAGCTTACCACAGCGACGACAAGCACAATTCCAGCATTTAGGGCCGAAGCAGGTGATACATATGACATAGTTATACCCCTCTTTGTTACTTCGGTACTAGTTTATTCTCCCACATGTATGGAGAGAAGTAAAGAAAAAAATCGTACTTTGTAACTAGTTTGTAACACCATAATGTTACTATGATAGTAAATTAGTGAAAAACTAGCACAAAATAGGAGGATACCGGATGTATTCATCTAGATTGAGAGAAAAAGAAACAGTTAGACGACCAAGCTATTCTTACGAGGGAACGACCTCTGTGAGACGTGGGGATGAGGCGGCAATCCGTGAGGAGATGAACCGCTTACGCCAGGAACTTGAGATTTTACGTAGAGCAGTAGAAGATCAGGAAAATGAGAACGATGAGCTTCGTCGCGATATTGATTATAGCAACATGGAGACAGCAGAGTCTGTAAGAGCGGTTATGAAGGCCGTAGAAAAATTAGGTTCACGCTTTGATCTCTTGGAAAAAATGATTATCAGCAATACGGCAGACATTAAGAGCGGCATCCGTGACGACATGGATGAACTGAATATGCCAATTTCATCAAAATGTCTGGATATCGAGACCCAGATCAAGCAGCTGCAGACGACCATGGATAATTGTGGCTCTGTAAAGGAAGAGGTTGGCGCCTTATCAGAAGAAATTAGTACTCAACTTCATGAGACATTTGCCGATATAAAGTTTAGAGACATTTTCCGCAAGGTTGAGACGACTTCCCTCTTTCAGGTGGTCAATATGGTTGGAACCATTCTTGTGCTTGCGATGATGTGCTTCTTAATAATCGCAAACATGTAAGAGGGGTAGACCATGAAGTATCTGGTGGTAGATGACGAAGAGATAATTTTATCAGGAATGAAGAGAATCTTAACGAAGCTGGGGAAAGACACAGACCAGGTGATTCTTGCAAACAATCCTTTTGCGGCCCTTGAGGCAATCAAGGAACATTCTGATATTGAGATTGTCTTTTCCGATGTGGATATGCCAGGTATGAATGGTATTGAATTGGCGCAGCGTCTGCATACCGCCAATCCAAACCTTGATATTATCTTTGCAACTGGGTATGCGCACTATAGCTTAGAGGCTTGGAATACCGTTGCAAAGGCCTTTATCCTTAAGCCAGTGGATGAAGACGATGTAAAGACCGCCCTTGAGCGTGTTATGAAATATCGTGAGAATAAGACAGCAGTAGCAGAGCCGGTGAAAAAGTCAGACGTACCAAGGCTTGAAGCACGCTGCTTTGGCAATTTTGAAATCTTTTGCGATGGAGTTCCTATCCATTTTGCAAGAAAAAAGAGCAAGGAAATGGTGGCATATTTAATCGATCGAAGAGGTGCCATGGTTTCTACAGGAGAGCTTCGCATGAATCTCTGGGCCGAGGAAGAGGATTCCGAGGAGAAAAAGGGATATATTCGTGTGTTGGCCAATGATATTAGAAAGAGCTTTGAGGACCTTGGGTTTGCCTCAATTCTTCTTAATAACAACGATTGTTACGCTTTGGATACCAATGGTATCGCTTGTGACTATTTTGACTATATGAATGGGAAAGCAAAAGCGAAGGCAAGCTTTCGCGGTGAATATATGAGCCAGTATCCTTGGGGAGAGATGACTCTGGGAAGCTTGTTGGATGATTAAGCATCGACAACAAGACGATGATATTAGCACCTTGTGGTGTGCGTTTATCGAAGAGGTAATTCGTACGCTATGAGGTGTTCTTGCTATATTTGAAGAATTTATTTGGAAATGCTCGTGCATAAAGGAGAGGGTTTTGATGAAGAAGAGAACAGTCCTGCTGGCACCAATGTTGGCGTTAGTTCTATTGATATCCATTTTGCAACCACAGGTGGTCTACGCAGATGACACCTATCTAGTCTTTGAGGGCGTCGAAATCGGCGATACCATTGAGGTCTATAAGATCTGCAATTATGATGCACAAAAGGCAAGCTACACTTGGGTAGCGCCAGTGGCCAATCTGGTAAGTGAGAAAAATGCTTATCAGGGACTGACTCCTGTGGGCCTTAAGAAGATGAAGGAGGAAGCAGCGAAGGATTTCTGTTACTGGGTGCTTCTGTCCCTTAAGGATGAGGCAACTGGTACCGCACGTCTCAACGGAAGCAGCTTCTTAGTGCTGGAGGAAAAAGAAAACTATCGTATGGCTACAGAGCCTGGTTATTATATTGTGTTGCCCAAGGGAAAGGAGCGCATTTACGATGTGCGTTTTCTTGCAGTAAAGGCAGAACCTGAAATCGTCATCTCCTATGGGGAAGAGGATTATTATGCACCACAGGTAACAAGCACCATAACGCCTTCTGTGGATCGCGGTGGCCTTTCCGAAGAAAACTATGCAAACAAAGATTTGACACTTGTAGAGGAAGGATATGACTATCCATTTTTACAAGAGGGGGACCTGGTACAGGTAGAAACAGAGATTGTAACAAAGCCTTATATAGACGCCTTTGCAAAGGGAAAACTGATCTATATCGTATCCACAGTGATTCCACAGGGCATGGAGTATGTGGAGGATTCCATGCAGTTCGTGGAAGCCGAAGAAGCAGGGGAAGAAGGCGGTGACGGACAGGAGATGGCCCGCGCCATGGAATTTGCAGATGCAACCATGTACTGTGATTATCAGGGAGAGCCTTTGTTTTTCGAGGCCTCAGGCCACTTCTACTATATGCGTGGAGAGTGGATTGGTTACAACAACGTAGAAGAGGCAGTTGCAACCTATAACCGTGTCTACGGAACTTCCTATGTACTTCCAAAGCCTCCAGTTATTGCGGAGGAAGAAGAGGAGACAGAGGGCATTGAGGGCCTGGCTGAGACCGAAGAGGCAGAGACCGAAGCCGCAGAGACAACAGAAGCTGCAGAAGATCTGGAAGAAGTAACAGAAATAAACCCAGACGAGCCAGAGGAAGAAAGCCTTGAACTGGTTCTTAAGCCTGGCAATACCGTGCTTGTCAACACCTTGCTTTTGGACCAGGATTATAGCGACGTGCGCTTTACCTATGAGGTTCAAAAAAATGCAGAGTGCGCGAAGGAAGGCTGGTATGAGTGCTACAGTGTCCTGAGTTATTCCTTAAGCCCACTGGATCACAATTTATTAGGCCAGGTGAGAGCAGGGCAAAAAGCCATTGCCTACGGTATCTATATCACTGCCTGCCAAGGTGCAGCAGATACCTATCAGCTAGACGTAAAAGAGACCTTAGTCACTGCACCTCGTATGACCAAAGACCGTTTTATGTTGTACCGCAGAGTGGGAGAAACGCCAGGAGACATGGTGGGAACAAGAGATGAGTACTTCCAGATCTATGACCAGACCACAGGCTATACCACGAACTATGCGGAAGTCACAGAACTTGTGGTGAATGATATCGCGGAAGTGGGTGTTGGTGGCTTAGTTGCAGGAGATTATCTGATTGTGCAGACCCAGTATACTGGCGAAAATGGTCTGTCCCAGGCTGCACTTTTGATTGAGGAGGAAGACTGGTCGACCTTTGCCACCATGGAAGGCAATGGAACCATGGATTTCTTGTGGCTGGATTATCCAAGTTATTACTTACCTGCCACGGGAGAATTTGGAATTGAAAACAATACAGCCAAGGGAATTCTTGTGGGAATGTTCGTATTTGTGGCTGCCGCACAGTTTATTCGAAAAAAAAGAACCTTGTAACGAGTTTGTAACGCCACCTTTAGTATGATTTGTATATCAAATGATGCGAAAGGTTTGGAGTGTACAGACATGAGACAACCACATTTCCTTTGGAATGCAAAACATAATACAATAAAATTGCTTGTGCTGATTCTTCTGTCTGCAGAAATCACGGCTTTGGGAAACGTAGAAGTGGCACAGGCAGCGATTCCGGTTACCCTTCAGGTACAGGAGGATCAGCTGGATTCCACCAATGTACAGGTCTCAAAGGATGGCACTACCAACCTTATGATTCAGCTTTCTAGCCGTTTCGATAACGTAGAGGTATATCGAATCGCAAGAAGCCGTTGGGAAAACGACAAGAATAATCCAAGCGGTGGTTCCTATGTGGGCCCAATTTGGGAGTCGAGCTTCCATTTACAGGGAGTTAAAAGTAGCTATGTGGAAGAAACTGGCGACGAATTCCCAAGTACACTCGAGGAGCTTCGTGGCGAGGAAAGTGCAAAGCAGAATGTTTTTGCAGCGTGGGTTTATAGCCACTTGGAAGACCTGGCGTTAAAGGGAAGCGAAGCAGACCTGTCAGAAAGCGTATCTTTCTATGACGAGGCAGATGTGACAAGTACTACTGTGAAGGTGTCAGAGGCTCCTTACGGCGTGTATTTGATCCATGTCAACGAATCCAATGCCTTGGTATATGCTTATCCAACCTTAAGCACCACCACAGGCTTTTGGTATATGAAGAACAACGTGATTGTGAACCTTAAGTTCTACGCACTTGATCCTTCCGAAAACCTTTATAAGACAAGAGAAGCAGCATTCTCCTTCCAAGAGGAGGGCCTTACCAATCTCTCTGGTGCGACTGGAGAAGTGGTATGGGTGCGTGATGCTTGTGATGTACCAGTTTTTCCATATCTTCCAGATTTCACCTTTGTTATGGAAGGAACGAAAGGAACTGGACTAAATGATTTGACAGGTATTTCGGCAATGATTTGCCAGACCTCTGGTTCTGAGGATATCCAAAACCTTGCAAAGGATGCCTATACCGCTTTGTATAGTACAGGTGTCGACAGACAAGTTATCGATGGAAGCGCGGAAGGTCTATATACTTACGTAGACCAGGCAGGACGTCCAAATCTGTTATGTCAGGTAGCAGTACAGGATGGAACCTCCCATGCAACCTGGTACGCATATGATTATGCGTCACATCGACTTACCCTTTTAGGGGAATGTGGAGAAAATGCTCCACAGGACTTCTGGGATGAAACCATTGGACAAGCTTATATGGAAGCAGTTGCAGATGCAGAGCTTACAGAAGGCTTTACTTGGGCAGCGGAAGACCAGTGGATGCGCGAAATTAGAAATGTAACCTTCGACTATGAGAAACTGATTGCATATCAGGTGAAAAAAGTTGGAGTGATTTATGGACTGACCATTAGCGATGAGGCAGTGGTTGGAAATAATGCAGAGATGCTTTCAAAGAATGCAAATCGTGTTCGCTTCTATGTGGACGGAGATTTTTCCCGTAACATTGACAGCTACGAGGCAGGAACACAGGTTACCACCTACGGAATTGCACTTTCAGTGCTGGATGGGGAAAACGGATTGGCTCCACAGGGTGGCGCTGTATTTAAGCTTTACAAGAGCAAAGCAGAGAACCCAACCAGACATGGAATTGAAGGATCTGCAGATTGGAACTGTCTTGGAACCGTGGAGGTAGATACGGTAACAGGAAAAGCGCAGATTACCGGCCTTGGAACCGGCACTTATGCTTTGATCGAAGAGAAGGCGCCAGGCAAATACCGTGTGGCAACGGATGCTACCATCGTTACCATTGATGAGACTGGAAGAGGTGTAAATGATGGTTTTGCTACGGTGAAGGTGACCAACTATCGTAAGCTGAATGTACATCTGGTTCATAGCGGCAAGGTCATCCTTTTACCATTCTTTGGAATCCTCCTTATGGGAGTCACCATGATTGTAACCTTCTTTAAGCAAAATAGCCTTAAGAGATATTGCTAATAAATGAGGCAGAAGGCAGGAAAACTGTCTTCTGCTTTTCGGATATGTAGGACACTGTATGGAAGTAAAAGCTAAGTTCAATTACATCAATTTACTTCTAATCCTAGTCTTTGTTGTGGGACTAGGAATTTTGTTGTATCCAAATATCAGTGACTACTTCAATCAAAAGAATTCATCCAAGTACATTTCGGAGTACGATGATACCATTTCCCAGTTGAATGCCGAGGAACGAGCAGAAACTGCAGAGTCGGCAAGAACCTACAACCAGGGGTTACTGGACAACCCAATGGGCCGTTTTGCAGATATGACAGAAGCCATGTTTCGCGAATACATGGCACAGTTGAATATCGGTGGCGATGGTATGATGTGTTACTTAAAAATTGATAAGCTGGGTGTCAATCTTCCGGTATATCACACCACAGATGAAGCAGTTTTACAGAAGTATGTCGGACACATCGAAGGAACCTCTCTTCCGGTAGGAGGACCAAGTACCCACTGTGGACTTTCTGGTCATAGAGGTTTGCCAAGTGCCGTACTTTTTACCAACCTGGATCGTATGGAGGTTGGGGATGTATTTTCCGTTCTGGTATTAGGCGAAGAACACATCTATCAGGTGGATCAGATCTCGGTTGTACTTCCAAATGATGTATCTCCACTTGCCATTGTGCCAGACATGGACTACTGTACCCTAGTTACCTGTACTCCATACGGTGAAAATACCCATCGACTTATGGTTCGTGGTGTGCGTGTACAGGATGATGCAGTAGAAAACATCATTCCACATGAGGATGTAGAGCAGCATGGAATGACAAGAGAGCAGATTGTTAACATCATTGCAGGTGTTATGGCAGGCATTTTCCTCTTTGGTGTATTACCTCTCATTTTGTTCCCAGTGGTACCAAAGCATGTCATCTATCTTCGTCCATGGGATGACCATATCGAAGAAGTATTCCAGGCGGCAATTCAGGTATCGGAGAGCGCTACAAGAGCCAACTGGGAGATGGACGATATTACTTCAAAGTCTGACCGCATGGCCAAGATGCGTAGATGGAATAACAGACTTACCCAGAAAGAGGGAGACGGAAGCGTCGACTATTGGGGCGAGGAGCTCCGTGAGTGGGAAGACTATGATTACGAGGAAGCAAGATCAAGAGAAGAAGAGGAAAAAGAGGAAGATCTTCGCGAGTGGGATGATGAAATCCTAGAAAAGGTAGATCAGGACTGGTCGGTATTTGACCGTGAAGCACATAAGGCGGCCTTGATTTACAAGGATGTGGATGATGCAATTCGGCGTGGTACTCCAGTAGAACCGCCACAGGATCTTAAGATTTTCTTCCACCGAGAGATGAATATTGGTGAATGGCTGCGAAAGCGTAGTAAGCGTGGTCCAGAGGATCTGTAAGGACCAACTGTAGGGATAATTTGAAGGGCAAATTTGAATGAGAGAAAATTTGACATGGAAAAAATGTAAAAACATCATATTTGCCATGGTTACCGCGGTACTGTTGGTATTCTTCTTAAGCAAGGATGCTCTGTTCTTTTTTGCTGATGATGTGGCTCCTTCTGGAGAGGAAAGCACAGAATTTGTGACACCAGAGACAGAACCTTCCACAGAGGAAAGCACATCTTCTGCGTATGTGGATGACGTAGACCCAAGTGCTGCTGGAGCAGGACATGGGGTGGAGCAGACGCCAAAGGGTGGAGATGATCCAACCCCAGAGGGCGAGACAGAAGCTTCGCCTGAGGGTGGAAGTGGCGGAGAAGGTGAGCCAGAGACAGAAGCCGAATCCGAGTCTGAGTCTGAATCAGAGACCTCCGATGGAGAAGATGTTCCAGAAGAAATGACGGGCGTCGTATGGATTTATTATTTCGGTCTTGACGAAGAGGAAGAATCAGAGACCTTTGGACAGATTATTGAGAAAACCGCAAAGTATGCGTCAGTAGAAGAGGCCTTTGCAGATGTTTCTGCCCTTCGTACCTCGGTAAGAGAGCTGGATAGTGAATATGAAGGCTACAATCCAGAATTGCTGCTTGTAGATGATTGCACCCTTACGACTAGCATCAATGTAGCAGAAGACGGAGATTGGGGCATGAACTTCTTGGGACATACATTGACCCTTGCAGAAGGCTGTGCCATCCACTATGGAGACAATCATGTGCGTCTCTATGACAGTTCTGTACCAGAGATGTCTTATACAGAGAATAATTACGCCCATGGCGGCATGGTAGCGAATACCGAAGCCATGCTCATTGGCGATGGAGAAATCCTTGTTTTATCAGGATATTATCGCAATACCAATGGATTCTTGTTCCGCGGTGGTGCCATTACTACCTATGGAGGATTTTTCCTTGCGGATGTGTCTGTGATTGCAGACCAGGTGACAGGAATTTATGTGAATGGTGGATTTTTTGCATTCAATGGCAATGAAACCGCCTTCGTTCCATTAGAGGGAAAGGCCATGGGAGCCTATTCCATCTTGCTTAATGAGAGTGAAATCGCAGGTTATCTCCTTTGCGAGCCAGAGTACAAGATCTCAGTATCTTATCTGGAAGGAGCAGAGAATCCAGACCTTGTATTTTATGGAGTTGGCTTTGCAGATACCTTCCAGCTTGCAATGAAAAAAAGTTCTGAGCATGGTGGCGCGATTGCTACAATCGAAATCATCAGTGATAGCATCCCAGGCGTCAACATCGGACAGAACTATCACATATCAGCTGGCGAATATGAATATGCGCCATGCATCGAATTAAAGGGAATGAACATTAAGCGTGGTCTGGGCTACGATGGTGGATTCTTTACCGTGGCAAGTGGCAGACTGATTTTGACCGATTGTCATGTGAATGCCTATATATCAGAGGAAGAAAAAAGCGTTGCGTCCCTCATTACAGTGGAATCTGGCGCGGTACTGCAGCTGCGTGGTAGGGATGCAGCAACAACTTTGGAACTCAACAACGCCATGCTCATCCATGAAGACAGTGATCCGGGGGCAGCAATCTATGTGAAGTCCGGCGGAAGCATCTGGTTATCCGGAAATGTGGGAGTCAGAAATAGCACCGTATACCACATGGCAACAGAGTCCTACGAGAGCTACACCATGCAGAGCAATCTGTTTTTGGCAGAGGGAGCAAACCTTGTTCTTAAGGGTGTATTAAATGGCAGTGAGGGAAGTATTGGAATTTCCTATGCCGATGACCCTGAGGATGAGATGCTTCTTGCAAACGTAGATGCAGCAGTCAGGGAGCGCTTTGCTTCTGATGAAGAAGCGCAAAATGCCACAGTGCAAGCATTTTTGCTGGATGGATACGCTTCCTATAAGGCTTCCTACAATGCAGAAACTGGACAAATTGTCTGGGCAAGAAATAAAGCTCTGTTACCAGAAACAGGAATCATTCGCGTAGAAATTATTATTTTGATTTTAGGCTTTTTCGGCTTCATTCTCACCATGGTTCCAGTGGTACGTCAGAGAGAGGATGTGCTTCGATATATTACAACCCTTTCCCTCATCTGTCTGGTAGTTGGAGCAGTGCTTGGTATGGCACATTACAGAACCCAAAGACAGGCCCTGATTATGGGACAGAGGGCAGTGGGTGAGATGACGGGTGAGACCTCTGGGCAGAAATACAAAAAGGTATCATCCCTTTTCCGTCAGGGAGAGGAAGAGGAAAGCAGTGAGGTGCAGGAAACAGAGCCAGAAAGTACTGCAGCAGCCCTTCATGTACCAAATGACGGACGTGATTATTACGGCATCCTTGAGATTCCAGAGCTTGAGATGAGCATCCCTGTTCTTGCAGGCTATTCGGAGGCAGATCTTAAGACCATGCCTTGTGTCTACTATGGATGTAGAGAGAACAATGACCTGGTAATCTCAGGCCACAACTATAATACCCAGTTTGGTGAAATCAACCATGTGAATGGCACCATTACCGCTAAGCTGACACAGCTGGATGGAAGCGTTTCCTACTACGTAAGTACAGGAATGGAAAGCTTGAATCCAGACCAGGTGGATGAGATGGTATCTGGTGACTGGGATATGACCTTGTTTACCTGTAGTTTTTCAGGAGATAAGAGAGTTGCAGTGCGTTTTGAATTGCAGTAGGAGCTAGAAACGGAACATGGAATTTTTCTATATTGGATTAGACATCATGGGAATCGCAACAATCTTTGTGATTCTTATGTGTGTCCTTTTTGGAAAAAAGAATGCGATGAATCAGTATTATCCAATACTGCTTCTCATTCATACATTGACGCTGTGTATGGACATACTGGCGTGTACCACCGTAGGGGTTCCTTCGGCGAAGACCTTTTACACCTTGGCGGTGGTATTCGTGGTTTCCTTTAGCTATATCAGTGTAGCGGGAATCAACCTGTATGTGGACACACTCTTGTATCGTGGAGGAAAGCGTAACCCTTTGGGAAGAGTGGTGCCTTTTGCTATCAGTTTTTCCATGATTGTGCTTTGGGCAAGTTCCCTGCCTTTGGGAGAGTTTTTCATAATCACAGATGGCGCGACCTTCGAAAAAGGAATGGCGTATTACGCATTCTGTGTTCCGGGTATTTTGGTCCTGCTCTTTGATTTGGGGCGTATTGTAAGTAACTGGGGCGCGGGCAGACTTTCTTCCGGAACAGCAATTGGAGTTGGTATGTTCTTACTGTTTCCTTTGGTTACCATTGTGTTTTCCGTGCAAGCCAATAAGCTATCACTTTTCCTAGGAAGCCTTACCATCGCCTATTTGTCTATGTACGTATCCATTCACGTAAAGGCAGAAAATGATGCGTTGGTGCATGAGCTGACGGATGCGAAGACCATTATCGATGTTACGATTTCGCAGCTGCAGCCACACTTTTTGTACAATTCCTTAACTGCCATCAAGTATCTGTGTGATGATGATGCGTATTTGGCCAGTGAGGGAATTACCAAGTTTACCAAGTATTTGCGATACACCATGGAGAGCATTGAGTCCGACGAGCTGGTAGACGCAGCGGATGAGATTACCCATGTGAAAAATTATTTGTGGCTGGAGCAACTTCGATTTGGTGATAAGCTCAAAGTATCGTATAATGTGGATGTAGACCATTTTGAGTTGCCACCATTGACTTTGCAGCCTCTGGTTGAGAATGCTGTGCGACACGGGGTGACGAAAAAAATGGGCGGCGGAGAAATTCAGATTTCTACGAAGGAGAGCCGCCATTTCTACGAAGTGGAAATTAAGGACAATGGCCTAGGCTTTGATGTAGACAAGGTGCTTGGCCAGGAGGATGCGGATGCAAAGGAGAATGTCGTAGGACTTACGGGTATCCGCGCTAGACTAAAGAACATGAATAATTCGAGAATGACTGTGGAGAGCAGACCAGGAAGAGGCACCACAGTGCGGATAGAGATTGTGAAGGATGAGGAATGATATGAGCGAGACAAATGAGACAGTAATGGATGTGGCATCAGATATTGTGACAAAACCTGCTGTAACAAAACCAACAACGGGCGAAGTAGATGAAATCCTTGCGGAGCTGGATGCCTTAGAGCAGCAGCTGGATGCAAGAGCCAAAAAGCTTGGAGAGGAAATCGAGAGCTTTCCTTCTTTTGGGGATGATCTGACCGCAGAGGAAGAGGCTTCCGCAGCGCTTCGTGCTCTGTCTTCGGATGATTTAAGTGCAATGTCGCCAGCGGAGCTTGAAAAGCTTCATGCGCGTATTGAGCAGATTGAAAAGAAGCTTAAGGAAATCGACGTATTGGAAAGCCAGGTGCGTGAGCTCCGTGCCTTTGTGGGTGAGAAGCTTAGCGTGGATATCCGTGCCATGTATGCCAATATCCTAGAGCAGATGAATGTTGAGGCAGTGAAAATCTATCGTAATCTTCAGGCGGTAGTGGTTGAGGAAAATGCCAGACAGAATCGTGCCCTTTTTGGAATTGATGGCAAGTCAGATTCTTTGAAGAAACGAATGAATAATGTGATCATTTTCTCAATCGTTTCCTTTGTTGTTTCGATTTTAGTTATGCTTATGCAGATTTTACCAGCCTTTGGAATTAATATTCTGAAATAATGAGAGATGAAAAGAAATTTCGAATAACTACATTATTGATTCTACTGATAGTGCTCGCGATCTTCGCGAGCCTATTCGTTTATGCCGGAATCCGCACGCGAAGAGCGCACGCTCAGGTGGAAGAGCATCTATCAGCGCGGGAATCAGAGCGGCCGACAATCTCGCCAGAGCTTCTGGGGGAGAATGGGGAAGACTATGCCCTTCTTGATGTGTCAGGTCTTATCTATGACGAGTCCCAGATTGATGTGGCGCTGGAGGATAACGCCCTTCGTGAGGTAGAGTACGAGCACACCTATATCAATACCACAGAACTTTTACCAAGTGTGTGGCAAAAGCGTATGGAGGTGCCTGCGCGTCAGGTGTCGGATGACAATTTCCCTCTTGCAGCAATCGGCGGAGACCTGCAGGAGGTGCAGGTGAAAACGGCAGTGATTCGTTATCCATCGGAGGTGCACTTGTATCGCGCCAACAGTGAAAAGAGTGGTACCGCCTCTATTGTGCTTGAAATGGATGACCCAGATGGTATCCTTGGAACGGTAGGTTGGATTAGCGGAAATCCAGGAACAATCCGTTTTTCCCAGGATGTGGGAACAAGCAATACCATTGAGCTTCTAGAGGATAAGAAGAGTGGCAGTTTCCCAGCCAGCTTCATTGTGGAATACGAGGAAGAGCCAGGGCTTCGAAGAAGCATGGAGATTCCGATTGCGGTTCATGTAGATAAAATTGAGGGCAAGGATGTGCGTCTCTATGACCAGGATGGCTTTGGCCTCTATCTGGATGCAGATGGCAAGAAGGAAGCGCATCTGTCGGATTATAGCGCCAAGAGGGTGTTCTACGGACCAATCCGTACCATGGGATGGCAGACCATCGAAGGAAATACCTTCTATTTTGACCGTCTGGGCGTACCTGTTACAGGCAACCAGATTATCGGTGGAATGCTGTATAGCTTTGATGAGGAAGGAATTCTCCTAAGCGCAGCCTCTGGATTTACACCAGGAGAGCTGACCTGGGGTATCGATGTCTCTATGTGGCAGAAGGAAATCGATTGGGATAAGGTGGCATCTTCTGGAGTATCCTTTGCCATTATTCGTTGTGGCTTCCGTGGTTCTGCCAGTGGTAAGTTGGTGGAAGACCCGACCTTCCGACAGAACATCGAGGGCGCAAAGCGCGCAGGTATCAAGGTGGGTGTCTACTTCTTTACGCAGGCCTTGGATGAGAAGGAGGCAAGAGAAGAGGCTTCCATGGCAGTGGCACTTTGTCGCCAGTATGACTTGGATCTTCCAATTTACGTGGATAGTGAGAATGCAAGTAACGGTCGTGCCAACGGCCTTGGAAAAGAGCAGAGAACCAAGTGTCTTGTCACCTTCTGTGAGACGGTATCGAGAGCTGGCTATTCTGCAGGTGTATACGCAAGTAAGAATTGGTATTACAACAAGGTGGATGCTTCTCAACTCGAGAAATACAGTATCTGGGTGGCACAGTACAATACAGAATTTACATACACAGGCAAGGCAGACTTCTGGCAGTATTCGTCAAGAGAGCATATCGAGGGTATCGAAGGATATGTGGATATGGATGTGATTCTGAAATAATAAGGAGGGCAATCGTAAGGTTGCCCTCTATTTTTTTGCGCGCTAGGGTGCGGTAAGGTTGGCGCGGTTGACGCGCTAGGCGTCCGGCGAAACTGGACCACACTTGCAGGTGTACTAACGACGCTTTACTAACGAGTTTAGGTAAGGGTGAGCATCATTACACGCCTTACCTAAGATTTTTGCGTTTTGGAGTAAAAATGCATGGTTCGTTTCAATTGCGCAACCATTATTCTCCAAAGAGAGTAGGGGAAGGCTTCCTTGCCGACAAAACGTGTGAAAAAGCATAATTTGTCGGCAAAGAATGAAATAATAAGCTTGTTGTACCTAAATCATGCTCCACAAGACGAATCGGATTGGAAAAACTGGTTACGGATGCTATAATAACAAAAGAAGAACGCGATGCAAGAGGACAGTTCATAGTAGCTGTCCTTTTTTCGTGTAACGGGTTTGTAACGGGGTGTTTTGTAGAATATCCAT
>JAZQQA010000237.1:0-5303 GCA_045628825.1 Agathobacter sp.
TACGGTTTTTCACGATGGAGGTCAGGAGTTTACGGACTTTGTGCAGGATGTAATAAAAGAGGATGGCATTTCAGAGGATGATCACATTATTACACTTTCTACGTGTTATGGAGATGACAGACTTGTGGTTTCTGCGGTAAGATGTGATGAGAAGCAGATTACGACTTCTGAGGAAATGGCAGTTGCCCAATTGATGGAATAGGAAAATCACTTGACAAAGTGATTTTTCTTGTGTACTATAAATTGCATACAATTGAATTATGCGCAATTGACAAAAAGAACAGTAAATAGAAAGTAGGGGAAAAGGTATGGCTAAGGAATTTGATATTCAAGAGTATATGACAAAAGGTGTGGAGCGTGTGGTTGCCGATGCAATTAAGGCAACACTTAAGAATCCACGCGAGAGTGCCTTTATGGTGAAGTTTGCTGCAGCAAGTAAGGCAGCATCTGAAAAGAGAAAGAAAGCAGAAAAGGCTGGAGAGCATAGACCTCCATTTTTGATTGCAAGTATCACCAGTAGCTGTAATTTGCATTGTGCTGGCTGTTATTCAAGATGCAATCATGCAACGGTTGATGCAGAGCCAGTAAAGCAGCTTACAAGTGAAGAGTGGCTTAAGGTATTTGAGGAAGCAGATGATCTTGGTGTAAGCTTTATCCTTTTGGCAGGTGGTGAACCAATGATTCGTAGAGATATCATTGAAGCTGCTGGTGAAAAGTCTAATATCTTGTTCCCAATTTTTACCAATGGAACTTATATGGATGAGAGATATTTTGATTTGTTCGATAAATCAAGAAATTTGATTCCAATTATGAGTATTGAGGGAGAAAAGGAAGTTACCGATGCACGTCGTGGCGAAGGCATCTATGAGAAGCTCATTGCAAATATGGATGAGCTTAACAAGCGTGGCCTGATTTTTGGTGCATCTATCACCGTGACTACACAGAATATTAAGGAAGTGACTTCGGATAGCTTCTTACAGAAATTGTCTTCGCGTGGCTGTAAGGCTGTCATTTTTGTCGAGTTCGTTCCCGTAACAGATGATAGCAAGGAGCTTGCGCCTGGAGAGGAAGAAAGAGAATATCTTAAGAATGAGATTGCGCGTCTGAGAGAAGAGCATTCAGAGATGGTTTATATCTCTTTCCCTGGAGATGAGAAGAGCTCTGGTGGATGTGTTGCTGCAGGACGTGGATTCTTCCACATCAATTCCCATGGTGGTGCAGAGCCTTGTCCATTTTCACCATATTCAGATATCAATGTGCGCGACACATCATTAAGAGAAGCAATGAATTCCCGTCTGTTCCGCGAACTTAGAGACGGTGGATATTTGCTCGAGGACCATCCAGGTGGATGTACCCTTTATGAGCGCCGAGCAGATGTAGAGCGCATTATGGCGGAAGGAAACACCGCGCAATAAAGCAATTTCATAGTGCATTAGTTCTAATTATCGATTACAATAGAGTTGTATGTTTTGGATTTGTATGGAGGGCTTACGAGTATGCTAGATTTCTTTTTTAAATACATTTCAACCTACGACATTACGACAGAAGTAGTTGTAATTATGTTGGCCATTATATTGTTGGTTCTTGTAGAAATATCGCAGCCAGAGAGTAGCCATATGATGAATATGATTAAGGCGGGAATCTATGGCTCTATTGCAACGATGTTTTTGCATATTGCCATGCTTGGTGAAACGCTACGCATCAACGAAGGACGTTCTATGGTTCCATTTCAGGTGCTGTATTGCTTGCATTCGATTACCTATGTAGCTGTACTATGCGTCATTTTTCTATACATGGCTCGTCTATCTCTGGCGAGACGTATGGAGTTTAAGTACGCCATTTACAATACCATTGTTCTTGCGACTACAAGTCATGTGATTCTGGCCTATCCATTGATTACTGGAAAGTTATTTATAGTAGAAAATGGTGTGTATACACTGTCACATTATTTTAATTGGAACACTTACTGCAGTATTTTATGTGCGATTATGGCATTTTGTACCATTTTATGTAATCGTACTTCTGTAGCTTGGGTTGTGTATTTTGGAACCCTTGCCCTGACTCCGCTTGTAGCACTTGCGGCCATTGCGCAGATTTATATTCCAACCGCGTATTTCTTATGTGCAACATATATTGTTCCTTTTTATATTTTCTATATTCTGTTCCATTCTTATCGATTTGATGAGATTACAGGAAGTCAGTATTATGAAGCGCGGTCCTATATGCTAAAGAAGAGCATTTCTGGGAAAAAAGATTTTCTTATGCTTTCTGTTCATTATCCAAGACTGGAGAATCTGGATTATAAGGAAATCAGGGATCAGGTCCGCATCAGTTCCAACGCAATTTGCAGACAGTTAGACCGTGCCCATCGTGGCATCAGAGTCTATCGCATGACGAATTATCACTATGATGTGATTTGCCCAATCAATTCCGAAGAGGATTTTGAAAAGACGAAGGCTGCTCTGATTCACATTTTTGAAGAGCAGAGTAAGGTGGCTGGTGGTAAGTTAAAGACAGCTATGCATATTCTCATTGCCAGAAAGTATGACGAGATTCAGGATGCAGACAATTATTTGTCCTTCATCAGTCACATGGAAAAGGCCTTTGATAATCCAGACCAAAGTGAGATTAAGTTTGTAACCGCGGAAGACTGTGCGCACTATATGAAGGGCGCTGTGATTGAGAAGAACCTTTTACAGATTCGTACGCTGCAACAGCTGGACGATGAACGCGTATTGCTTTTTGTGCAACCGATTTATTCCATTGCACAGGATAAGTTTTGCACAGGGGAAGCCTTGATGCGTATGAAAATTGATGGGAAGATGGTGTTCCCTGATGAATTCATTCCAGTGGCAGAGAATATTGAGTGTATTCATGCTCTGACAAGAATCATGCTCTATAAGGTGGCAAAAAAGACCATCGAGTTATCGAAATATCCTGACTTTGAAGCATTAACCATCAATGTTTCTACCTTTGAGATGGACGACCCTGCGGTTGGACAGGAGTTCCTTGATATTATTAAAGAAGCAGGAGCGGATCCTAAGCATATCCGAATGGAGATTACCGAAAGTACGACCATTTCCGATTATTCACGTATTATTGCCAATATGGAATTCTTGATTGCCCATGGCATACAGTTCTACTTGGATGATTTTGGCACTGGATATTCGAATCTGGAACGTATTTCGACCTTCCCATTTAAGACCATTAAGTTTGATAAGAGCCTTTTGTATCGAGCGCTTGAGGATAAGCGTAGTGAGGAATTGTTCTGTCTTCTTTTGAATCACTTCAAGGCAGGCGGATTCCATACGGTGATTGAAGGCGTAGAAGATGATGCACAAAGAGCTTATGTAGAGAGCAAGGGGTTTGCCTATATTCAGGGTTACTATTTCTCAAAGCCTTTGCCAGCAGAAGAAGTGAATCATTTTTATGAAGCGAAAGAAGCGTAGGGAATAGATTATTCATGAACACAAAGCAACAAGGACTTATTTATACATTACTATCGGCACTTTGCTTTGCAACAGCTGGTATCTTGCTCAAAGTGAATACATGGTCATCCCTTTCTGTATCGGGATTTCGCTCGGCCTTTGCACTCATTATTTTTATCGTGTACATGGTGCTTACCAAGCATCCTATGCGGATGAACTGGCAGGTATGGCTTGGGGCAATTGCCAATACCCTGATGATGGTGTGTTTTGTTATGGCGAACCGCCTAACGACTGCAGCCAATGCCATTATTCTTCAGTTTACCATGCCGGTATACATCATTCTTCTTTTATGGATTTTTGAGAAGAAAAAGCCACAGCTGTCCTCTGTGATTGCATCGGGATGCTGTCTGATTGGCATTTGTTTTTTCTTTTTCGACCGTATTACCGCTACTGGAATGCTTGGCAATATTCTTGCCTTAGCCTCTGGACTTTTTTATGCGGTGGTATTTTTGATAAAAAGGATTCCAAAGGCGGACTTTGAGTCGTCTGCAGTGCTATCTTTTGCAATCAACATTGTGCTTGGAATTCCATTTCTTATGCAGGAAACAGATTTTGGTGCAACCAACATTTGGACAGGCATATTGCTTGGCGTAGTTCAGTTGGGTGCGGCCTATATGTTCTTAAATGCGGCATTGGATAAAGCCTCACCGATTGCAGTGGCGCTGGCTTCTATGGCAGAACCTATTGTAAGTCCTGTTTTGGTAGCAGTCTTTTATGGGGAGACCATAGGTGGCGTAAGCCTTATTGGTGCGGTTATTGTACTAGTATCTGCATTGGCATACAATTTGTTTGCCATAGAGGAATAGATTATTAAAAAGTAGTAGAACAGAAAGGGACAGAAAATGGGAAACCATCAGGTAGTAATTGATTCAGAAAAGTGCATCGGCTGTGGCCTTTGCAAGAAGGATTGTGTAGGCTTTGATATTGATCTTGTAGACGGCAAGGCTGTTGCAAGAGGACAAAGCTGTATTATGTGTGGTCACTGTGAGGCGATTTGTCCTCAGGGGGCAGTGACAATTACAGGATTTGAGGATGAAATTACAGAGTTCGAGGAGCAGGTAAGACTGAATCCACAGGAGCTTATGGATGCCATCAAGACAAGAAGAACCATCCGTCAATTCCAGGATAAGGCAGTGCCACAGGATGTCCTTGATATGATTTTTGAGGCAGGAAGAATGGCGCCTACAGGTGCGAATACTCAGGGCACTCGCTACGTGCTATTGGACGAGAAGAAGGCAGAGTGCGAAGCGGTAGCAGTTGGTATGTTTGGAAAACTGATTGGTATGGGAAAGAAATTTATTCCACAGCTTTCAAGTATGGAAATTGGACCAAACTTCTTCTTTAAGGGAGCACCAGTTGTTATTGTTATTTTTGCGAAGGATGCAGTCAGTGCTTCTCTTGCAGCTGAGAATATGACATTTATGGCAGAAGCCAATGGACTTGGTGTCTTATTTAGTGGCTTCTTCACCACCTGTGTCAATGTGAGTGGTAAGATTCGCCGTATTATGGGAGTGGGCAAGAAGCCAAAGGCTGTGACAACCCTTGTAATTGGATATCCAGCGGTAAAGTATCATAGAACTCCACATAGAAAGCCATTAAACCTTAAGAAGGCATAATTGCAAATAAGAAATAGAAGCCCCCGCCTTAGAAACTACCAAGGTGGGGGCTTTTCATATTATTGTTCAATTAATGTCGCTTAATGAGTGCTGCGATAAATGCACCAACGCCACCGAAAAGTCCAGCGAATGGCAGTGCGTCAGAAGCTTGCTTTTCTTCTGATAAAATCTTGTTTGCAATTGCAGTTGCAGCAGAATA
>JAZQQA010000238.1:0-7951 GCA_045628825.1 Agathobacter sp.
GTATATAAGTGCACCGAGGAAGGAAGAGAAGCATTCCTTCGTTTTGTAAAGAAAGAGAACGAATAATGGCTAAGACGACAAAGGATATGACCGTGGGATCCCCAATGAAGCTGATTATCGGTTTTGCGGTTCCAATGCTTATGGGTTTTCTTTTTCAGCAGGTATACAGCCTGGTGGACACAGTGATTGTAGGTCAGGTGCTAGGTGTTAACGCTCTGGCAGCAGTTGGTTCTACCGGTAGTATCAACTTTATGATTATTGGCTTTTGCCTTGGCGTGTGTAGTGGATTTGGACTTCCAATTGCACAGAAGTTTGGAGCTAAGGACTATAATAGCCTCAAAAAGTATGTTGGAAATTCTGCGGTACTTGCTGTGATTATTGCGGCAATTATGACCCTGGTGACAGGACTTCTTTGTCGACATATTCTGATATGGATGCGTACACCTGCAGACATTATGGATATGGCCTATGATTATATCTTTGTGATTTTCCTGGGAATTCCAGCTATCATTTTGTATAACATTTTGGCTAGCTATCTAAGAGCCTTGGGAGACTCTGTGACACCACTTATTTTCTTAATTGTGTCATCGGTTCTTAATATTGGAATGGACCTTTTGTTTATGCTAAGCTTCCAGTGGGGAGTGACAGGTGCGGCTCTTGCAACTGTGATTGCCCAGGGTATTTCTGGCGTGCTATGTTTGTTCGTTATTATGAAAAAGCATGAACTGCTTCGCATTAGTAAGTATGACATCAAACTGGATGAGCATTATGTGAAGACACTTCTTAACATGGGACTTCCTATGGGCTTCCAGTATTCCATTACAGCAATCGGAAGTGTTATTTTACAGACCGCGGTAAATACCCTTGGATCTGTCTATGTAGCCGCCATGACAGCAGCAAGCAAAATTAATATGTTTGTATGTTGCCCATTTGATGCTTTGGGATCGACCATGGCAACCTATGGTGGACAGAATGTGGGTGCTAAGAAGCTGGATCGACTTACGAAGGGTATGTGGTCCGCTGGTATTCTTGGAATGATTTATTCTGTGATTATTCTTGGTGTGATTCATCATTTTGGTGAGGGCATGATTACACTCTTTGTGAAGGCATCTGAGACACAGGTGATTGAAGCAGCGAAGCTTTGCCTGGAAATCAATGCAGCCTTCTTTATTTTCCTTGTATATGTCAACGTTGTACGTTTCCTTATTCAGGGAATTGGATTCTCAGGACTTGCAATTTTTGCAGGTGTGTTTGAGATGATTGCAAGAGCAGCAGTAGGTATGTTCCTTGTGCCCGCCTTTGGATTTACAGCAGCATGTTTTGCAAGTCCACTGGCTTGGGTTTTGGCAGACCTCTTCTTGTTCCCAGCATACTTCTATGTGCTAGGAGTGCTCAAGAAACAAATGGGCTACAAGTCAAAGGATGTTCCTTTACAAGAAGCTTAATATATAGTAGATTATGTACCTAGGAAGACTTTGGTTTTCCTAGGTATTTGTAATTTTAGCGAGGGAAAAAAGATGCGTAAATGGGAAGAAAATGTGCGTAAGGTTGTTCCTTATGTGCCTGGCGAGCAGCCAAAGAAGAGCAAATTGATAAAGCTCAACACCAATGAGAATCCTTATCCGCCAGCACCTGGTGTGGCAAAGGCATTGGCAAGCTTTGATACAGACAGACTTCGTAAGTATCCAGATCCATTGATTTCAGATTTGGTACACGAGATTGCGCATTTTTATCATCTTTCTGATGAAGAGGTGTTCGTAGGTGTGGGAAGTGATGATGTTCTTGCCATGTCCTTCATGACCTTTTTCAACAGTGAGAAACCTATCCTTTTTCCAGATATTACCTATTCCTTCTACGATGTATGGGCAGATATGCTTCGCATTCCGTTTAAGACCATGGCCTTGGATGACAAGCTCTGCATCAATGTAGAGGATTATAAGCAGGCCAATGGTGGTGTTGTCATTGCAAACCCAAATGCACCTACGGGAGAGCTTCTTCCAGTGTCTGCCATTGAAGAAATCGTTGCAGCCAATCAGGATGTCATTGTGATTGTAGACGAAGCCTACATTGACTTTGGTGGCGAGAGTGCACTGCCTTTGATTAAGAAATATGACAATGTGCTGGTAGTGCAGACATTTTCAAAGTCCCGTTCTATGGCTGGTTCTCGTATCGGTTTTGCCATGGGTAATCCAGTACTCATCAAGTTCTTAAATGATGTGAAGTATTCCTTCAATTCTTATACCATGGATTCCATTACCATTGCTCTTGGGGTAGAAGCGATGAAAGACCGTGCATATTTTGAAGAGTGCACTAAGAAAATTATTGCGACTCGTGAGTGGACCAAGAAGGAGCTTGCAGCTCTTGGATTTACCTTTGGGGATTCTATGAGTAATTTCATTTTTGCTACCCATAAGGGCTTGGATGTGGTGAAGCTGTTTGAGGAACTAAAGGCTGCAGATATCTATGTGCGCCACTTTAATAAGCCAGAGCGTATTGTGCCATACCTTCGCATTAGTATTGGTACTGATGAGGAGATGCAGGAATTGATTTCATTTATTAAGAATTATATGAAGTAGAGAGGTTGCTATGAAAGAGTTTTTCTTTAATATTTTAAGAGGTATTGTAGTTGGTCTTGCCAATGTAATTCCAGGTGTCAGTGGTGGAACCATGATGGTTTCCATGGGTATTTATGACAAGTTGATTTTGGTTTTGACCCATTTTGTAAAGAAGTTCAAGGAAGCAGTGATGATGCTTGTTCCACTTATGATAGGAATGCTTCTTGCCATCGCATTGTTTGCAAAGTTGTTTTCAGATGTGCTGTTTCCAAATTATCCACTGCAGACCAATCTGTTTTTCATCGGATTGATTCTTGGTGGTCTTCCAGTTATCTGGAATAAGGTTAAGGGCAAAAAGGTTGGCATCGCACAGGGACTTGCCTTTGCAATTTTCTTTACCCTTGTTGTAGTATCAGCTGTTTTTGGTGGCGCATCAAGTGGTGCCGCAGATGTAAGCTTAAGCCTTGCTAACATTGTAATGTTATTCTTTGTAGGTGTTGTAGCAGCGGCAACCATGGTGATTCCAGGTGTCAGCGGATCTATGATTATGATGGTTATGGGATATTATGACACCATCATCAATACCGTTAGTGCATTTATTTCAGCCCTTAAGAACTTGGATATTCAGACACTGCTTCAGTGTTGTATCGTGCTTGTACCATTTGGTTTTGGAGTACTTATTGGCATTGTTGCGGTGGCTAAGTTTGTAGAGTTTGTTCTCAAGAAGTATACCCTGGTGGCATATTGGTCAATTATTGGACTTATTGTGGCTTCTCCAATTGCGATTATCCTTCTTATGGGTTCGGTTCAGGTATCTGCATTCAGTATTGTGACAGGAATTCTTCTTATGGCAGTTGGTTTTGGAATCTCCTTAAAATTAGGCGATAAATAGGAATCGTTTGGCACTTTTTTGTGGTTTACTTCACGACTTTAATATGTTAAAATACATTTTGCTTGATGATATACCACAGAGGCAAAAAAGGAGTATATATGAATAAGAAATTACATACAGACGCTGTTGATCATTTGTTTGAAGCAATTTTGTGTCTGCAGAATAAAGAAGAGTGCTACGATTTCTTTGAAGATGTATGCACAGTAAACGAGTTGATGTCGCTGTCACAGAGATTTGAGGTTGCAAAGATGCTGCGTGAGCAGAATACCTACCTTGATATTGCTGAGCAGACAGGTGCTTCAACTGCAACCATTAGCCGTGTAAATCGTTCTTTGAACTACGGTAATGATGGCTATGATATGGTATTCGCTCGTATGGGCGTAGACGTATCTAAGAAAGAAGAGGAATAAGATAAAGAAAAATCCGTCACATATGTGTGACGGATTTTTTATTTGCTTATTTATTTGGCAGGAGTCTCTTTGCTTGCTCCTGTAATGCCTTTGGTATTTAAGTCATCAATCATGCGCTCAATGAGCATCTTTTTGATATATACGTCATAGCTGAGCTGACAGATAAAGCTGAAGCTGTGAAGCAGCTCCTGATCCTCTTCTGGGAACTCTGCAAAGGACTCTTGAGAAATCTTATATTTTTTCCCCAAATCCTTAAGTAACTTTTCGGACTCGGCCTTTTCCAAAGAGAAGACCTCAGTATAGATGTCCTGCATATTCTTTCCATCCTTGTTGCCGAAGTAATGTTCTGTAATTGGATTCAGAATAGACTGGATATCGCTAATACTCATAATGTTCTTGAAGTAGTAGATGAAAATCAAGGTGAGCAGATGCTCTTTCGAGTATTTTTTCTTTTCTGGTGGAGGAATGAGATTGTTCTTGGCATAGTTGTTAATCATAGTCTTAGTCAGAAGCTTGTCATCTACATGACGCTTTGACGCCTCAAGCTGCTCATCCATAAAGGTAGTTACCTGGTCCATATACAAGTCAATATTTGGAATATCTTCAGGGCGGACATAGTCAATGGACTTCAGACTTTTTAAGGTCTGCTCCAGAAATCCGCGCACATTTTGATCAAAAGAATCATTCATGTCACATCATCTCCTTATAATATTGCATTATATAGTAATGAAAACTATATGACAAGAATTTTGTAATGCGAGACGTATTTTTGACCTTTTGGAAAGAAATTGTCTGACTTTATAAAAATCGAACATTTGTGCTGATTTTTTGCGCGATATGTGCTATATTGAATCATATAGTTTTTCGAAAAAATGATTGTGTTTGGAGCGATATATGGATTTACTAGCAGCAATGAATGAACCACAGAAGGAAGCTGTGTTACATACAGAGGGACCTCTCCTTATTCTCGCAGGTGCAGGATCCGGTAAGACCCGCGTTCTTACCCATCGTACTGCATACCTGATTCAGGAGAAGGGAGTAAGCCCATACAATATCCTTGCGATTACCTTCACCAATAAGGCAGCAGGAGAGATGCGTGAGCGTATTAACAATATGGTTGGAGCAGGAGGAGATAGCATTTGGGTGGCAACCTTCCACTCGACCTGTGTGCGTATTTTGCGCCGTTATATTGACCGTATGGGATTTTCTACCAGCTTTACCATCTATGATGCAGACGACCAGAAGACTCTTATGAAGGAAATCTGCAAGGATATGAATATTGACACCAAGCTGCATAAGGAGAAGACATTCCTTGGTGTGATTTCTTCCTGCAAGGATGAGTTAATTGGACCATTGGAATTTGCTACACGAGCCGTTGGAGATTATACCAAGCGCCTGCAGGCAGATGTCTATATGGAGTACCAGAGAAGATTAGAGCGCAATAATGCTCTGGATTTTGACGACTTGATTTTTAAGACCGTTGAGCTGTTTAAGCAGGATAAAGAAGTGCTTATGAATTATCAGGAGCGCTTCCGCTATATTATGGTGGATGAGTATCAGGATACCAACACCGCGCAGTTTGAGTTGATTCGTCTCTTGGCTATGAAGTACAAGAACCTTTGTGTAGTGGGTGACGACGATCAGTCCATTTACAAGTTCCGTGGGGCCAATATCTATAACATTTTGAATTTTGAGAAGCATTTTTCGGATGCCCATGTTATTAAGCTGGAGCAGAATTATCGAAGTACTCAGAATATTTTGGATGCAGCCAATGCGGTTATTGCTAACAATGTTGGGCGTAAGGATAAGACGCTTTGGACTGCCCAGGGTGCTGGAGATAAGATTCATTTCGAGCAGCTGGATAATGCATATGAGGAAGCAGAATATGTGGCAATGGACATTGCGGGCAAGGTGCGCCGTGGGGAGTATACCTACAGTGATTGTGCAATTTTGTACCGTACCAATGCACAGTCTCGTCTTTTCGAAGACAAGTTCATTACCATGAACATTCCATACAAGATTATTGGCGGAACCAATTTCTATGCCCGTAAGGAGATTAAGGATATTCTTGCTTACCTTAAGACCATTGATAATGGGCGTGATGATTTGGCGGTAAAGCGTATTATCAATGTTCCAAAGCGTGGCATTGGCGCAACTACCATTACAAAGGTTACCGAGTATGCCATGGACAATGATTTGGATTTTTATAATGCACTTTCCTATGCACCAGTGGGAAAAGCTGCAGAAAAGATAAAGCTTTTCACTGATCAGATTGACGCTTGGCAGGACAAAGCAGCTACCATATCCGTTGCCCAGCTGCTAGAAGAAATTCTCGCAGAGACTGGCTATGTGCGTGAGCTTCAGGCAGAAGGAACCGATGAAGCTTTGGCGCGTATTGAGAATATCGATGAGCTGATTACCAAGGCGGTGGAATATGAGGAAAATGCAGAGACTCCTTCACTCAGTGGATTCCTGGAGGAGGTTGCCCTTGTTGCAGATATTGATAGCATGGGAACCGAAGAAGGGGAGGACGAAGAGGGAAAGCATAATTATGTTGTGCTTATGACGATGCATTCGGCTAAGGGACTGGAGTTCCCTTGCGTCTACCTCGTAGGTATGGAAGATGGATTATTCCCAAGCTATATGTCCATTGTTGGAGATGATTCGACAGAGCTGGAAGAAGAGCGTCGTCTGGCATATGTAGGCATTACAAGAGCCAAGGAGCATCTTGCAATTTTATCTGCTAGAATGCGCATGATTCGTGGGGAGACGCAGTTCAATAAGGTGTCACGTTTTGTGAAGGAGATACCAGAAGAATTGTTGTCGCGTCCTATTTTTGAGACACCAGCAAGAGACACGGGAGCAGATGATTCCGACGATTTCCTTTCTGCAAAGCGTGCATTCCGCGCTGCACCTACGAATTATGGAAGCAGCACTGTGCGTAGCTTTGGCACGCCGAAGGCAGAGCGTCCACCTGTATACACGCCTGTTAAGAATCAGCAGTCCTTTGCCTCAAGCAATACGCAGGGCAACAGCCTTGGCTATGAAGTCGGGGACCGCGTGCGCCATATGAAGTTTGGCGATGGCGAAGTCATGGCGATTATAGCTGGTGGAAGAGATTTTGAGGTGACCGTGGATTTCGACAAGGTTGGAACGAAAAAAATGTTCGCAAGTTTTGCAAAACTTAAGAAAATATAAGGCCATGGTATAGAATTCTATTTGCAATATGGTATAATAGGACCATAGGCGAAAGCCAAACAGTGTATTAGGAAGGGGTATGCGACATGAATAAGAAAATCGAAGAATTAATCAATACAGAAAAAATCAATGATCTCATTACCAATGCAAAGCTTATGGAGCTTCTTGGAAAAGAGAAGAAGGAAGAGAAGAAGACTTCTAAGGTAGTAATTGTTCTTGCAATTATTGGTGCAGTTGTAGCAGTTGCGGCAGCAGCATATGGAGTATATCGTTTCCTTGTTCCAGAGTATTTGGATGATTTTGATGACGATTTCGATGATGATTATGAAGAGGATCTCTTCGAGGATGATGAGGTAGTTTTACCTGAGGAAGAGATAACCGAAGAAGAATAATTCGCATAAGCGATGGGGACTCCCAAAAGAGTCCCCTTTTTTCGTATTGCAAGATGTAGATGTAAGGAGTAGTAGATGAAAAAAGGTTATATCGGTGAAGGAATCGTAAAAGAGGTTGTATTTCCAAACAAAGGAATGGTAGTGGCTGAGGATGGCAATGTGGTTGTTGTGAAGAACACCATCGCAGGCCAGAAGGTTAAGTTCCTGGTAAATAAGGCGAGACACGGCAACTATGAAGGCAGACTTCTTGAGATTCTGGAGCGTTCTCCGATTGAGCAGGAAGCCGACTGTATCCACTTTGGAGAATGCGGTGGATGCACCTATCGTACCTTGTCCTATGAGAGACAGTTGGAACTGAAGGAAGGCCAAGTGCGAAAACTAATGGAGGATGCCATTGGAGACAAGTGTGAATATGAGTTCCTTCCAATTAAGCCAAGCCCAACACAGACAGGATATCGTAATAAAATGGAGTTCTCCTTTGGTGATGAGTTCCGTGATGGCCCT
>JAZQQA010000239.1:0-7626 GCA_045628825.1 Agathobacter sp.
TTTCGCTTTGACAAGGTGATTTTTCTTGGCTATGAAAAGACCATGACCGAGGAAGTAATGACTGAGGTAGAAGACTTTCTTACCAGTGATTTTGTTGGGGTAAAGGAAGTCGAATTTAAGCCTGTCACCACAGAGTATATGGATGGAGAAGAGGTTCGCAATATTTACGAACTGATGCGTTCGCAGCTTTTTAAGATTACAAAGAATGAGCTTGAGGATGGCAACCAGCCATTTTTTGACCTGACAGGTGGTGAGGATGTAGCGCTTGTGGCCTGTGGAGTGGTATCGGAGCAGCTTGAGATTCCCATGCATCAGGTGAGCCTGCACAAGAGTATTGTGCGCTACTTGGCAAGAGTAGAAGCCTATGATTCCTTAGAACACCGTGATTTATGCATGAGTGTGGAGCAGTTTATTAATCTGCAGAGGGCGCGTATAGGTGAGAGCTTACAGAAGTCGCACAAAACAGGACTTAATGATGCGGAAATCAAGCGTCATATGAAGCGTCTTTTCTGTTTTTATCTGGACAACGAAAAGCTGTGGCCAAAGCTTACCTTTGGATTCCAGCAGTTCGATGGACTTTTGGATGAGTGCATGACGAAGAAGGCCTTCGAAGAGGCCTGCAGGGAAAAGAAGAATCCAAACCACAGAAAGGTCCTTGCTCCGACGCTGGAACAGATGGAGCAGGCGATTCGTGGATTGGCACGCGGAGGCTTTTTGCGCGATGTGGATATCAACGACAATCATATCGCTTTTTCCTATATGGACGCTCGCATCAGGGATACCCTTCGAGAGACTGGTGCAATTATTGAGATTATGTCCTACTACTATTTTATGGAGCAGGGCGTAGACGATGCCAAGGTGGGTCTGTCGCTGCACTGGAATTCTGGCATTGAGCCGGATCCGCTGAATATCCGCGTTCTCTACAATATTTTGTGGGGAAAAATTGCATTGGAATCAGAGGAAAACGATAAGCTTACCAATGAAGTGGATCTGATTGTAATGAAAAATAATATCCCAACCTTTGTGTCTTGTAAGAATAAGAGCGTGACGGACAACGATCCGTTATACCAGCTTCTTACGGTAACCAAGCGCTTTGGCGGAAAGCTTGCCAACATGGCCTTGGTATGTAAAGAGGTGGACGCAACCATTCGTGTGCGATGCGAAGAAATGGGAATCCAAATCGTAACAATAAAGGATTTGTAAAATGAAAGTGAAGAAGTTTTTTAAGCAGGAAATCGTTATGGTGATTTCCTTTGTTCTTGCGGCAATCTCTCTGTTTTTCGTGCATCCAGATAAGGACTACGCAGGGTATATTGATTTTCGTACCCTTGGTATTTTGCTTAGCCTTATGCTGGTTGTGGCAGGACTTAAGCATCTTGGGGTCTTTGCAAGCTTTGCAAGATTCATGATTGCGAGGACCGATACGGCAAAAGGGATGGTGCTGGCGTTAGTTCTTATGTGCTTTTTTCTTAGCATGTTCATTACTAACGACGTAGCCTTAATTACCTTCGTACCATTTGCGATAGAGCTACTGATCATGTCGTCTTTAGAAAAATATATGATTCCTACCATTGTGCTAGAGACCATTGCAGCCAACTTGGGCAGTATGCTAACTCCGATGGGCAATCCACAGAATCTATTTTTGTATACCAAGAGCGGCATGACTTTTTTGGAGTTGCTTTTACTTATGCTTCCATATGCATTGATTTCTCTGGCCCTTCTTGTGGTTGCAACCTTGGTTTTGATCGGAAAAGAGCCAACGGAGGTCATGCATGAAGAGGAAGAAGAGTTCATGGAAGAGGGCACCAGAAGGGGCAAATTGATTCTGTATGTTCTTTTGTTCCTTGTCTGTCTGCTTACGGTTTTGCGTCTGCTTCCTTATGAAGTGGTCCTTGCCATGGTACTTCTTTTGGTCTTGTTATTTGACCACAAGAATTTAGGAAGAGCAGATTATTGCTTACTTTTGACCTTTACCTTCCTTTTTGTCTTCATCGGCAATATGGGACGTATTCCGGCAGTCAATAGTTGGCTGTCGTCTGTAGTATCAAAGCACACTCTTGTGACGGCAGTGATTTCCAGCCAGTTTATCAGCAATGTGCCGGCGGCAATTTTACTGTCCGGATTTACGGACAACCTAAGAGATTTAATTGTAGGTGTCAATCTTGGTGGCCTTGGAACCTTGATTGCCTCTATGGCAAGCCTCATTTCCTTCAAGTTCTACGCGAAGGAGCAGGATGCGAAGGCTTCCAAGTATTTGGGCTATTTTACAATCATGAATATTGCATTCCTTGCGATTTTACTTGTAGCAACCTTGCTATTCTAGAGAGTTATATAAGAAGAAGTGCGCTTTATAGGCGCGTAATAAGAGGAGATTTTTATGTTAAGACCGATTATCGGATTGGACTGGGACGATGTAACTGCCCCATTTAATAGTGTGGCTGTCAAAATGGCCAATGAGAAGTATGAGTTTGATCCACCAATCACTTTGGAGGAAGTGGATAGCTGGGAGAATACAGGTAGAGCGTCTGTTATTAAGGAATTCTATATGACAGAGGAATTGTACTACCGCCAGCATGTGCCAGAGAAGAATAAGAAGGCCATTCAAAAACTGATGGAGATTGCAGATGTGTATTTTATCACAGCGGTATTTCCAGAGTTCATGGGCATTCGTGCCAAGCAGATTCTAAAGGAGTTCCCAGAGATTCCACACGACCATATTATCCTTGGAAGTGCGAAGAACCTGGTGCATTTTGATATTATTCTGGATGATGCGGTACACAATATTCTTGAGACTCCTGCAACCTATCCGGTTATGATGCGTAAGCCTTGGAACTGGAAGATGACAGGCCTTTTGTCAGTCAATGATCTGACTGAGTTTGTGTCTTTGGTAAAACAGATTATTCGTGCCTCTCATACTAAGAGTGGCAAGATTGAAGAACCTTGCGTGGTTGCACTAGTAGGTCCTTCTGGTTCGGGTAAATCTGTCATTGCAAGGAACTTAAGTCGTACCGATGGCTTCGCAAGTCCAAAGACCTACTGTACCAAGAAGGACACCAAGCATTTTTACATCAGTGAAGAAGAGTTCGAAAAGCAGGACTTCTTTGAGAAGACCATGTATGCGGGTGCCAAGTACGGAACCAAGAAGGAAGAAATCCAGGCGGTTTTGGATACCGGTAAGTCTGCGGTGATGGCCCTTGATATGTGTGGTGCTATTGCGATGAAGCGTCACTTCAATACCGCTATCATTTTTGTGGACAATGATAAAGAGAACTTAATCCGCAATATCATCGAGGATGAGATGGATGCGGAGGAGAAGACACTACGTATCCTTTCGATTGATTCCGAGAAGCGTAATCGCGCGATTTGTGATTATGTCATCGACAATCGCAATCAAAATGGGGAGGAACAGATCGCTGCTTTGTTTGATCGCTGCTATCAGTATTGCTTATAACGAGCTATTGGTAATGCATATTAGACAATTCCTATCGGTGTGGTATGATATAGACAAGTTAAGGAAAGTACCAAGTGCTTAAATAAAATCTATCACATCAAAAGGAGTCGTTATTATGAGCAAGAAAACCAGAGCAGAAAGAAATTTTAAGTTTGAGACATTACAGTTACATGTAGGACAGGAAAGCGCTGATCCAGTTACTGACGCAAGAGCCGTTCCAATTTACCTCACATCTTCTTATGTGTTCCACAACAGTGAGCACGCAGCAGACAGATTTGGGCTTAGAGATGCAGGTAATATTTACGGAAGATTGACCAACCCAACACAGGGAACCTTCGAAGCAAGAATCGCAGCTTTGGAGGGTGGTGCAGCAGCACTTGCAGTTGGATCTGGAGCAGCAGCTCTCGCCTATACCTATCAGGCTGTTGCCCATGCAGGTGATCACATCGTAGCTGCAAAGAATATCTACGGTGGAACCTACAACCTGCTGGCACATACACTTCCAGACTATGGCATTACGGCAAGCTTTGTTGATCCATTCGACTACGAAGGAATCAAAGCTGCCATTCAGCCAAACACCAAAGCAATTACAATTGAAACCTTAGGAAACCCTAATTCAGAGGTTGTGGATATTGCAAGAATTGCAGATATCGCACATGAAGCAGGAATTCCTCTTATTGTAGACAATACCTTCGCAACTCCATACCTTGTTCGTCCAATCGAGTATGGTGCAGATATTGTGATTCATTCAGCAACCAAGTTCATCGGTGGACATGGAACAACCATTGGTGGTGTTATCATCGACAGTGGTAAGTTTGATTGGACCGCAAGTGACAAGTGGCCATGGCTTGTAGAGCCAAACGTATCTTACCATGGAGTAAGCTTTGCGAAGGACTGCGCACCAGCCGCATTTGCAACCTACATTCGTGCAATTTTACTTCGTGATACAGGTGCAACACTTTCACCAGTACATGCATTCATTTTCCTTCAGGGACTTGAGACATTATCTCTTCGCGTAGAACGCCATGTAGAAAACGCTCTTAAGGTAGCGAAGTTCTTAAGTGAGCATCCACAGGTTGAAAAGGTAAATCATCCTTCGATTACCAGTGATCCGGTACAGCAGGAACTTTATAAGAAGTATTTCCCAAATGGTGGAGGCTCTATCTTTACCTTTGAGATTAAGGGCGATGCAAAAACAGCACAGTCCTTCATCGACCAGCTTGAGCTCTTCTCACTTCTTGCAAACGTTGCAGATGTGAAGTCTCTTGCAATTCATCCAGCTTCAACCACACATTCAGAGTGCAACGAAGCAGAGCTTTTAGACCAGGGAATTAAGCCTAACACCATTCGTCTTTCAATTGGAACCGAGAACATCGACGATATTATTGAAGACCTTTCAGAAGCTTTCAAAGCAATCTCATAAGTTGCTTTTTGATAGATTTATGCTTATATGACTCCTTAGAGAAAACCGCCATCATTTGGCGGTTTTTTCTTGTCTTCTAAGATGTGCGTGCTAAAATAAAAGGGAAGAGAACAAACCATTCGTGGCTTGCGAAAAACAGGATAGGAGAACGGACTATGCAAGAAACGGAACAAGAAATTACGACAGATTTATTTGATTACATGAAGTGGAGAGGAGACCTGACCTTAGAGCAGGATCCTTTTAATAAAATTGATGCCATGATTTTATCGCGCCTTTCCTATGTGCCATTTGAATTGGCCATGGAACAGCGCAGTGAGAAGCTTGTGAGCATCAAAAGCATTGCAAAGACCCTTTTGGCAGCTCCTGATTTGGAGGAGCGTGTACTGGATAAGCGTGAGGTGGAACTTCTAAAGGCCATCAAGAAAACCAAGCGATTCGCAGAACTGGAGGCCTGCGAATTTGTCAATCTATATGATGAGGTTAGTGAGAGCCAGTTTTCTTCGATTGCAATCAAAATCGGAAGAGGTGTTTGGGTCCTTGTCTATCGCGGTACAGATGATACCTTAATTGGTTGGAAAGAGGACTGGAATATGGCCTATACATTTCCAATTGCAGGACAGGAGCATGCGAGAGAATATGTAGAGACCTTTGCGGAGAAGCATCGTGGAAAACTGATTCTGTGTGGCCATTCCAAGGGTGGCAACATTGCAGTCTATGCTGCCGCATTCTGTAAGAGAAGTGTGCAGGACCGAATCGAAGCGGTATACAACTACGATGGACCAGGATTTATGCCTCAGGTGCTGGAGAATCCAGGCTATGAGCGTGTATGTAACCGCGTACATACCTTTATTCCACAGGACTCCTTCTTCGGTGTTATGATGGGACGTCTTGAGACACCAAAGGTCGTTCATAGTACAGCCAACCTTTTGTACCAGCACAGCGTCTATACTTGGTCTGTACTTGGAACGGAATATGCCTATGAGGCAGATACTACAGAAGGCAGCAAAAATGCCAACGAGGCAGTATGCACTTTTGTCTACCGCATGAACAAGGAGCAAAGAGAGGCCTTTGGCGAAGTGCTTTTCGACCTCCTTGGTGAGACAGAGGCCAAGACCATCGGAGAGCTTACCGGCAACAAGGGAGAGAATTCCAAGAAGATCATTACCAAAATCCGAAATATGGATGAAGAGTCCAAGAAAATCATCAGTGAGGCATGGGATTCCTTTGTGAAAATCGCTTGGGCTGAGGTGACTCCAGTGAAGCGCTTGCGTGGCGGAAAGAAGAATAAAGTGTAATTCCCAAATGCCTGTAAAATAGGGCATGTAAACGCTTCCATGGCTTCGCGAAAATGGTCGTTAAAAAGTTGTCAAGATGTACAGAAAAATGAACATTGTAAGCGCTTGCAATTTAAGGGCTACGGGGATATGATAATCAAGGTTTAGAACAATTATTTAATATTGTTAAGAAATAAGGAGAGAGTATAATATGGCATCATTTGGTTTTGGTCAGTTAATTGACATTTTAAAGAAAGATCCTAAGAAAATCGTTTTTACAGAGGGTGAAGATCCAAGAATTCTTGAAGCAGCTTCTCGTCTTCTTGCTGGTACCTTCCTTCATCCAATTCTTGTAGGTAATGAAGAGCGCATTCTTGCAGCAGCAGAGGAGAGCGCATTCAATATTCGTGGTGCAGAAATCATCGATCCAGCTAACTATGATCGTATGGATGAGATGATTGAGCTGTTCTGCGAGCTTCGTAAGAGCAAGGGTGTTACTCCAGAGGAGGCACGCAAGACTCTTTCAGCAGCGAACTACTTTGGTACAATGCTTGTTAAGATGGGCGTTGCAGATGCACTTCTTGGTGGAGCTACTTATTCAACAGCTGATACTGTTCGTCCAGCACTTCAGCTTATTAAGACAAAGCCAGGTAACACAATCGTATCTTCATGCTTCATCTTAGTTCGTCCATCAGCTACTGGTGAGAACGAAGTACTTGCAATGGGTGACTGTGCAATCAACATCAAGCCTTCAGAGGATGAGCTTGTTGAGATCGCTGGTGAGACCGCTGCATGTGCTAAGATCTTCGGTATCGATCCAAAGGTTGCATTCCTTAGCTACTCAACACTTGGCTCTGGTAAGGGTGAGGATGTTGATAAGGTTCGTAACGCAGCAGAGAAGGCAAAGGCTAAGTATCCAGGACTTCCAATCGAAGGTGAAATCCAGTTCGACGCAGCGGTATCTCCTCGTGTAGCACGTACAAAGTGCCCAGGATCAGAGGTTGCTGGTCATGCAAATACATTCGTGTTCCCTGACATCAATGCAGGTAACATCGGATACAAGATTGCTCAGCGTCTTGGTAACTTCGAAGCATACGGCCCAATCCTTCTTGGACTTAATGCACCAATCAATGACCTTTCTCGTGGATGTAATGCAGCAGAGGTTTACTCTATGGCAATCATCACTGCAGCACTTGCATAAATTTCGCGAAAAGGAATCTTCCATTTTACGTATATTGGAATATAATATAAGCAGGGCTTTATGCCCTGCTTATTTTTTGCCTATAGGAAATGCCTATGAGGCAACTAAGGAATATCACTGGGCGTGATATAAGGGGAATATTCATGCAGTCAAGTAAAGATATGACAACGGGGTCAATTGGAAAGAGTATTATTCTGTTTGCTATCCCGATTTTTCTAGGTAACTTATTTCAGCAATTATACAACATGGTGGACAGTTTAATCGTAGGCAATTTCCT
>JAZQQA010000240.1:0-8442 GCA_045628825.1 Agathobacter sp.
CGTTAGAGCGCGCCCATGGCGCGCAAACCACAAAAAGGGCCTAGGCGCACATGCGTCTAGGCCCTCATTATATAATATTTAATCATTCTCTTTACTTATAAATTAGCTTTCCAACTACTTTTACTACTTCGTAATCCTTGATATTGCAATTTTCCTTTCCCGGACGAATTACAATCATTGTCTTTGTCTCATCCTGTGCCGGTATATATCCTCCAACTACCCAAGAAATCACTTTTCCAATATCAGTTTCCCCGTCGGCCGTTTTTACCGAAGGAATACCATCCTCCACAGGATCAGCATTAGGAACAACAGTAAGTGGCTCCGGATAGCCTAGACTTGTATCGTAGCACTCACATCCGGTCGTTCCAAATACAACCCCATCACATTTTACCAGGTCCTTATACTCATCCTTCAAATCAAACGCATACTTTGTTTCCGTTTCTGTTCCTGTCACTTCTCCAAAGGAATTTTTTACTTCTTTTTCAGTCGTAATCACTTTGTCCTCAAAGTATTCTCCATAATTTTCTAATGTCAGTTCAATTACTGTTCCTGAAGCAATCGTAGCTTCCTCTGTCTGTGCCTCAGTCTGTACAATAGTCGCCGGTTCCGTCTGACTCTCTTGACTAACACCATTTTCTGGTGCTCCTCCGCATCCAACTACCATAAGCATTGTACAAGCCAACAATGCAACTATCATTTTTTTACGCATTCACGTTTCCTCCTTGATTACATTAATAATATATAACACGCACATAGTGAACTTCTCACATTTAACTAGAGCATAAAACTAATCCCCCTTAAGATTATATTGTTATAATACTTTACCATTTACTCTAGAAGTGTTCAACTCTTTACAGTTTCTATATAAGGACTTGCTTCTATCAGAAAAAGAGTGTCCAGCATCGCTAAACACTCTTGCCACTCATTTTTCGCTTTACACCATTTACTGCCAATACAGCCGCCAACACATATACTGGCGCATACAAATACAAATATCTTGCTCTTGCTTCAAAAAGAAGCGTGAATAGTGTAATACCTACAATTGATACGATAGCCACAAATTCAATATTTCCCTGTTGCGAAAAACATCCTTTCACCGCCGAGAAAAACACCAACAGCAATATCCCCATCCACAAGAACTGCTCAAATGACGCCCAAATCAGATAATGCGAATGACCATAATAGAACATCTCACGTAAAAACGTCGATACACCGCCAAACGGCTCGTCAAACACGGTAATATAAAAACCATTTCCTTCTCTTGACCACCCAAAGGTTGCATCATTGTAATTAATTAAGGCTTTTCGAGTATATAATTCGTTTAATCCATGCCCGCCAAGTTCCTTCATGCGGGACAGCGCAATTTCTAATTCAACTTGCGACTTATCCGAAGAGCCTTCCAGACTTTGCGTTAATAGTACATCCTCATAATTGTAGACACCCCATGTATCGATGTTGTGTCCCATCATAAGGAAATGTGCCCACGTAAATCGCACGTTGTTGTCTGAAGGAATTCCTACCATTTTATGGCAAAGCCCTTCTGCACCTAAAATAAGCAAAAGTGCTAGTGAAACTGCACAAAATAGCCAGCACAGCTTTATTAGAAAATCTTTCCATCCGTGCAATGAAAACAGTTCATAAAATCCAATTGCCATTAGCACAATGATACAAGTAGGTTTTATTAAGCACCCCAACAATGCCGTTATGATAATTACAAATTGACGAAACGACAATGGAAGATTCTGCCTCTTCCCGATATAAAGATAGAGAAATACAACCAATATCGGAAATAGGATTGCATATGAATCCGTATATGCAATGCTCATCCACGGATTCAAGCCATAGAATACAACTGCGAACCAATAGCCTCCCCATGTCACTCTTGCATCATGCGTCAACTTGTGAATACACAATGCCAGAAGAAAAAGCGACAGATTTACCCCAAGAGTACCTACCGCAACCTGAGTAAAATAAGCTGGCAAACCAATATGGTTAGCCACCTGACGTATCACTAATAATAAAGCCAGAATTGGAACATTATTAGGAAACATTTGATAATAATGATTATAAATAGTGTCTTCCCCAATGGAAATAGAATCTACTGCGCTTGCCAACGCTCCTGCATCCCAATCCGTAAGAAATAGGATATTTTTCACAATAAATAACTGCGCAAGCAAAACAAAAATGTTGCAGCAAGCTAGTTTTATTCCCATTTTTCGCTTATTGAAACTAACGGCCTTTGATAATTTGCAGAAGCGAAAAACAAATAGGAAAATTGCAAAAAAAATGAGAACCACAAGAAAAATCACTAAATTCGAAATCAATAGCGGATTCTGATATGGATATTGTTTCTTTTTATCCACAACGACCATCACATATAGTATCCATCCCATAATAAGTGTCGATACTATATAAGCTACTTTTTTCATAATATTTCCTGCAGTTCTCATATATTCGTTACTACAACCAACCAATGCAGCACATTACTCGTACAATTGGCTAATTATTACCTTTCCACCCGCTTTTTTGTAATATCGGAAAGCTTCACTTGTATCAATAAAATATACAGATTCTGGCAAATCATACCAAGGAGCATCATCCCAATAACCACGTACAAGAGCATCTTTGATCTGCGACGGTGCCTCACCTTGTTTTACAACATCGAGCATCTCCCGCTCACCACTGTCGACATCACAGAGTTCCCAGCTTTGTGTTCCATCATCGAAAAACTGACCAAGATAATAGTGTGTATCTCCAAAGCATGTATTAACTGTCGGATTCATAACATGGAGTTCATAATGAACTTCCTCACCAACTGTATACTGGTAAGCAATCATATTTGCATCATAAAATGTTCTAAAACGGTATTTGCACTTTTCCGCACCAGTTCCCCACTCTACAACTTCGCCGTGCTCATAGTGATACATTTTCCCTTCTGCCAGCAGATATGGCGCATCTGACGCATCTAAATACACGTAATATCCGCTTGCATCTTCAAGATTGGCATACGCATCTGCCCACTCTTGTATCTCGCTGTTAATTGCCTCGATTGCATCGACCTGATCCTGTGCTCCCGCTATCGCAGATACAATTTTCTCATTATGATTCGTTGATTCCAGTCCCTCATTCAAGAATTCCACATAAAAGACCGGATTAAACGCATACTCCTCTGCTGCCAATAAATAAGCATCAGCTAACACCGAATCCAAATAAGATGTATCTAATCCACTATAATCTGCTTTCCATCCTTCGATTGTTACGATAACCCCATAATAATCTTCGCTCTCATCAAGCAAAATCTGAGCAACGTCAGCCAAATGAATGACCACGATTGTTACTAGCGATTCATCCTCAGTATCTCTCGCACATTGAATAGCATAACGGCTTGCGACTTCATCAGCCCCTTGATTTAATGCATCGTTCACCAAAATGCTAGATACTTCAACCATCTTATGCTTTAGCTTACGATTAACCTTAGAATTATGGATGCCACGGTGAAGAGTTGCAGCTGCATCTCCATATTCGCCAGCCTCAATCTGAACTTGAGCTTCTGCCATAGCCTTATGCGCAGTTACAATGCCTGAAGCGCGAAAAAGGATGATTACAAGTGCCGTTGCAAAAATTAAGGTTACAATCAGCAATATTATTTTATGATGTCGTTTAACTCTTAACTTCATACTCTTTGCAACAATATTCCTTCCAGTCACTTATTAAGACTTATTTCATCTCCACAAAAGCCTTAATTTCAGAAAGCACCTCTTCCTTCGATGCCACATAGCCATCCCTGCCGCCAAATACTTCCGCATGAATGGTCGTATAATCATAATCTGCTGGTACCCCACCAAGTTCATTTACGAAAGGCTCTCCTGCCAAAAACTGATAGAGTTCTCCTGCAGAAATTGGTTCTGTTGCAGGATGCCACATGGTAATTCCAGCTTCCAGCGCAGTATTGATATCTGCCCACAGATTCCCAAGATTGTAGAACTGATAGATACTGCGACTATCCGTAAAATTCAATGCAGAAAATCCAAGTGTACGGAACTTATCCTTCAATAGTTCTCTCTCATCCTCTGCCACATCCACTTTATAGAATCCATTATCCTGAAGACAATAATAATTACGCAGACTAGCATCAATCGCAGCCAATTCCTCGAACTTTGCTTCTTTGAGCATAAATGGAATCACATTGATATAGTCATAGATAAAGTTCTTCTTGATATTCTGACCAAATAATCCTGGCAAACGAATAATCAAAGCATCTGGGTACTTTTCTCTCACCCACAGTTCCAACTGGTAACGGTTGTATCCATACGCATGAAGATTCTCTGTATCAATGCCAGAAGTCTCATCCACACCCTTTGGCACCTTGAACACATCAATGGTGGAAATCAACACCAACTTCTTTGGGTTGATTTTTGTAATATTCTCTTCCGCCTGAAGGATAAGTTCCATATCCTTCTCTGGTGCATTGTTTGCAAGATACTTCTCAGCGCGAAGTCCTGCATAGATGAGAAGGTCCGGATCTGTTCCAAATGCATCCTCAATATTCTTGGAATTATAGAGACAATCTATCTTATCCCCTGCTGCAAGTGCTATATTACTTCCCACAAATCCTGTATATCCAACTAGTGCTACCATACATTCTCCACACAATTATTGTTTATAAAAGTCTAAAACAGCCTCGATTACCTGCTTCTGCTCATCATCTGTAATATCATAAAACAGTGGAAGACGAACCAAACGCTCACTTTCTTTTGTTGTGTAAACATCTTCCCCAACAAACTCTCCATACTTAACACCAGCCGGAGCAGAATGAAGTGGAATATAATGGAAAACAGAAAGCACATCTCTTGACTTAAGAAAATCAATAAATCTTGTTCTTTCTTTCAAATCCTTGCACTTCAAATAGAACATATGCGCATTATGCTCACATTCCTCTGGAATAAATGGAAGTTCCACAAACCCTTCTGCCGCAATACCTTGGAATGCATCATAATACTTCTTCCACACACTCATTCGCTTATCTTGGATTTGATCAATAGCTTGCAATTGGCCCCAAAGATAAGCAGCATTCAGTTCACTTGGTAGATAAGAAGAACCAGCTTCAACCCAAGTATACTTATCAATTTGTCCACGGAAGAACTTGCTACGATTCGTTCCCTTTTCACGAATGATTTCTGCCAATTCCGTGTTCTCTGCATCGCGAATCAAAAGCAATCCGCCTTCGCCCATGGAGATATTTTTTGTTTCATGGAAGCTATAGCAGCCATAATCTCCAATTGTGCCAAGCACTCTGCCTTTATAAGTACTACGCACACCCTGCGCCGCATCTTCTACCACTTTAAGATTGTGTCGCTTCGCAATATCCATAATGGTATCCATTTCACATGCCACACCAGCATAGTGAACAGGAACAATTGCCTTTGTCTTTTCCGTGATAGCAGCCTCAATCTTCGTTTCATCAATATTCATAGTATCTGGACGAATGTCGACAAATTTCACCTTCGCTCCACGAAGAACAAATGCATCCGCAGTAGATACAAATGTATATGAAGGCATAATCACTTCATCCCCAGGCTGAATGTCGCATAATAGTGCCGCCATTTCTGTTGCATGAGTACAAGAAGTGGTCAAAAGCGCCTTTGCAGTACCTGTTTCCTCTTCAAACCATGAAGAACATTTCTTTGTAAATGCCCCATCTCCACATAATTTTCTATCTGCAATTGCCTGCAAAATATACTCTTGTTCATTGCCAACATATGGAGCTTTATTAAAAGAAATCATTATGCCAATTCTCCTGCTCTTTGAATGAACTTAAGCACTACTGCTATAGACTGCTCAGCAGCCTTAGGTGCAAAGGTCTGGTAATCCATAGCACCACCTTCTTCAGAATCTGAAATCGAACGAAGAATCAGGAATGGTACCTGGTTCATATAGCATACATGTCCGATGCTAGCGCCTTCCATCTCTGCAGCAATGGCTTCAAAATGGTCACGAATGAAGGTTCTCTGCTCATCTCTTGCGATGAACTGATCTCCTGATGCAATGGTTCCGATGCGATAATTGATGCCCGATTCCTTCAAGCACTCTGCCATAAGATTACGCATCTTCTCATCGCTTGGAAGGAAGATCTGATTAATACCAGAGAGAAGACCATATGGATCTCCGATTGGAGTGGTATCCATGTCATGCTGACACACCTGGCTCGCAAGTGCTACATCAAGCACACGAAGATCTCTGGTAAGTGAGCCAGCTACGCCGATATTGATTACCATATCTACGTTGTATTTGATAATCATAGCTTCCGTACAGATAGCGGCAAATACTTTGCCTACCCCTGATACCGCAGCTACGATTTCTACATCATCCATTTTTCCAACAACAAAGTTTACTCCTGAGATACTCTCTGTTGTTGATTCACTCAGTGCAGCCTGAAGCTCATCCACTTCCATCTGCATTGCGCCAATAATTCCGATTCTCATATATTATTCTTTCTCCTCTTTATTCCGGATAGGTAAACTCCATGTTGGTCTGTGCTTCAAGCACCTTCAGATAAGAAGCACACTCCACCTTAGCACTTTCCAAATCCAGATTCTTATAGTTTCCGCATTCAATTGCAGAAGCGCCGAACATCTCACCATCATGCGCAACAATCTTAGCCAAGATATCCTTGGTAAGTGCAAAAACCTCAGAAGGAGCCAAATCCTTTACCAAGAAGTAGAATCCTGTCTGGCATCCCATTGGTCCAAAGTACACAACCTTGTCAGCTACTGCTGAGTTACGTGCGAATGTTGCGAACATATGCTCAACCGAATGCATGGTGAGATTGCTCATATAATCGCCAGCATTTGGCTTTCTTGTACGAAGATCATAGGTGATTACATCTCCATCTTCTCGTGAGATATAAAAGCCAGGCTCTAATTTATTATGGTCAATTTCAAAACTCTTAATACGCTCCATCATATATCCTTTCATTGGCCAGACTAACGTCTTGCCACCTCTTCCATCTGCTCAGAAATCTTCTTAATCTCAGCAAGTGTTCCATTCATCTCTTCCAATGCTGCCATAGAAGAATCACTGACAGAAATAACAGTTTCCGTAGAAGCGGCAAGTTCTTCTGCAGTTGCAGAAAGATTTGAGATGCTATCGATGATGCTACTATTTGCGCTAAGTACCATCTGTACAGCATCGTTTACAAGGCCAACGCCCTCTGTCAACTCATCCGTAGCTTCCTTGATGTTACCAAGCTTGCTTCCTGTCTCTGCAATGAGTTCATTCTGCTTCTGTGCATACTCCGCAGAAAGCATCATGCTCTCTGAAGCAGACTGTGCATCTGTGGTAAGACGACCAATGATGCTAGAGATCTGCTCGGTTGCCTGTCTGGTGCTTTCAGAAAGAGTACGAATCTCGTCTGCAACGACTGCGAATCCCTTTCCAGCTTCACCAGCACGCGCTGCCTCAATAGAAGCGTTAAGTGCAAGTAAGTTGGTCTGACTAGAGATACCAAGAATGGTCTCTGTAATCTCCTGTACGTCCTTAATACTTACATTAAGGGCTTCCGTTGTATTTTTACTCTCAAGGTTAATCTTCTCAACCTCAGCAGCCTGTCTCTTAAGCTGTTCGATTAATGCTACGCCTTCATCTACGACAGCCTCAGCCTGGCGTGATACTTCACCCATGTGTGCTGCCTGATCACTTACTTCCTGGATATTGCCCTGGATATCAGATGTCTGTCTGGTCTGATGCTCGACAGCATCTGCAGTGGTCTTACTTCCCTCTGCAATCTCAGATACAGAAGTATGAGTTGCATCCATGGTCTCGTTCAAGGTATCTGACACATCCTGTGCCTCAACGAATTTCTGATTCAAGGCCTTAGCAAGAGCGACGATGTTCTCAGATACTTCGTTCTGCGCATCTGCACCAGCCTGTACCTCAGCAAGGTTCTGCTCTGCATGCTTGGTCTGCATCTTTACAACGATAGAAGCAAGGATACTTGCTACTGCAACGAAGATCACATGGATAAATAACTGCTGTCCTGTGATTTCGCCACGGAAGAAATGATAACCCTCAGCAATCCAAAGACCAAGGTTGGCAACTGCTGCACCACCGATAATCAGAAGCTGCTCATCGTAAATCATAAGAAGAATTGCAATACAGTATGCCACTGCATACATATCTGGTGTACTGGTTGCGAACAATGTGATGATATACAAAAGGGCCATAGAAGAGCCGTTCATATGGCGGAAGATTTCCTTATCCTTGAACTTCGTATATGCTACAACATTAAAAAGTAATACGATTGCGTAAGTTACGAGTCTTACAACCGCACCATTCATTGCTCCACCAAGCATGGTTCCGATTGTCATAATCGTGCTGGCAACGCAGATTGATAATGCTGCCAAAAATCCTGCACGATTCTTATTCATAGTCTGTCTTAATCTT
>JAZQQA010000241.1:0-7592 GCA_045628825.1 Agathobacter sp.
AAAACCGATTAAGATGAACATACATGTACCAATACAAAAGTCCATCAAGTTCTTCATAAGGATGTTACCTGAGTTCTTTGCTCTGGTGAAACCTGCTTCTACCATTGCAAATCCTGCTTGCATCCAAAATACCAATGCGGCACCGATTAAAAACCAGACACCAAATACTTCGCCACTAATAACACTCATAATTGCTTCTGTCATAACAAACTCCTTCCTCTTCTTCTGGATTTTCCAAAAAAAGAAGGCACTCTCCCTAAGGAGAGCGCCTTTGCTCAAAATAATACTTATCTAATTATACGTAAAATAACATATCTGCGTAGGTTGGATATGGAAGTAAATCAGCTGGAATTACTGTTTCAGCTTCATCTGCAACTGCACGAATTGCTTCCATTGTTCCAAGAATTTCTGACTGATAATACTTTGCCTTGTCAAGTTCAGACTCAATTGCTTCTGCCTTGGCAACCTTTTCTACGAGTTCATCAGCCATATCATATAACTTATCATAGGATGCTGTCAACTTCTCAACTGTCTTTGTTTCAGATTTTACTGAAATATATTCAGACAATCCCTTCTTCTTGCTAGCAAGATCTACGTTACGCTCGATGGTTGCCATAAGTGATGGCATAAACTCATGCTGTAACATGTCCTCAAGAGTAAGAGCCTCAATATGTAAGGTCTTGGTATAGTTCTCAAGAAGAATCTCATAACGAGAGCGAATCTCACCTTCGGTAAATACATGATGCTTTGTGAAAAGCTCGATGTTCTTGTCTGCAATGAATACAGGAAGTACATCTGGAGTTGTGCGGTAGTTGTAAAGGCCACGCTTCTCTGCTTCCTCAACCCACTCATCACTATATCCGTTACCATTGAAGATAACTCTCTTATGCTCAGCAAGAACCTTCTTAAGTAAGGTATGTACTGCATCTTCCATATCTTCAGCCTTCACATCCTTAAGCTCTTCATAGTAACGGCTAAGGATTTCTGCAACTGCTGTGTTAAGAACAACGTTTGGTCCTGATACAGAAAGTGAAGAACCAAGTGAACGGAACTCAAACTTGTTACCAGTAAATGCGAATGGTGAAGTTCTGTTACGATCTGTTGTATCACGGAAGAAATGTGGAAGTACGGTAGCACCGATATCCATTGCAACTTTCTTCTGCTTATCAAAGAAGGTATCCTCTGCAATTGACTTAAGAACTGCAGTAAGCTCATCTCCAAGGAAAATAGAGATAATTGCTGGTGGAGCCTCATTTGCTCCAAGTCTGTGATCGTTTCCAGCACTTGCTACAGAAAGTCTCATCAAATCTGCATATTCATCGACTGCCTGGATAACTGCGGTAAGGAATACTAAGAACTGAATATTCTCAGCTGGTGTCTTACCAGGATCCAAAAGGTTTACGCCTGTGTTGGTGGTCATTGACCAGTTATTATGCTTACCAGAACCATTGATTCCGTCGAATGGCTTCTCATGTAAGAGGCATACGAATCCGTGCTTATCAGCAACCTTCTTCATAATTTCCATAGTCAACTGGTTGTGGTCAACAGCAACGTTGGTAGTATCAAATACTGGAGCAAGCTCATGCTGGCAAGGAGCAACCTCGTTGTGCTTGGTCTTTGCTGGAATTCCAAGCTTCCAAAGTTCTTCATCAAGATCATGCATGTATGCTGCTACTCTTGGTCTTAAGGTTCCGAAGTAATGATCCTCCATCTCCTGTCCCTTTGGTGGCATAGCACCAAGAAGAGTTCTACCGGTGAAAATCAAATCCTTACGGAGTCTGTAATCTTCCTTATCTACTAAGAAGTATTCCTGCTCTGGTCCAACGGTTGTAGCTACGCTTGTAACTGCTTCGTTGCCAAGTAAGTTTAATAATTTTACTGCTTCGTTGTTAAGTACTTCCATAGAACGAAGAAGTGGTGTTTTCTTATCAAGTGCCTCACCGCTGTATGAACAGAAAGCTGTTGGAATGCAAAGTGTTCCGTCCTTAATGAATGCTGGTGAAGTAGGATCCCATGCTGTATATCCTCTAGCCTCGAAGGTAGCACGAATACCACCAGAAGGGAAAGAAGAAGCATCAGGCTCACCCTTTACAAGTTCTTTTCCTGAGAACTCCATGATGATCTGTCCATCACTGGTTGGTGAAATGAATGAATCATGCTTCTCAGCAGTAAATCCTGTCATTGGCTGGAACCAATGCGTATAATGTGTAGCACCATGGTCAACTGCCCACTCCTTCATTGCAACTGCAACTGCATTTGCAACATCAAGCTCTAAGTGCTGATTATTGTCAATTGTCTTGCGTAATGCCTTATAGACATCCTTTGGAAGTTTGTCTCTCATTACCTTGTCATTAAAAACTAGGCTTCCGTACATCTCTGGTACTGTCATGCGAATATCCTCCTTTTTTATCGCAAAAAAAGGCGCCTTGGACCTTAGTCCAAAGCGCCTTTGCTTTTTCATGTTATGTACTATAAATCTCTTTGTTTTTGTTGTCAATATACTTTTTCAAAAAATTATTATTCCCGTTACTTATAACTATTATTCCTTAGAAACAGGATAATTTGCGTCAAAGCATGCCTTACAAAGTGGCAGGTCTCCTACCATCTCCTGAAGATCTTCTAGGTGCATGTATCCTAAAGTATCTGCACCAATACGCTTACAGATCTCATCAGCAGAGAACTCATTTGCAATCAACTCCTCATTGTCCGGAACATCGGTTCCATAATAGCATGGATGTAAAAATGGTGGCGCAGCAACACGTACATGCACCGCTTTTGCACCTGCATTTCGCATCATGACAATAAGATTGGCAATGGTAGTACCACGCACAATTGAGTCGTCAATCAGCACAACGGTCTTATCCTTTACCGCACTTTCAATGACGCTTAACTTCATATGTACTGCTGACATACGCTCTTCCTGCGTAGGTTTAATAAAGGTACGACCCACATAGCTATTTTTTGCGAATCCCAATTTGAATGGAATTCCAGATTCTTCGGAATAACCCATTGCAGCGGTTAGGCCTGAATCAGGCACACCAATGACAACATCTGCGTCTATTGGATAGCGCTTTGCCAAGGCTCTTCCACCACGGATTCTTGCATCATAAACACTGATGCCATCCATATGTGAATCCAGTCTTGCAAAATAGATGTACTCAAATACACAATGCGCGCGTCTTTGCCCCTTTGCAATCAGTTCCGCTTCCGACATTACAATTTTAGAGAAAAGACCATCCTTTGTAATGACAACCATTTCACCTGGCTCCACATCACGAACAAAGGTTGCATCTACTGCGGACAAGGCTGCTGTCTCAGATGCCATGACATAAGTATTGTCATCCTTTTTGCCAATGCATAAAGGTTTAAGTCCCCAAGGGTCACGAACACCTATGAGCTTCTGAGGGCTCAAAACCAAAAGGGCAAATCCTCCAAGAAGCTCCTTTGAAACATTCTCAACCGCTTCTTCAATCTTGCCTACCTGCATCCGCTCTCTTGCTATACGATAAGCAATCACTTCAGAGTCTGCAGTTCCATTAAAAATGGCACCCTCCTCTTGCAAACGCTCACGCATCTCTTCTGCATTGATAATATTACCATTATGTGCAAGGGCAAGCGTTCCCTTGGCATAATTTAGAAAAATAGGCTGCGCATTCTCCACACAGCTTCCGCCTGCGGTAGAATAACGCACATGTCCGATACCAATATTGCCACGCAACTTTTCTAGCTGTTCCTTCGGAAAGACTTCACTGACCAGTCCCATTCCTTTATGGGCACTGATATTTCCGATTGGTCCCTTCGTGTCACATGCCACAATACCTGCGGACTCCTGTCCTCTGTGCTGCAATGCAATTAACCCATAATAAATCCATTGGGCTGCTGGAATGTCTTTGGTTGACCATACGCCAAAGACGCCACATTCTTCGTGAATACCACTCATGCATACACCTCTTTACATAAAAATAGGGGCACTTCAGGTAATACCTGAAGCGCCCTTGCTCCAACGTGAATTATTTTATTATGTCACATACATGATGTCAACAGCAATTTGTTAAGAAAGTCCAAATGCCTTACTAAGCGCGTCATACTCGCGGTTAATTTCCTGAAGTGTTCCGTTATCCCCATCCAAATTGTCTGGATGATAAATCTTAATCAGATCCTTGTAACGCTTCTTCAACGACTGCTTACTTCCTACACCCGTAAAGAATACTTCTCCACGAACCACACGCTCCTCGGTTGGTACTTCGTAACGTGTCTGCGACTCATACTCATGCACACGACTATAAAATGCCTTCTGTCGCTCAACATGCTGCTTCTCTGTGGCGAGCTTCACCAGCTCCTCCTCCAGAATACGAACCTTCATATCAAACAACTTCTGCTGTTGCTCTAATCTGCGATCCTCTATCTCAACTCTTCGAGTAAAAGCCAGCTGTTCCTGCTCAAGTCGACGCCGTTCCTCTTCAATTGCCTTGCGTTCTTCCTCAAGTGTCATAACAATTTCCTCTACAAGATATAGACACACATACACCAAATACAAATTTATGATACAATATGTAGGCGTTTTTATCCATAGGCAAATTATACTATAATAGGACACAAAGTTTATGAAAAAACGCCACATTGCACTTTGGCAATGTGACGTTCTAAAATACTTCTAATTCTCAGAAGAACCCTCTGTCAAATCATCGATGGTCTCTTTGATTTTGTCCATGAATCCCTTCTTTTTACCATCTGCCTTGCTACCAGTAGATGTTGCTCCACCTTCCTGATTTAATGACTTTGCTGTCAACTCATCAAACTGGCGTAACAATTCCTTTGCCTCCTTACTAAGGCCTGTTGGCGTAGCAATCTTAAGTGTTACATAGTGGTCTCCACGAATCGCCTTATTCTGGACAGAAGGAACACCCTTACCCTTTAAGCGAATTCTGGTACCAGTCTGTGTACCTGCTGCAACCGTATATAAGATATCTCCATCCACAGTGCGAATACGAATATCTCCACCAAGTGCTGCAATTGCATAAGAGATCGATACCTCTGAAAAGATATTCATATCCTGACGTTCAAACTGCTGGCTACGAGATACGGTTACCTGTACTACAACATCACCACGCTGTCCTCCACGGACACCTGGCTCACCATAGCCACGTACACGAATCTTCATGCCATTGTCGATACCTGCAGGAATCTGAATGGTCTTACGAACCTTCTTATTGATGTAGCCTACGCCACGACAATCAGGGCACTTCTCACGGACAATCTTACCGCTTCCCTGACAGTCTGGACATGACTGCACATTCTGCATCATACCAAAGAAAGACTGCTGCGAATATACGACTTTGCCTTTGCCTCCACACTTTGGACAAGTCTCTGGATTGGTTCCAGGCTTTGCTCCAGAGCCATGGCAGGTTGCACACTCTTCCTTATAGTTAAACTCGATTTCCTTTTCACATCCAAAGACAGCCTCTTCGAAAGAAATGCGGATAGATACTGGAATGTTGGCACCATTCTGTGGGCCGTTGGAACTTCTACGAGATCCACCGCCAAAGAAGCTACCAAATAAGTCGCCAAGAATATCGTCAAAGTCCACACCTGAGAAGTCAAATCCTCCTCCTGGTCCACCCATAGACTGACCAAAAGCAGCGTGCCCAAACTGGTCATACTGTCTTCTCTTTTCTGCGTCAGAAAGAACCGCATAGGCTTCCTGGGCTTCCTTAAACTTTTCCTCACATTCAGCATCGCCCGGATGCATATCCGGGTGATACTTCTTCGCTGTTGCTCTGAATGCTTTTTTAATTTCATCCTCTGAGGCACCCTTTTGAATACCTAGGACCTCATAATAATCTCTTTTATCAGCCATTTTCTACTTCCTGATTAAACTTCCTTGAAGTCAGCATCGATGACATCGTCATCTGCTCCAGCTCCGTCACCATTTCCAGTACCTGCTCCAGTGAATCCACTCATGTCTGGGCCTGCACCTGCTGCTCCCTGAGCTGCCTGCATATTCTCATACATCTTTGTGAATACAGAGTTTGCACTATTGGTAAGCTTCTCCTGAAGGCTCTTAAGCTCTACAACCTCAGACTCTGACATCTTGTCTGCTTCTGGATGTGCCTCAAGGAAACTTCTTACTGCTGCGATATCAGCTTCAACAGTTGCCTTCTCATCTGCAGAAATCTGCTCACCAACCTGCTTTAATGCCTCTTCTGTCTGGAATGCGAAAGACTCAGCATCGTTTCTTGCATCGATTGCTTCCTTACGCTTCTTATCCTGTGCTTCGTACTCAGCAGCTTCCTTTACTGCCTTCTCGATTTCGTCATCACTCATAGAAGTTCCAGAAGTAATGGTGATATGCTGCTCCTTACCTGTACCAAGATCCTTAGCAGATACATTTACAATACCGTTTGCATCGATAACGAAAGTAACCTCAATCTGTGGAACACCACGACGAGCTGCTGGGATACCATCAAGTCTGAACTGTCCAAGTAACTTATTGTCACGAGCGAACTGTCTCTCACCCTGTACTACTACGATGTCTACAGAGGTCTGGTTGTCAGCTGCTGTAGAGAAGATCTGGCTCTTCTTTGTAGGGATTGTTGTATTTCTCTCGATTAATCTTGTAGCTACGCCACCCATAGTCTCGATAGAGAGTGAAAGTGGAGTTACATCAAGAAGAAGGATTTCGCCTGCACCCTCATCTCCGTTTAACTTACCACCCTGGATAGAAGCACCGATTGCTACGCACTCATCTGGGTTAAGAGACTTTGAAGGCTCTTTTCCTGTAAGCTGACGAACCTTATCCTGTACTGCTGGGATACGTGTAGAACCACCAACAAGAAGAACCTGTCCAAGGTCAGCATTGGTAATTCCTGCATCTCTCATTGCGTTCTGAACTGGTACTGCAGTTCTCTCAACAAGGTCATGTGTTAACTCATCGAACTGTGCTCTTGTAAGAGTCATGTCAAAGTGCTTTGGCTCGCCATTTACAGCAGTAATGAATGGAAGGTTAACATTGGTTGTTGTTGCAGAAGAAAGTTCCTTCTTTGCCTTCTCAGCTGCTTCCTTAAGTCTCTGAAGAGCCATCTTGTCTGAACCAAGATCTACACCTTCCTGCTTCTTGAACTCATCAATGAAGAACTGTGTAAGCTTGTTGTCAAAATCATCACCACCAAGGTGTGTATCACCGTTGGTTGAAAGAACTTCGATAACGCCATCACCAATTTCGATGATTGAAACGTCGAAGGTACCACCACCAAGGTCGTATACCATGATCTTCTGCTCATGCTCATTATCAAGACCATATGCAAGTGCTGCTGCAGTTGGCTCGTTGATGATACGCTTTACATCAAGACCTGCAATCTTACCAGCATCCTTTGTAGCCTGTCTCTGTGAGTCATTGAAGTATGCAGGTACAGTAATAACTGCCTCTGTAACCTTCTCACCAAGATAGCTCTCTGCATCTGCCTTAAGCTTCTGAAGAACCATTGCAGAAATCTGCTGTGGGCTGTAATCCTTACCATCAATGGCTACCTTGTAATCCTCACCCATATGTCTCTTAATAGAAGCGATTGTCTTATCAGCATTGGTAACTGCCT
>JAZQQA010000242.1:0-3583 GCA_045628825.1 Agathobacter sp.
GATAAGGAACTGCATTTCTTGGTGGTTGGACTCTTTGGGCTTGCTCTAGTATGTTTGATTCAGCCAGTTTTCAAGTGGTTGGCAAGACATGACCATGTGCTTACCATCACCTGGATTTATGTGTTTACGCTGATTCTTGTAATTACCTTTGCCATTGAAATCGGGCAAAAGATTACAGGAACTGGAGTGATGGAATTCGAGGATATTATGTTTGGCGTGGTAGGATTCCTAATCATTTTTCTGATTTATCCCATTGGAAGGGGAATTGTTCGGGGAATTGTGCGACTAATCAACTGGATTTCTAAGAAATGATAGAATAATTACAGAAAGAATGATAAAATATAAGTAGAAATTGAAGCCTTGTGTTTCTTACATAATCATGTGGGAATTGCGAGGCTTTTTGTATATGAGGAAGGGGAAACATATGGAATATCAGATTAAAGTTAATTTGCCAAGTGGAGAACAGCGTGTGATTATGCTTCCAGCGGGAAGAACCTGGGAGAGTGTGGCATCAGAAGTGGCAACAGAGTATGATGCTCCAATTGTACTTGCTACCGTGAACGGAAAGCTGCGTGAGTTAGGAAAAGAAGTAACCAGTGGAGCGGAAGTATCTTTCCATACCATGACAAGCAGTGACGGAAAGCGTACCTATCGTCGTAGCGTGGTACTTCTTATGCAAAAGGCTGTTTCCAATGTATGTGGCCCAGATATCAAGGTGCGTGTATGTCATTCCTTGGGACAGGGTTATTTCTGTGAGATTTTGAATAAGAAGGCAGATAAGGATGCCATTGAGGTGATTCTTGGTGCCATTCGTGAAGAGATGCATGCCTTGGTTGAGCAGGACATTATCATTACCAAGCATAGTGTGAAGACAGAGGAGGCCGAAGCATTTTTCCATAAGCAGGAGATGTATGATAAGGAGAAGCTCTTCTATTATCGTAGAAGCTCTCGCGTGAATCTCTATGAGCTTGGCGGTTTCATGGATTATTTCTATGGATACATGGTTCCAAGCACAGGCTACCTTAAGTATTTTGAGCTGGAGACCTATGATACAGGCTTTGTGCTTCGTTTCCCTAACAAGGTTTACAATGTGGTGGAGCCACTTGAGACTTCTATGAAGTTACATAAGACCATGCAGACTTCAAGAGAGTGGAGCAGAACCCTTGGAGTTGGCTGTGTTGGAGAACTAAATGAAGCAATCTGCAACGGAAGAGGACAGGATCTGATTCTTACTGCAGAGGCGCTGATGGAAGCAAGAATCGGCGAACTTGCAGATGAAATCGTAAAGCGTGATGGAGTAAAGTTTGTTATGATTGCAGGCCCTTCTTCTTCAGGAAAGACCAGCTTTGCCAATAGACTTTCGATTCAGTTGACAGCGAGAGGCTTGCAACCACACCCAATTTCTTTGGACGATTACTACGCAGACCGTGAATTCTGTCCAAGAAATCCAGATGGCTCTTATGATTTTGAATGTCTTGAGGCATTGGATGTAGAAGGCTTTAACCAGGATATGGCAAAGCTTCTTAGGGGCGAGACGGTAGATATGCCAAGCTTTAACTTTAAGACTGGTAAGAGAGAATATCGTGGACATATGCTTACACTTGGCGAGGATGATGTTCTTGTCATTGAGGGTATTCATGGACTGAACGACAAGATGTCATACTTACTCCCAGCAGAAAGCAAGTTCCGTATTTATATTTCGGCGTTGACACAGCTTAACATTGATGAGCACAATCCACTTCCTACAACGGATGGTCGACTCATTCGTCGTATGGTGCGTGATGCTAGAACCCGTGGCACTTCGGCGCAGGAGACCATTGCGATGTGGCCATCTGTCCGCAAGGGTGAAGAGCAGAATATTTTCCCATTCCAGGAGAGTGCGGATGTGGTATTCAATTCGGCCTTGGTATATGAACTTGCAGCGCTTAAGGTCTTTGCTGAGCCACTGTTGTTCCAGATTCCAAGAGATAGCAAGGAATATCCAGAAGCAAAGAGACTTCTTAAGTTCTTGGATTATTTCCTTCCACTTCCAAATGAGGGAATCACACACAATTCATTGGTAAGAGAGTTCGTAGGAGGAAGCTGCTTTAATGTATAAGGAAGTAGAGTTCTTTGTATTTTCTGAGGGTTTTGGAGAATATGAGGAAGCTGCATGGCTGCTGACGAAGGCCGCGGATGAGGACTTTGTTCCGCCCTTGTCTACGCGCATGTCCACCACCCAGAAGAATCTGAATCCTGGTGCAAGTGAGGATGTAGAGGGGCCGGTGGAGTATTTTGCGGAATTAAAAAAGCAGCATAATTTGCTAGCAGTAGAGGACAATCGGCTTCTTGGCTTTATGTCTTTTCGACCAGACCATGAGCTGGGATGCTATGTGTCTACGGTAATTGTGGATGCCTCTATTCGTAATCAGGGAATTGCCAAGCAACTGTATGAAAAACTGATAGCAACTGCAGTTCGCCCGATTGCAACAAGGACCTGGTCCCAGAATCATGCCCATATACATATTTTAGAGGAACTGGGCTTTATCAATTTTGACACTATACCAAATGACCGTGGCGTGGGAATTGACACGGTATATTTTAAAAGAGATTTATAACTTTGGGGGAAGATATGGACAAGAAGGTACGCTGGATAGATAAAATGCGTGCATATCGCTTGATGAATAAGCTTGCGGTAATTATTGCACTTAGCATAGTGGTTGTGGTATCTATTGCCTGTTATGTGCAACCTTGGGCGCAGAACGATGAAATTGCATCCAACATTTTGATGGCGATTTTTACGTCGCTGATGGTGAGCATCCTTGTTATGGCAACTGAGATTTATGTGGCCTATAAGGATAATGAGCGTGATCAGTTTTTGGAGGATATTCATACTTTTGGTATTGCTAACCTTAACAAGAATAAGGAGGAGGTGCTACGAGACCTTCTCAAGACCTGCGATGCAACGGTTTGGATTTCTGGTTATAGACTCATTATGACCAACAACTTAAAGAGCGATTTCGCTGATGCAGTGGAGCGTGGAGCGTCTGGTGTTGCAATCCTTTGTGCGCCTTGGACGGATGCCTTTAAGTTAGTATATGGTGAGCACGAAAAGGTTATGAACAACTATTTTGAGGTTTTTCATGCAATTTCGGTAGCTCTTAAGAAAACAGATCGAACCTTTTTTGTCTATATTACTGAGAAACCAATTTTCAGTGATACTTATCGTGTGGATCAAAATCTGGTAACTGGACCATATATGCACAACACGGATCCAGAGTTTAATCGTATTATGGCCAAGGACTTTTTCTCTTACAATCTGGCGAGAAAGAGTCGCCTGTATGATTTGGTAGACAATGAATTCCAGACCTTGATTCGTGAATCGGTTCTGGTGCTCGATTGGGAGAAATTTGACGAGGCTTATGAAGTTCGTCGCAATGGGGATTATAACGAAGAGGGACAGATGAAATTGTTCCTTGGAGCCTGTGTAGAGGTATCGCATGAAGAAGTGTAGTGTTTGTCAAAAATATGCAGCCATGGCACTTTGTGTTATGACTATAGTAGGGACCATCAGTTTTCCTACAGTGGTTAAAGCAGATATTCA
>JAZQQA010000243.1:0-6010 GCA_045628825.1 Agathobacter sp.
TGGATTTGGACGGCACATTATTCAATAATCATAGTCAAATCAGCGAAGGAAATCTTGCTGCAATTAAGGAAGCTACGGAAAAGGGCGTTCATGTCGTCATCTCTACCGGTCGCCCATACCAGGGACTTCCATTTGCGCAAATCGAAGGCAGTGGTATTGCATACGCCATTACCACCAACGGAAGCGCTGTCTACAAGGTCCCAGAGCGTGAATGCATTTTTGAAAATGCCATGCCACAGGATTTGGTCGTACCAATTATCGAGTTCCTATTAACCAAGGATATTCACATGGATGCCTTTATCCACGGAAGTGCTTATACTCCTGTAAAATGCGTGGAAGCTGGCATGAAAATTGCAAGCCCTGAAGTCTTAAAGCGCTACATTCTTGAGACACGTATCCGCAAGGCTGACTTACCTGGCTACATTCGCGCCAACGATTATGAAGTGCAGAAAATGACCTTGAATTTCTATCCAGACGGCAAGGGTGGATTCGTAGACCGTGAAGACGTACGCATCTTCCTGGAAGAGCATCCTGGCATCGAAGCCGTATCTGGTGGCTACAACAATCTGGAATTCACAAAGCTTGGCGTAGATAAGGGACTTGGACTTCGTTCCCTCGCTGCACACCTTGGCATTCCTATGGAGCAGACCATGGCAATTGGAGATACGGGCAATGATCTTCAGATTATTAAGGCTGCTGGATTTGGTGTTGCCATGGGCAATGCTACAGACGAAATAAAAGCAGCCGCAGACTACATCACCACTACCAATGTAGAGGATGGAGTCGCCGCTGCCCTTAGAAAATTCGTATTAAATTAGAACAAATCCAAGCTACTATCCAGATAAATCGCTTCTCGTACCAGTAGCTGGCACTCTGGCTTTGTCATGTAATAGAGAAGGAATTCTAAAATCATGGCACTGCCAAGACTTCTTCCCTCAATCTTAAAATTCTGATAACCAAGAGGAAGATACGTTTCTAATATATCATTGATACCAATAAAGGCTGGGTTTTTCATTGCTTTGGAAAACTGATAGCCTTTTTTTGATGTCATAGACCTGCAAACGTGATCTGCGCAGTCTTCTCCCAAACTCTTTCTGCTTACATTCTCATAGCAAGCCTTCCTATCCGCACACCCAAAGTCACAACACTCGTTACAAAGAAATTCAACCTTTGCACGCGGGGACGGTCCTTTTGGCTTGCAATTCTTCTCACGCGGGGACGGTCCTTTTGGCTTGCAATTCACACCTCCTGGCGCAAGCGCCAAAAGCGCATGCTCTTCCAGCAGCCATCGATTCAAGCGAAAATCAGGAACCACATAGGAAAATTCTGGACGCGCGATTTCCTCTAGCGCTTCCTTCATATCCGTAATGACCTTTGTCGTAGAAGACACAAAATAAAAGTCTGGATATCGTTCCTTCAAATAATCCATCAAAATGTCCGAACACAAAATGATACCTGTGGAAAGACCAGAAGACGCAAACAGCTCACACAATTCGTTGCATTCTGGGTCTTCCAAATGTTCCTCACGGAGCAAGGAATTGCTAAAGGTTAGTCGCGGAGAAATCCCATATTCTTGCATGAGCGCAATCACACGCTTTGGCTTTTCTTCACCAAATCCAACTCTTCCACCTCCCCAAAGGCAATCGGCTGGTGCACCATAGATCGAACCGATTTCACACCAATCGTAGAACCAGTCGCGATGCTCTTTATAAAGTGGCAGGAAAGCCTGATACAAATCATAAAATTCAAATAGTCCCGGTAAATGATAGTAAGCCTTTGACAATAGATTCTCCTCTGCATAATTTTATGCGTGTTATGCAGCACCTCGTCCTCTGCATAACACGCAAAAAATGGAATCCTTTCGGATTCCATTTCCTGATTATCATAATTATGATTAAACTCTTGAAAGGTACTCGCCTGTACGGGTATCAATCTTGATAACATCGCCCTGGTTAACGAAAAGTGGAACCATAACCTGTGCACCAGTCTCAACTGTAGCTGGCTTTGTAGCACCTGTAGCGGTATCACCCTTAACACCTGGCTCTGTCTCAGTAATCTCAAGCTCAACGAAAAGTGGTGGCTCAACAGCGAATACGTTACCGTTGTGTGAGCAAACCTTACACATCTCGTTCTCCTTAACGAACTTAAGAGAATCTCCAACGTTCTCTCTTGTGAGATCTAACTGATCATAGGTCTCAACATCCATGAAATGATAGAAATCATCATCTGCATATAAGTACTGCATATCCTTACGATCGATACGAGCAGTTGGGAACTTCTCAGTTGGTCTGAAAGAAGTTTCAACAACACCACCACTGATGATATTTCTTAACTTTGTTCTAACAAATGCTGCGCCCTTACCTGGCTTAACATGCTGGAATTCAACAATCTGGCAGATCTTACCATCGTACTCGATAGTAACACCATTTCTAAAATCTCCTGCTGTAATCACGCGATTTTCCTCCTTAAATTACGAATAAATCGTTCTCATTGTGTTATTTTACTATAAGTAGGTCGAGTTTTCAACCTTTTATTTGATTGGTAATGAATTAACGATTGCGTCCTTCGATCTCTGCAAACATGTCAATTCTGGTCTGATGACGACCACCCATGAACTCTGCTTCAAGGTACGCTTTTACAATATCCTTTGCAAGCTCTACCCCAACGATTCTTGCACCAAATGCAATAATATTGGCATTGTTATGCTCTTTTACGAGATGTGCTGTTGTTACATCAGAACATACCGCTGCACGCACACCATTAACCTTATTGGCTGCAATCGAGATACCAACACCAGTTCCACAAATAAGAATACCGCAATCGTACTCACCAGAAGCAACGGCACGTCCAACCTTCTCGCCATATTCTGGGTAGTTTACGCTGTCATTGGTATCACATCCAAAGTTCACTACTTCATGGCCAAGCTCCTGTACATATGCCATAATCTGATTCTTAAGTTCTACTGCTGCATGATCATTTCCGATTGCGATTTTCATTGCTATACTCCTTTTTAACTCTATCAATTTTGTTATGCAGCACTTCGCAACACTCCATTGTACTCTGCATAACACGCAAAAAACACCTCGTGTACTATAACACGAGGTGTTCCATATTTCAAGAATTATAATGTAAAGTTTTCTCCAGTACGAGGAACTGCTGCTTGCTCCTGCGCAACCTGGGTAACACCAGTCTCTGGCTTTGTTCCTACAAAGTACTGATACTGCATGAGCATCTGATCCTTATCCAGATCACTGACTGCCTTCTCAGCATCGAGCTTACTAATCTCGCTATCCACACCCTTGAGCTCATAAGTCTCATCTGGCTTGTACTGCTGTGCAAATGCATAGGAATCAAAAGTCTGCTTCTCTCTAGCAGCTGCCTGCTCTTCCTGACGCTTCTGCTCTTCCACTGCAGGATCAACTGCTGGCACTTCCTGGACAGGAGTCTCAGCCTCTACCTGCTGTGCACGAAGCTCATTAATCTTTATAGAATTGTACTGATAAAAGCCCGCGTATGGGCGAATGCCAGATACGTTCATTCTCTCTTTAACCTACTACTTTACTAACATTTTCTTAAGCTCGTTCATGAATGTATTTACATCCTTGAACTCTCTATATACAGAAGCAAATCTAACGTATGCTACCTGATCCAAATCCTTAAGCTTATCCATGATAAGCTCACCGATAACGGTACTTGGGATTTCTTTTTCCTCACGACTGAAGATCTCGGTCTCGATATCATCAATCATAGTTGTAATCTGTGCCATAGAAACAGGTCTCTTATGGCAAGCACGAAGTACACCACCCTCGATCTTAGCTCGATCATACTGCTCACGGTTGTTATCCTTCTTAATTACAATAAGAGGAATGGTCTCAACCTTCTCATAAGTAGTAAATCTCTTACCACAATCATCACACATACGACGACGACGAATCGAATTGTTATCATCCGCTGGTCTTGAATCAATTACTCGTGTGTTTTCGCTACTGCAAAATGGGCACTTCATATTATTTCCTCCGTCTGAAAAATCAGAAAAACATATACTTTAAGTATATTTATTTTGATTTTCCTTGTCAACAAAGAACCACTAAATATAGTATGCCATTTGCTAAATCTTGTGGGCGACTACCGCTCTCCTTCGTTACATGAAGGTTATCGGCGCATGGGTCCTTTTCCTTAACCCCAAAGACTATTTTCTACGACCTTCCCCCCAGAGCACACGAATCATTGACACGAAGAACTGTCGCTCTTCTGGCATAATATCCCTAGCTCCAAGTACGATCCGAAGCATCTGTTTTCCGTCCATGTGGCGTAGCTGGTCAGAACGGGTAATACCATTCTTATCGAAGATACCAAAGAAGCTCTCCACATGAGACTCCATGTCCTCCTCTGGAATTGCATCATGCCACTGACGGATAATATCTGTAATCTCATCGGAAAACTGATCGGTCGCCTCTACCGTCTCAAGTCCAGTTCCTTCCACATGCCAGTGGAACATACTATGCTGCTTTACACCTATACCATCGCTCTCCACAACGGTATTCTCGTATGGCACCTGCATCATGCGTCCTACGCAACAACTCATTGGGATGTAGCCTGTAATTCTATCCTTGATGCGAAGGAATCCTGTTTCCTCACTGATGTCATGAGAAAAGCCTGGTGCATCAAAAGCGTATAGTCTTTTGATTTTCCTTTGCACTTTTTCATCGATATAAGAACCAGCATAAATGGTCAGATTACCACCCTTGGAGTGGCCACCCGCCATCACTTTTCCAAGGAAGCTTGGCTGCATGCGGCGTAAATACTCTACTGCGTCGCTCTGGGATGGAATCGGATAGAGATAATTCATGCGGAAGTTCTCCTTCCATGACACGATGTAAGCATCGGTTCCACGGAAAGCAATATACCTTGTATACCAATTAATATAGAAGGTAACTGCGGAAAACTGCTTGACCTCTTCAATTCTCGTATCGCGAATGTAGCCATCCATACGGATGCCACCAAAACGCTTACTTGCTCCTGCTAGCTTAAGCAGTTCTATGACATTGCCTTTGGTATCCTGATAACCAGGAAGGTCCTCTGTCATGCGCTCTGCCACTTCAGAAATGGTTGGACATTCCTTGCGCTTCTTTGGCACAAGATGGTCTACATCTTCAGCGCCAGGAACAATCCCTGTATAGTCAACCGATGACAGCTGACTTAAAATCATTGCGTCTATATCGCAGAATGGAGACTGTCTAAAAGACAAGTCTCCACGAAATTTCAAATACTGAATCATATCTGCTCCTCTCGGATGCACAAATTATACGTTAAATAAGAACTCGATGATATCGCCGTCCTCGACTACATATTCCTTACCCTCGGTACGCTGCTTACCCTTTGCCTTTACTGCCTGGTAATCAAAACCTGCCTCCTCTAGGTCAGCGTATGCAATCACCTGTGCACGGATGAATCCACGCTCGAAGTCAGAGTGAATCTTTCCTGCTGCTCCTGGAGCCTTGGTGCCTCTCTTAATGGTCCATGCACGACACTCCTTTTTACCATCGGTAAGGTAAGAGATCAGTCCAAGCAATGCATAGCTTGCCTTAATCAGACGATCAAGACCTGACTCTGCAATACCAAGTTCCTCCATGAAAAGTGCTCGCTCTTCATCATCAAGCTCAGAAAGCTCTTCCTCTGTCTTTGCACAGATTGGAAGCACTGCTGCGCCCTCTGCTGCGGCACGCTTTGCAACGATCTGATAATAGTCAGAAGCCTCTGGGTTCATCACGCCATCATCATCCATGTTACATGCGTAGATGATTGGCTTTGCAGAAAGAAGTCCCATTTCCTTCATAACCTTGGCCTGCATCTCGTTCTCTTCGTCGAACTCGAAGGTACGGGCATTGAGTCCCTGCTCCAAATGTGCCTGCAATTTCTCGAGGAATTCTACTTCCTCCTTCGCGTCCTTGTTACCGCTCTTCGCAAGCTTAATGTTCTTATTGATACGGTTCTCAATCATATCAAGATC
>JAZQQA010000244.1:0-2447 GCA_045628825.1 Agathobacter sp.
TACCATCATGACATTGTCTAGGCTTGCCGCAAAACGGATGGCATAAGATGCCGCCGATACCTCATCCACATTTCGTCCGTGAGAAAGGGTACACGCGTCCATCTCTGCTTTGGCTGCCTCTGGAAGGTTGGCAAGCATACCGCCTTTGACTGGTTCCATGACAATCACTGGTTTCCCGTGCTTTTTTGCCACTTCATAGCATGCACCTGACTGAATGACATCGCTCTCCCAATCCAGATAATTAATCTGAAGCTGTACAAAATCAACCTCTGGGTGCTCAGTTAGAATCTTGTCTAAGACCTCAGCGCTGTCATGGAAGGAAAAACCGATATGCTTAACCAATCCTTTTTCCTTAAGCTCGCTAATAAACTCGAATCCGCCAAATCGCTGTGTCTTCACATAGCGGTCAATTCCCATGTTGTGGAGCAAATAATAGTCAAAGTATTCCACGCCACAACGCTTCAGCTGCTCATCAAAGTATCGCTGGTAGTCTTCCGTTGCCTGGACTCTTAAAATCGGCATCTTGTCAGCGAGAATATAACTGTCTCTTGGATATCGCTCCACCAGACATCTTCTGACTGCATCCTCTGACATCTCCTGATGATATGGATAAGCGGTATCAAAATAGATAAAGCCTTCCTCCATATACTTGTCTACCATGCGGCACATGGTCTCATAATCAATTGTCGTTGGATCATCTGCCTGTAAAAGAGGCAGTCGCATTGTTCCAAATCCGAGTTTCTTCATAGTCCCCCCTAAACATCTTACTTAAGCTCATAAAGAGCCAATTATTTACTCATAAGTAGAATCATCTCCGCAGACTCTACCATGGTTCGCCCACTATCCATACTTGCCTTTTGGATATATCGGAAAGCTTCTGGCTCAGTAAGACCATTTCGCTCCATGAGAAGCTCCTTGGCCTTTGTAATCAGCTGTTTTTCATCCTCGCTTCGCGGGGCAGGCCGATCCTTTCGCTTCTTTCGAATGATCCGATAAAATCCATTCGTCATCATCTCTATGGTGTCTGTCAAATCTCCAGCCTTCAGTGGCATAGATAATTTGACCACATTTTCCCCATAGGTTTCAAGTGTCATATCACTGGTTAATATAATCAAGCCAAAATAGGTAGGTAAGTATTCTTCCAGATCCACATGACTCATATCTCGCAATTGTTTTGGTGCAATGATCACTCCATAATCACGGTCTCTGGCAATTCGAAGGGCATCCTGCCCATTTTGACAGATTTCCACCGTATGGTCGCTACCACTACGCCTTACTATCATTGCGATCTGACTGGCTACTTCTGGTTTGGGCATTACTATAATCACAGTGCCCATACACTACCTCTACATCTTTACTAGATACTTGTTAATTTCCCAATCAGAAACCTGTGTCATGTAGTCATCCCACTCTTCCTTCTTCAGGATGCCGTAACGCATAACAAGAGCCTCTCCAAGTGTCTCCTGCATAAAGGAATCATCATCCATTGCTTCCACTGCAGCCTTTAAGGTTCCAGGAAGATATCCTGTCTTATTCACATCCTTCTTTTCGTAGGTAGTGCTTGCTCTACGCACACCATCCAGTCCTGCTGCAATTGTAACAGCAATCGCAAGATATGGATTGGAAGAAGGGTCTGGGAACTGAAGCTCCACTTTCGTGTTTTCAAAAAGCTTATGCCACTTTATAAGAGTTGCATCTACTGCCAAGGTTCTCTTGTAAGAGTTGACAGTTGGATTGGTAATTGCACAAATCTCTCTTACGTGATCAAGCACACCACCCATGAACTGCTTTGCAATCTCAGATGGCTCATCCTTTTCTCCGTTAAAGAGATTCACTCCATCCTTATAAAGCGCATAGTTAAGGTGCATACCAGATCCTGCTACTTCTGCTCTTGGCTTTGGCATAAAGGTAGCGTGAAGTCCGAATCTCTTTGCGATCGAACGTACCGCAAACTTGAAGGTAACAAGAGAATCTGCAATATCCAGTGGTTCTCCCTTGGCAAAATCGATTTCATGCTGGGCTGGCGCAGCCTCATGGTGCGAGGTCTCAACCTCAAAGCCCATATCCTCAAGTGCAAGAACCATATCACGTCTTGCGTTCTCTCCAAGGTCGATAGGACCTACATCAAAATATCCAGCCTTCTCATGAGACAAGGTGGTTGGAACACCATTCTCATCGGTATGGAACAGGAAGAATTCGCATTCTGGTGCAATGGTAAGCTTATAGCCTTCTGCCTCTGCGTCAGAAACAACCTTCTTTAAGATGGTACGTGGATTCAGTTCATACTCATGTCCATCCTTATCACAGACATCACAAATAAAACGTCCAACCTTTCCCTGCTGTGGACGCCATGGAATAATAACAAAGCTATCCAAATCTGGATGCAAATATAAATGCTCCTCTGGCTTATAAAGACCATCAAACAATGCAGATGCATCAAAGGCAAA
>JAZQQA010000245.1:0-4373 GCA_045628825.1 Agathobacter sp.
CAGAGTTGGTGGCGCCAGCACCAATCGTCCTTGCCAGGTAGACACCTGCGTGGGGATTGATGCAGACGATGTGGTGTGCGACAACTTCTGGTTTTGGAGAGGAGACCATGGCAGTCAGGTGGCATGGGATAAGAATATCGCGGATACGGGAGTCATTGTAAACGGCGACCGAATTGTGGCTTACGGACTTATGGTAGAGCACTTTGAGAAATACCAAACTGTTTGGAATGGAAACGAAGGTCGCATCTACATGTACCAGTGTGAAATTCCATATGATGTGCCAGATGAATCTGTGTGGATGAGCCATGATGGTACTGTTCGCGGATATGCATCCATTAAGGTGGCAGATGATGTTACGGATTTTGCAGGATATGGCCTTGGCATCTACTTGTACAATCGCGACGCGGTTGCACGTATGCAGACAGCAGTAGAGATGCCAGACATTACAGGCGTTCATATTACGAATATCTGTACCGTCGTTCTAAACGGCAGACCGGGTATGCGCCACATCATCAATGAAGCTGGCGGTTCCGTGATCAATATAGGAGACAGAGAAATTATCCGTTACTACGAAGCAGGTAACTACAAGTAAGAGAAGAAAAGGAAAGGGAGACATAGACTATGAAAAATGTGAGAAAGACAGAAGATTACCAAATGAAGGATTACGGCAAAAAGTCATGTTTTGCAAGCTTCCTGCCAGGTATTGCTGGAGTACATGGTATTCCAATCTGGTGCTATTACGTAAACCGTGGACAGGGTGTTGTGAGCTTTGGTGTAGACCACAAGGATCACGCAATCATGGAGTTCTATCCAGCCCATGTCGCATATCAGAATGTAAAAAGAACAGGATTTAGAACCTTTATCCGTACAGAGAAAACATTTGCTGAGGCATTTTCCAATGAGAGCAATCCTCACAACATGATTGTTGGTATGAACCAGTTGACCATTGAGGAAGACTTAAGAGAGTTGGGCCTTGGTGTGCAGGTACAGTATTTCACTCTTCCAGAGGAAAGCGTTGGAGCTTTGGTTCGTCGTGTAAGTATTACCAACAACAACCATGAGTCGCTTGAGCTTGAGATTATGGATGGTATGCCAGCAGTCATTCCTTATGGAGTTGGCATTGATTCTATGAAGAACATGACCCAGACTGCGAAGGCTTGGATGCAGTTCGAGACTGTTGAAGAAGGTGTGTCTTACTTCAGAGTACGTGCAAGTATGGATGACACCGCTGCGGTATCTATGGTAGAGGGAGGCAACTTTGCATTTGCAGTAACTGCAGATGGCGCAAGAATGCCAATCACCTGTGATCCAGATGCAATTTTTGCCTATGACAATTCTCTTGCAAAGCCAGTGAACTTTATGGAAGGCGGCATTGCAGCAGTGGATGCAGAAGAGGAGAACACCAGTAACCTTCTTCCATGTGCTTTCTTTGCAGCAAAGAAGTGCTTAGAAGCAGGACAGACCATGACCTTCTACGAGATTATTGGTCAGGTTGAAAGAATGGATAGCTTAAAGGCATTCCTGGCAAAGCAGCCAGATGGCAGCTTCTTCGAGAAGAAGCTTGTGCGTGCCAATGAGCTTGTAGATACCCTTACAGAGAACATTGCAACAAAGACAGGAGATCCAAAGTTTGATGCATACTGTGCGTATACCTATATGGACAACGTACTTCGTGGTGGATTCCCAATTCCACTTGGTCACAACAAGATCTTCTATGTATATAGTAGAAAGCACGGCGATTTGGAGCGTGATTACAACTACTTTGCTATGGCTCCAGAGTTCTTCTCGCAGGGCAATGGTAACTTCCGTGATGTGAATCAGAACCGAAGACTGGACACCTTCTTCTCGCCATTCGTTGGAAGAGAGAATATTCATCTTTTCTATAGCCTCGTTCAGCTGGATGGTTATAACCCACTTGGTATCGAGAAGCTTACCTACCGTGTGGATGAGAAAAAGGCAAAGGTAGTGCTTGATACGGTAGCAGGCGACAAGGAAGAAATCCTTGCGTTCCTTACAAAGCCATTTACTCCAGGTAGCTTATACAGCAAGCTTTCGACCTGTGTACAGGGCGATGTGGAGCCAGTATTTACCGCACTTATTGATTTTGCAACTCCAGAAGTAAATGGTAACTTCGGTGAAGGCTACTGGAGTGATCACTGGGATTACAACCTCGACTTAATCGAGGAGTACTTAGCAGTTTTCCCAGAGCAGGAAAAGGAGATGCTTTACGAAAAGGCATATGGATTCTTCTTATCACAGGTCAACATCAATCCACGTGCTAAGAGATATGCCATTACAGAGGGCGGCGTAAGACAGTACTACGCACTCAACGAGGCAAGCAAGCGCAAGACCAAAGACAAGCAGGTAAAAGCTGACTTTGGCGAAGGCGCAGTCATCTATACCACTTTGATGGAGAAGTTAGTGCTTCTTTGTGCAGCAAAATTTGCAGCCCTTGACCCATACGGCATGGGTGTTGAAATGGAAGGTGGAAAGCCAGGTTGGTATGATGCACTGAATGGTCTTCCAGGAATGATGGGTTCTTCTATGGCAGAGACCTACGAGCTTGCTAGAAACTTAGATTACACCATCGGAGCTTTGATGCGTCATAGCGCAAAGGTAGAGCTTCAGGAGGATATCTACGATCTTCTTGTAACCCTTGGAAAAATCAATGCAGCGCATAAGGCAGAAATCGAGAAGGATGACCTTCTTATGGACTTCTGGAATGAAGTAAACGATGCGAAGGAAGCATACCGTGAGAAGACCTTTGCTGGAATCAGTGGCAAGGTAAAGACCATGGCATCAGAAGAGCTTGCAAGCCTTCTTCTTGGCTTCCGCGAGACAGTAAGAGCAGGTATCAATAAGGCAGTTGCCATCGGCACTTGCCCAACCTATTTCACATACGAAGTAACTTCTTATACACAGGATGAAGCTGGTATTCACCCAGAGAAGTTTGAGGTACGCCCAGTACCACTTTTCCTTGAGGGCCCAGTAAGATACTTAAAGCTTGAGGAGAAGGCATTAAGTAAGGATAAGCTTTATGACTTTGTAAAGCACAGCGACCTCTACGATGACAAGCTTTCTATGTATAAGGTAAATGCTTCCTTGACAGAAGCATCCTATGAGCTTGGTCGTTGCCGCAGCTTCACACCAGGCTGGTTAGAGAATGAATCGATCTGGCTTCATATGGAATACAAGTACTTGCTTGAACTCATTAAGTCAGGCCTTTACAAGGAGTTTGCAGAGGACTTCCATAAGGCAGTGATTCCATTCTTAGATGAAGAGACCTACGGAAGAAGCATTCTTGAGAATTCTTCCTTCATCGCAAGTAGCAAGAACCCAAATAAGAAGATTCATGGAAAGGGCTTCGTTGCAAGACTTTCTGGATCAACCGTTGAGTTCCTTAGCATGTGGAAGATGATGATGTTTGGCGCAAGACCATTCACTATGGAGGATGAACTTTCCCTCACCTTCGCACCAACCATTCCTTCTTACCTCATTGGTGAGGACAAGACCATTGGCGCAATGTTACTCGGAAAATGTCAGGTAACCTACACCTTCGAAGACCAGGGAGATTTCTTCCCAGGCAACTACCGTGTAGAAAAGATGCAGCTGACCTATAAGAATAAGGCAAAGGCACAGGTAAATGGAGCAGTGCTTCATGGACGTATGGCTGAGGACGTAAGAGAGGGACTTGTAACCTCGATTGAAGTAAAGGTGGTAAGAGCATGAAAGAAATTTTAAGAGTAGAAAGTGCAGAAAAGACAGGTAAGAAGTGGCAGGAAAAAGTGCTTGCTGCAAAAGAAGTAAGTGACTGCATGCATTTCATTCGTTTGTATCCACAGGTAACAGGACAGACCATCAGAGGTTTTGGCGGGGCTTTCACACAGGCCTCTGCCCACAACTTCTATAAATTATCAGAGGAAAAGAGAGCTGAGATTACAGAGGCATATTTTGGAGAGAGCGGACTTCGTTATAACGTAGGCCGTATTCCAATGCACAGCTGTGACTTCGGTCTTGGCAACTACACCTACGTAGAAGAGGGCGATCAGGACTTATCTACTTTTTCTGTAGACCATGATGAGGAGGAAATCCTTCCATTCTTAAAGGAAGCTATCGAAAAGGCAAAGGCCAATGGCTCTGATATGAAATTCTTAATCTCTCCATGGTCTCCACCAGCATACATGAAGACCAATGGTGAAATGAACCATGGTGGAAAACTTTTACCAGAGTATCGCGCTTTGTGGGCAAAGTATTACGCAAAGTTTATTCAGGAATACAGAGCACGTGGCATTGACATTACAAGCCTTACCGTACAGAACGAGCCAGAGGCAGTACAGACCTGGGATTCTTGTATCTGGACTGCAGAGGAAGAG
>JAZQQA010000246.1:0-4750 GCA_045628825.1 Agathobacter sp.
GCGAATTCCTCTACCGTTGGAACCTCGTATTCAAAAGTGATTGCTGTTTTCTCAACATAGGGCTTGTATATAGCTAAAAGCTCTGCCGCATCCGCTACGGTTGCCACCCTTAAATTATATTTACTCATTCTCACTTGATCCTTCTTTTTATACTTCCTAAAGAAAAACGCCCATATTTATTTGAAGAACGCAAGAGCCTCACTCATTGCTGCTGACTGATCCTGCATCTGGCTTGCCATATCTGCAACACCATGCATCATAGCATTGAGTTCCTGAATATTGGCTGTCATCTCTTCTGTAGCTGCTGCGTTTGCAGAGCTTACATCGGTTAAGCCGCCACTACTCTGTGTGATGCTTGTATTTAAGGATACCATAGCATCTACCAGTTGTCGAATTTCCTCGGCCTTTTCTGCAGTATGTCCAATCTGCTCATCAAGCTTACCAAACTCTTCCAGAACGCTCAGGATTTCTTCCTTCTGCTCGGCATTGTCCTTTACAACTTCTTCGGATGCTAATACACAGGCCTGGCAATCCTGTACAAGCTCAGCGATAATCGCCTTGATATTATTCACCTCTGCGTTGGTGTTATCTGAAAGCACACGAATTTCTTCTGCTACAACAGCAAATCCTCGACCAGCTTCTCCCGCACGTGCCGCCTCAATAGACGCATTCAGAGAAAGCAAATTGGTCTGTCCTGAAATCTCTTCAATGACTGTGATAATATCACTTACCTTGCTAACAACCGCATTTACCTGCTCGATACGACCAGAAATGGTTGCAATTCCATTATCCATCTTTTCGCTACTGCTTTGCATATTACGCATTTTTTCACTCATGGATGCACTACTTGCCTGCACTGCACTGGTCTGCTCTCGAATATCTGCAACAGACAAATCAATGGTCTGCGTTTCAGATGACATGTCACCCAAATTATCATTGATATCCGAAATAGAAGTTGCCATGGTCGTAGAGCCTTCTGCAACATCTTCTACCGCTCTCGAAATCTCACCATTTGCGGCCAAGGTCTGCTCACTTGTGATGTTGAGTTCCGTACTATTCTTTGCCATGATATCACTTGTTGCACGGACCTGATCTACAATACCGCCCAATACCTGTGTCATATCCTTAAGACTTTCTACCATAAGGCCAACTTCATCATTGCTTGCTTTTACACTCGTAAAGTCAACGTGCATATCGCCCTGTGCAACCTGGGCTACAACCTCACTTGCTTGAATGAGTGGCTTCGCCAAGCGCTTGCCAAAATAGATTGCAATTGCCAAACTGATTGCTACGATGATGATTAAGGTCACAAAGGCCATAGTAGTGGTATTTGAAATACCTGCCATAGCATCTGACTCATCTGCTGTAACAACCAAAATATTATCATTTTTTAAAAGTGAATAGCTTGCATACTTCGTTACACCCTTAAATTCATAGGTAGTAACTCCAGGTTCTGGCTTATTTCCTTCTTGTAATTGTGCAACCAGCCCCTTAACTACTGCATTTTCCACAGGCGCGCCAACCTTGTCCTTAGTTGGGTGATACATCATGGTACCATTTTTATCTACCACATAGACATAAGAACTATCCATGCCTTCAACCTTTGCCTTACCCAAAATGAGATAATAGGAATCATATGGCAACTCATCATATCCAAGCGAAACCATAGTGTTGTCTACCAACTTAGTGTAAGAAGATGCCATGTCAAGCATGGTATTTTGTACGGTTTTTGAAATATTCTTTCTTGCATTGCTGACAATTAGCATCATACAAACAATGTTAGAAAGCACCACTGCAAGAACGATAATTACGCATATCCTTGTTGCGATACTTCCTCTCTTTTTCCCCCGATTCTGTCCCATTGTCCTAACCTCCAAAATGTAATTATTCTATCAGAATGCCTTCTCTTCTTGGCACTCTGCTCGTATAGGTCTATTATACTATTTTTTCCTCAAATGCACTATATATTTTCGCATTTTTTCGGCATTATTTTGTCATATATTTATGGAATCCATACAATAACACTAGGAAAAAGCCAAAAGAAAAAGAGACGACCTTAGGCCGTCTCTTTGGTTCTATTGTGTTCTCATTCTATTGAATGTGCCCATCATTTTTCCACTACTTGCTAGCAGCTGGATTCACTGCTTTGGTAGCGATTTCGTTCTTAAGTCTTGCGATAAACTCTTCCTGTGAAACAGTTGTAGAATTCATCTCTCCGTGAAGTCTAAAGCTTACGGTACGATCCTCCACTTCCTGCTTACCAAGAACGATTAAGTATGGAACCTTCTCAACCTGTGCAGCACGTACACGATATCCGAGCTTTTCTGCTCTCTCATCGATCTCTACACGAAGTCCCTGCTCTTCAAGAGTTGCAAGAAGCTCATGTGCATATGCGTTAAGTTCCTCATCCTCATTCTTTACAGGAAGGATTGTTGCCTGTACTGGTGCAAGCCAAAGTGGAAGATTTCCCTTTGTCTCCTCAAGAATATAAGCCATGAAACGGTCAAGAGACCCAAGAATTGCTCTATGAAGAACAACTGGTGTCTTTCTCTGTCCGTCTGAATCGATGTAAGACAAATCAAACTTTGCTGGAAGACAGAAGTCTAACTGGCAAGTGGAAAGTGTGTACTCGTTACCAATTGCTGGCTTAACGTTTACATCAAGCTTTGGTCCGTAGAATGCAGCCTCACCGATCTCTTCTGTATACTCAATTCCGATAGAATCCATTACACGACGAAGAGCGTCCTCTGCAGTGTTCCACATCTCATCATCGTCATGATACTTTACCTTATCTGCTGGATCGCGGAGAGAAAGTACGCAACGATAATCTGTGATGTTGAAATCCTTGTATACATCAAAAATAAGGTCAACAACTGCCTTGAACTCTTCCTCAATCTGCTCTGGAGTTACGAATAAGTGTGCGTCATTCTGGCAGAAGTGACGACCACGCTCAATACCCTTAAGAGAACCAGATGCCTCAAAACGGAAGTCATGTGCAATCTCACCGATACGGATTGGAAGATCCTTGTATGAGTGCATTCTGTTTGCATAAATCATCATGTGGTGTGGACAGTTCATTGGACGAAGAACGAATGACTCGCCTTCTACTTCCATTGCTGGGAACATGTTCTCCTTGTAGTGATCCCAGTGTCCAGATGTCTGGTAAAGTCCGACTGTACCAACACATGGTGTCATTACATGAAGGTATCCAAGCTTGCGCTCCTTTGCCTTAATGTAATTCTCAAGCTCCTGCCATACGGTATATCCCTTTGGAAGGAACATTGGAAGTCCACGTCCGATTAAGTCGTCTGACATGAAGAGGTCCATCTCTTTTCCAATCTTACGATGGTCACGATCCTTTGCCTCTTCAAGAAGCTTTAAGTGCTCCTCTAACTCTTCTGGTGTAGGGAAGCAGCATCCGTAGATACGCTGCATTACGTGGTTATTCGCATCACCCTTCCAATATACACCTGAGTACTTAAGAAGCTTAAAGTTCTTACAAAGCTTCGTGTTGTCTACGTGAGGTCCACGGCAAAGGTCTGTGAATTCGCCCTGGTCGTAAACTGTGATGTTACCATCCTCAAGACCTGCAATGAGGTCAAGTTTATATTCATCGTCCTTGAAAAGTTCAAGAGCTTCTGCCTTAGAAAGCTCGCGACGGAAGATCTTCTTGCCTTCCTTACAAACCTTCTTCATTTCTTTCTCGATTGCTGCAAGAGCCTCGTCATTGACGATGTCCTCTCCAAGATCGATATCATAGTAGAAACCTTCCTTTACAACTGGTCCAACCCAGAACTTTGCGTGTGGGTAAAGACGCTTAACTGCCTGAGCAAGTACGTGTGCGCAGGAATGGTTCAGTGTGTGTAGGCTCTCATCTTCTTTGAAATCTACCATTTTTGTTCTCCTCTCAAAATTATAATAAAAAAGCCCCTTACACATTACTGTGTAAGGGGCGATTATTTCTACTCGCGGTTCCACCCTTAATTATTCCATAGGAACATCTCTCATGATTATAACGGAATCACCGGGCCGGATTAGGGCCACTCGGAGGTGGTCTTCCATCAGTTTTCCCCTAAGGCACTCACACCACACATGCCTCTCTCTGAAGGTTCGGACTCATGTACTTTCCTCGTCTACGTTTTACTGACATGATTTTATTGCATAAATGCTGAACTGTCAAGGGTTGACGTACAATCGGCCACCTTTAATCTCTTGGAGAGGAATAGCTTTCACCTCGCACCTCTGCCAGCTTATGCGCGAGTGTGTAAACACGCACCCTAGTCCAATCACCGCCGGTCGTATACTGCGCAAGTGGCGCCATGCTTCCACCTTCGTACGCTGCTGCTTTTTCTTCCATGGCCGCTTCCTTTTCGCCAATCCAACCACGCTGCTCCTCTAAAAGAGTTGCCTTCGTTTTTGCATCCAATTCTTTGCTGAGACGACTCCACAGGCTGTTGAGCTCTGCGTCCCAGAATTCGTAATAGTCACGCGCTGCAAAGTTCAGGGTTGTCTGTGGATAATCACCCGTCATCGTTTCTTCGAACTGCTTCGACATCGCCTCTACCGCATCTAATTCATCCTGAATGCTTGCATAGGTTCCTCCGATGACACTGTCCACATCCATGTCCCCCGCTGACTCCTCTGCCATATTTTCCTCGTAGTCATCCGCCTTTACTGCGGCTGCGAGATAGTCATCTCTTTTGAAAACACATTCTCTGCAGTCCTCATCGTAAGCACCGGTCCAAGCCAA
>JAZQQA010000247.1:0-3761 GCA_045628825.1 Agathobacter sp.
TGAATGTTGAAAAGCTCTGCTGATCCTGGAACGAACATTGGAAGAATATATCTTCTCTCAGACTGTGGAGCTGTACGTCCATTGTGATCATAGTGATATCCATAGTCATACTCGATGATACCGATGTAAGACATCTCATCAAGAACCTTCTGGAAACCATCCTCTCCCAATCTGTCAACCAATTCCTTGTTCATCTTGCAAAGCTCTGGGAAGGTATAGTGAACTCTCTTCTTCATAGAAAGTCCGATATCAACCATATCCTCTGTAAGGATATCAGCAAGACACCAGTACTCTGGATCGTCGGTTGATACACCACCGATGATGTGTCCTGCTACGTCAGTAATCTTGCGGCCTAGCTTTGCGATCTTCTTCATTTTTCTAGCTTCTGCAGCATCCTTTGGCTTATCGCCTCTGTGAGGTGCTTCGCAGGCAGCATAGTCTTCGAAGTTCGTATACTTATCTTCTGCCATTTTCATTCTCCTTTTAATTATCTATCTCATTCTCATTGTTTCTATATCAACACATCGTGTTGTTATACATTTTTCGCTTCCTCTGCCTGTGCAAAGTGAAGTTCACGAAGTCCTTCGACTTCATCACATATTTCCTGCAAATTGCAGGCATTACAATCCATCACCACATTCTTGAAGATATGGTCGATGGTTTTTGTCACATCTTCTGCCTCGTTTACTAAGCCTTCCAATGTCTTGTAATCAAAATCTTCTAAGGTCACGTATCGTACCTGAACGGCTTCCACAAGAGGGTTCTCATGAAAGGCCTGAATCATCATGTTGCCTGCCTTTGCGAAGCAAAGACCCTTCTCCAATGCTTCCTTTCCGATACGAACTGTCTCCTTATGCTTCGATGCCGAGATACGCATCATGAATCCCTCTGGGAAAAAATGATAGCGTGTGTTCTCAAGCTTACGAATGGCATTGTATAATGCCTCTCCCTCTCCAACTCCATCTGCCTTGATGCGCACAAAAGCGATTCTTGCATATGGAACATTGGTTGTGGACTGAATCTCGTGAAGATCCTTGCCAAGGAGTGTCACATCGTCTTCTCCCACCAGATTCTCATCTAGGGTGACAACAGTGCATCCAATTGCTGGCTGGAAATCTCCGCCCAGCTCGTAAGCCATATCACTTCGAAGAATCATGCTTCGGTCTGTCACAGCTGGCCAATCGCTTTCTACCACTGGATAACTGCGGCTTCCCTCTGCATCCAAAAGATTTTGCATTCTCTGGATTAATTCATCAAATAACTTCATGGTTTATAAATGCTTATCCCTCTTAATCTTGTCGTAATGCTTAAGGAAGATTGGCTCCATTGCAGCCATAAGCTTCATATCCAAGTTGAAGAAGTATACGACGAATGACAATACGAAAAGACATACAAAAACGATTGCGATAATCATAAGTACCTTTAATAATGTTGCCATGTCCTACCTCCTACTTTGCAAGACCTTTTTGTCTTGCATACTCAGCAGCTCCAAGAGCTCCCATAAGCTGTGGGTCGATTGGAAGATTGATTACCTTAAGGTTCAAAACCTTCTCAATTGCATCCTTCAAACCATCATTTTTTGCACATCCACCAGTCAGTGTGATGGAATCAACAGCACCTGCCTTCTTACTCATTACGAAGCAACGCTTTGCAACAGAAAGCTCAATACCTGCAGCAATCTCATCCATTGGCTTTCCTTCACCAACAAGAGAAATAACCTCTGACTCTGCGAATACGGTACACTGTGCAGTAATTGGAATCACATTCTTAGCCTTAAGTGAAAGTTTAGAGAATTCAGAAAGCTCCATCTCAAATGCCTTTGCCATTGCTTCAAAGAAACGTCCGGTACCAGCTGCACACTTATCGTTCATTGCAAAGTTGAGTACGGTTCCATCATTATCGATTGCGATACCCTTAACGTCCTGTCCACCGATATCGATGATTGCCTTAACACTTGGATCAGCCATATGTACGCCCATTGCGTGGCAGCTAATCTCTGAGATGTTCTCATCTGCAAATGGAACCTTATTACGTCCATATCCTGTACCTACAAGGTAAGCAAGATCTTCTGGACTATTTAAATCTGGAACCTGCTCAACAGCGAGCTTTAATGATTCCTCGCAGCTAAGTACTGCGTTGATACGGCTACGAAGTGTTACATCCGCAACCATTTTTCCTGTCTCATCTATGATCACACACTTGGTATAGGTTGATCCAGAATCACATCCACCAAAATATTTCATGTCTTATCTCTCCTCTTCTACCATGATTTGTCATCTGGAAGTACTTCAAGTGAAGGATCCAGTGGCTCTTCCTGGAATACTGTTCTCATGTAGCGGTTTACCTGATCACGAATGCCCTGTCTTGAAATAATTCTTGGGTCAAACAAATCGTGGGTTACCCACATGAGATGAATACCCTTTTCTCTCGCCTTCTCTTCGAACTGTCCATGCAAACCATTTAATGCCTTACATGACATGTGCTCCCAGAGAATTACCATGTCTGCATTGAATTCCTCACAGTACTCCCAAAGTTCATCCAAAAGAACCTTATAACCACCATGGGTACGGTTTCTCATAATCATATTTTCTGTGAGCCAAGCAATGTCGTAATATGCTTTCTCTCTGTTCTCAGGTGTATCCTCTTCTGCAATCATATCGGTGTTCACCATAGAAAGCATATCAGTAAGAGGAACGATGCCCCAACAGTTCAAAATCCACAGTAAGAAATCAAAATAGAAGTGAGACTGAACGCCCCATACGATGGCACGATGACGATACTCTCTTGCCATCTTCATTTTCTTCTTATATGCTTCGTTGGCAAGTGCAGAAAGCTTACGGTCAACGGTAACGAACTCTGGAACCTTTCCACAGATTGCCATGTAGTTGGTCTCTGTATAAAGAGCAAGGTTGGAACCGAAAATCTGTGGATAATCGGTCTTGTTCATATCAAGCCACTCCATACGATGTCTGGTTGACTCATTGACACGCTTCGCACACTCAAAGTAGTATGCCCAATCCCATTTCTCGCCTGTCTGCTCTTCGATGAATTTGATACAGTTCTTAATCTCGCCTGCAGCATAAGCCTGTACATCATCTTCCTTATGACGAAGTGGTGATGCAAGCTGGAAAATAGGAATGCCATCCTCTTTTTCCATACGCTTTGCAATGACTCCATTCGAAAGAAGGGAACCATCACAAGTGGTGTTACACTGTACTGCACAAGCGCCAAGAATTGGTGCATCATCATCGATAGAAACGCCTGCCTCAGCCTCTGGCATAGGACATACATCTCCAGGAAGTCCATATTCCTGCGCTACATCGATATAATGAAGTGCTGCATTCTGATTCAAAAGAACAGAAACATAAGTCGATGGAGTCTCACGAGACAATCCCTTCAGTGTTGGGAAGCCCATCATAACTGCGGTCATCTCATTCTCATCTACCAGAACGACCTTCTTAGAAAATTCTTTGTCGTTGCCAATTCTTCTGTCGCCTCTAAAGAGGTTATCAAGAAGCTTTGCTACGTCATATACGACAAGGTCCTGCTCCAAATGACACATACGAAGGTATGGTCCACGAAGTCCTTGTGTATGTCTATCAATCATCATTGGAACTGCCAGATAATTGGCCATCCAACGATAACGGAACATTGCCTTAACGTTACGTGGCTTCATAACGAATCCAGCCAACTGGCTCATGATATAGAGCCATCTGGTATAGTCATACCAGGTATCCTTAAATCCTCTCCACTCTCGGCGA
>JAZQQA010000248.1:0-4639 GCA_045628825.1 Agathobacter sp.
ATGGTCTGCTTTGAAATCGCCTTCCCACACTCAGGACAGTGTGGTACACCGATTCTCGCATAGAGCAGACGGAAATAATCATAGATTTCCGTAACCGTTCCTACCGTAGAACGAGGGTTACGATTGGTGGACTTCTGGTCAATAGAGATGGCTGGTGGAAGACCTTCAATCATCTCAACATTTGGCTTTTCCATCTGGCCTAAGAACTGTCTTGCGTAAGAAGACAAGGACTCCATATAACGGCGCTGTCCCTCTGCATAGATGGTGTCAAAAGCAAGAGATGACTTACCTGATCCTGACAAACCAGTCAAAACCACAAAAGAATCTCTTGGAATATCCAGACTTACATGCTTTAAGTTATGTTCGCTCGCCCCACGAATTTTGATATACTTTCTTTCTTGTTTTGCCATTTTCCTGTTCCTCGAATTTATTCACTTGCCATGTCTCGCAACATGTTCTTTAGCTTAATCATCTGGTCACGATACTCTGCTGCAGCCTCAAAGTTCAGTTCTGTAGCAGCCTTTTGCATCTTCTTTTGGATATCTGCAATGAGTTTTTCCAATTCCTTCTTGCTCATAGACTCTGGGTCCTTGGCAAAGTTCATCTCCTCTGCTGCAACCTTCTTCGATACTGCAATGAGCTCACGTACTGACTTCTGAATGGTGGTCGGTGTAATACCATGGGCTTCGTTGTACTCCTGCTGCAGGGCACGACGTCGCTCAGTCTCTGAGATTGCTTTCTTCATAGAGTCTGTCATGGTATCTGCATACATAATCACATGACCTTCACTATTACGAGCTGCACGACCAATGGTCTGGATGAGAGAGGTCTCCGAACGCAGGAAGCCTTCCTTATCTGCATCTAAGATTGCCACCAGTGTAATCTCCGGAATATCAAGACCCTCTCGAAGCAGGTTGATTCCAACCAGTACATCAAAGACATCCAGTCGCAAATCACGGATAATCTCCGCACGCTCCAAGGTATCAATATCAGAATGCAGATACTTCACACGAATGCCAAGTTCTGCCATATAACTGGTCAAATCCTCTGCCATACGCTTGGTCAGGGTGGTAATAAGCACCTTGTGATGCTCCGCTACTTCCTTATTCACTTCGCCCACCAGATCATCAATTTGCCCCTCAACCGGCCGCACCGAAATCTCTGGATCCAACAGACCCGTAGGTCTAATAATCTGCTCCACGCGAAGAAGCTCATGCTCGTCCTCGTAGGTATTCGGTGTTGCAGATACAAAGAGCATCTGATCAATTTTCCCCTCAAACTCCTCGAAGTTCAAAGGACGGTTATCAAGAGCCGATGGCAAGCGGAAGCCATAGTCCACCAGTGTCGTCTTACGAGCTCTGTCTCCCGCATACATACCACGAATCTGTGGAATCGAAATATGTGACTCATCCACAATTATTAGGAACTCGTCAGGGAAGAAATCAATGAGCGTCATTGGTGGTTCCCCAGGTGCTGCAAAGTTCAAATGTCTTGTATAGTTCTCAATGCCAGAGCAGAATCCTGTCTCTCGCATCATCTCAATGTCAAAGTTGGTGCGCTCGCTGATACGCTGTGCCTCAAGAAGCTTATCCTCGCTCTTAAAGAACTTCACGCGTTCTGCTAACTCCACCTCAATGTTGTCGCAAGCCTTATTGATTTTCTCCTGTGGCACCACATAATGAGACGCAGGAAAAATGATCGTGTGCTCCAGACTACACTTAATCTCTCCCGTTAGCACATCCACTTCGGTAATACGATCAATCTCATCTCCAAAGAACTCGATACGGGTTGCTGTATCGTCCTTATTGGCTGGAATCAACTCCAGAACATCGCCATGGACACGGAAGGTACCACGGTGGAAATCCATATCATTACGGGTATACTGCATATCGATGAGGTCGCGAATCACATCATCACGGTCTCTCTCCATGCCTGGGCGAAGAGACAAACTCATGCCCTCCCACTCCTCAGGGCTACCAAGGCCATAGATGCAGGATACGGAAGCTACAATAGTCACATCCTTACGCTCTGCCATGGCTGCGGTAGCAGAAAGGCGGAGCTTATCAATCTCATCGTTGATGGAAGAATCCTTCGCAATATAGGTATCCGACTGTGGCACATAGGCCTCTGGCTGATAATAATCGTAGTAGGATACAAAATACTCCACTGCATTCTCCGGGAAGAATTCCTTCATCTCACCATAGAGCTGTCCTGCAAGAGTCTTATTGTGGGAGATAATGAGTGTTGGCTTATTCAGTGCCTGAATGACGGTGGCCATGGTAAAGGTCTTACCAGAGCCCGTAACACCAAGCAAGGTCTGAAACTGATTGCCTGCCTCAAATCCCTCTACTAATTGTCGAATCGCCTCAGGCTGATCGCCCGTTGGCGCATAAGGCGCATGTAGCTTAAAATCCATAAAAAATAGCCTCCGATTATAGAGGCTATTGTATCACAAATTTATGCGGTTGTATAGAACATTTGTTCTAACTTTCTGTATTAATTTGGCAATCATTGTGCTCCCACAATTTCTTTGCCAAAAAGCAAACCAAAAGGCCAAGTGCAAGTATAAGTACTTCTACAGCCCAAACTGGTGCAACACTTGCAACGAGCACCATAGATGCATCTGCAAAGGCGTGTAGGAAAATAGATAAGAATAAAAGCCCTGTCTTTTTTCTTGTCACTGCAATCCATACAATTACAGAAAAACCAATGTGAAGAAGCACTGCGCTGACACGCTCTAACATTCCTGCACCAAACGTAAGTGGACCAATTGTAATCAGCTGATTGACTACTGCTTCTAGTTGTCCTCTGGCTTCTTCCGGCACCTGGTTGGTGAGGAGTGACATCTGACCAGCATTAATCATAACCGAATATACTAGGTTATTGATCATGCCGATTACCAGAATAAAGGCAGCCTCAAAGCCACCATGTCCAAATCCGTACATAAGAGCATTCTGATCATAGCCATGAAGCTTCTTCATGAAAAACTTCATGCCCACAAATCGGCCGACTTCCTCAAAGATACCTGCTGCCAATCCTCCGTAAATTGCGTAGAGCAAAATCTTCTCTTGGATCGCTACCCCCATTGGTCCAGCAAGCACTAACTGATGCATCAAAGCCTCAAGCACCTGGGTAAAGAAGAACCATACCGCACATCCCAGGAAAAAGGATAGTGGTGAAGCATGCAATTTCTTTCTACCATAAATAAATAATCCAACTGGAATGGCAATTCCCCAAAGCATGGAAACCACCATCATAATCATAGATGCGATTGAAACCATAATAATTCCCCCTTTGCTTTATTTCAAATCTTCTTCTGTATAGAACGCTCCCGACATAGATGCATTGATTTCTGCGATTTCACGCTTGCCATTGATATAATCTGCATACACATCCCAAAGATCCATTCCTGTGTCTTCGATTCCATCTTCATCTGGAATCCAGGCACGAATCAAAGCAATACGCTCTTCCTTTGTTGTTTCGCTAATTAATATTTTTAAATCAGACATATATTTGCCCTTTCATAAAATGTTGTCTTCATTATACCATTCCACACATTTTTCGAAAAGTATACAAAAGAAAAAGCAGCGCCCTTTTTCGGGCGCTGCTTGCTTATCCATTTTGTGCTCCCCACTCAACCTTGCTAATTTTCTGTAAGGCCTTGGAAAGCGGTTTAAAGAGCACTGCACACAAGACGAAGTTGGATACACAGTGCAAAATATCGTATGGGATTCCTGCTACCCACCAGGCAAATGCCCCCTTAGGACCACTTAGGAAAAAGTAAGGAATGGTACACAACGCACCAAAGCCAAGCCCAAAGAAGCCCGATAAGGTTGCCCAAAACCAAGGTGACTCCTGCTTGCGGAAAATCCGTGTAAGCAAGGCCAAAAACGGCCACACATACAAGTACATAATCCACCATAGGCCGAATCCATAGATACATCCCTCAAGCAGGATAAAGGCAGGAATCACAAAAAGGATCTTCCAACCAAAGAAGAGGGTGTACAGGATAATTAGTAGCGTGACCAACTCCACATTGGGCAAAAAAGCCAAGGCATTTTTTGCCACCTCAATGGTTGCAATCATCACGCCTATCAAAGCGATATCTTTTACGGAAAGCTTCGCCTTATTCTGCATATACAGTGTATACAAGGCTATAGGTATCGCCATCTGTTACAGGCTGCTGGTCAGCGCCATACATACCATAGTCACCATTTACATAGATTGCCCAATAAGCGCCATCTACGTTGAAATCTGCTGTTACACCGTTAACGGTATCGATGTAAAGACCATACTCGCTGGTAGTTCCCTCTACTACGAGGTCATCAATCTCATCAAATACTTCGCTTAAGTATTCTGCATCTGTGTTCACATTGTAGCTTGTGGTCTGCTCATTGTTATCGGTCACTTCGATGGTAACTGCCTTTGCACCCTTTGAGGTACCTGGCTTGCATACGATGAATACGACTGCAAGAATAGCGACTACTGCTACAAGTGCTACGATTCCAATGATAAGTTTCTTGTTTGATTTCTTTGTTTCTGACATTTCTTTCTCTCCTTTTTTCTGTCATCTATTCCTCAAAGGATTTCGGAAGTACACACGAAAAACTCCGCCAGACATGCATCTGGCGGAGTAATT
>JAZQQA010000249.1:0-7249 GCA_045628825.1 Agathobacter sp.
GTTGCATCCATACCTGGAATCACATAGGTTGGCTCATAGGTATGTCCTGTTCTTGTGGTAACCTGAATGCCTGCTGCAAATGCGGCATTGTACATGGTCGATGATACCTGGCAGATACCACCACCATAGGCAAGTACATGCTCGCCATCCGAATAAGCGCCTGCCTCCTTGTATCCCTTTTGCGCATTACGCTCACCAAGCACTCCATTATATGAGAAGGTATCGCCCTCTTCCAAAATAGTTCCGGTGATGGTGTTGCTTGCGACTGTAATATTGGTATTACGGTTGGCATTGGCCGTTGCTGTGGTGGTGTAGCTTCCAATCATTTTGAAATCGCTGGCACTGACATTGCGAATGCCCTCTATATAAGTAAGAGCAATTACATCCTCATACTGGCTATTGTTTAATGCGCTTCTTAACTGACTCTCTAAATCCTCGTAATCCACCACTGGTCCGATGACACCGTCGTGGAAGTCAAAGTTGTTGGCTGACGGATTGTAGGTCATAAGCGCATTGCCTGATGAAATGGCATCGGCTGCCTCTTCCACTTTTGCCTTTGCCTCTTCTATGATGCTATCCTTTTGCGCGGAAGTAAGGTCTACGCGGAAGCTATGCTTCATTTTCGCAACCTCATCCTTTTTTGCGCCCTTCATCTTGGCTGCCTCTGCATATGCAGCCTTCACGGTCTGCTCTACGGCTTCATCCAGTGGATCCGTGAGGCTTACCTCTATGCCATCCCCTACTAGGGTTACGTTCCAGTTATAGTTGGCACGAATGGTTTTTGCCATGGTTGCTTCATCATAATCTGCCACCTTGTAGCCATCTACCAATACGGTATTGCGGATGGCGATATTTTTCTTGGTGGTTCGCACCGCAAACACCGCAATTACTGCTACAAGAAGAAGTCCTAGCACGATCGCGATTCTACGGTTGCGAATCTGCTGTCTTTTCTTCTTACTTACCTTCTTGCCATTTGATTTTGTACTCTTATTTGTAGTAGCCATTCTACTCCTCATACTTTCCCATTGTAAATTTCTATGACTATCGTACTACTTTTCCACAATTTCGTCCACACTTTCCACAATTTTTAGCAGTTTTCTGACGAAATCCGCGTATTCTCTTGCAAAAATATACTTCTTCCACAGATTTATTTATTTTTTCTTCATTGAATAATAAAATCACAAATAATATAATTGTACATAGTGAATAGGTACTGATTTGTACCAAAATTCAGGGGGTTAATATTAATATGAGTAAAAAGAAAAAACAAAAAAAGCAACTCACAGGAGACGCTCTTGTCAACAAGGTTGCTCTCATCATTTTTGAGGTGATTGTTTGGGCGCTGATTCTTGGCTACATTTCCGATTATTTGACAGGTACCGCACCATTTTTGTATTTTGTTGCCTTTGAGGCAGTGGCTCTTACGTCATCACTCACTGTTGCCATCGTCTATCGGGCGAATCCAAAAGCCCTTCGCCATGTGGCACTCATCTGTTTTTCCGCAGTATATGCGGTTGGATGCCTTGGCGCACACATCGACTTGGCCTTTGTTATGGGCTTCCCAATTCTCGCTGTGTTCATTCTATACTATGATCGTCAGCTGATTGGACGCATGGCTACCATCTTCACCGTGATTATTGTTGTGGACATTATTTACCAAGTATTTTTCCTAAAGGCACACCATTCGGGACTTCCTATTAACAGTTCCGTTCTCTTAATGGAATTCCTTGGAACTGAGATTTTCATGATTGGCATCAATGTGGTGACCAACATTACCATCCGAAACAATACCGAGAAGCTTGATACCATCCAGTCTGTAAATGACCGCGTGAACGAAAGCATCCGTAGCATCAATGGAGAAATTACCGTATTGAACGAGTCTTCCGAGGCAGTAAAACTGGCCATGGAAGAAATCAATACTGGCATTACCAATACTGCAGAAGCAGTACAGGATCAGCTGCTTCAGACCGAGGAAATCCAGGAGCGTATCGAAAATGTAGAAATTGCCGCTGGTAAGATTTCCGAGAATGTCAGCACCACTATGGAGGCAGTATTCCAAGGTAACGAGGGCGTGGCACAGCTGGTTCAGCAGGCTGACTCTTCCGTTGCGATCAGCGAGCAGGTTGTGATCGATTTAAACCACCTAAAGGACAGCATTTCTGCAATGTCTGGTATTACCCAGCTCATTGAGAACATTGCTTTCCAGACCAACATCATGGCACTGAATGCCAACGTGGAAGCCGCTCACGCAGGAGAGGCTGGTCGTGGATTTGCAGTGGTTGCATCTGAAATTTCCAACATGTCCGCTCGCACTAAGGATGCTACCAGTAGCATCACGGAGTTAATCGAGAACTCTACCAAGTCTTTGGAGGATTTGGTTACTTCTATTACCGAGATGGCTTCTGTCATTCGTTCAGAGAAGGAGCAGACCGAGCTTACTTCTGCAATCTTCACTTCCATCCAGAGCAATACGGAAGAAGTAAATGAGACCGTGGCACTTTTCATGGACTACATTGCAGGACTTACACAGGCCAATCGCCAGATTGTGCAATCCGTTTCAACCATCTCTGCAACCACAGAGGAGGTAACTGCCTTGACCGCTGAGGCTCTTGCGAAAGAGCATGGCAACGCAGATTCCCTCGACAGCATCGCTTCTCAGATGCATACATTGGCACAGGAATAGGCTTCTAAAATATAAGAGCGCCGGAGAATATCCGACGCTCTTTTTCTATGCCTTCACATCATCTAATAAATGTTATTCTTTTTCCATATAAGAGCGAATCGCACGCTCGTCTAACCGCTCTCCAATTATGATAAAGACCTCCTGACCCACAGGCATTTCTTCAACGGCGACTTCTTCTCGAGTTGCATTGACTTGATGCCACTGCCCATTCTCTTGAAAGAATCCCTTTACGCGAAGAACATATCCCCATGTATCCGTGGCCATGAGTCCATCAATTTTCCTACGAAGCTTCTCCTCTGTCATAGGTAGCTCCAAAAAATAGACGGTAGAATAATCGTTATCCTGTCCATTGGTTCTCTTTACGTAAGAAGAAAAGGAATAACCACAGGCGGCAATTTTTGCGAAATCATCCGCCGTGAGGCGCTCCCAATCCTTTGCAAAAATAATGTCATCCATGGATTTTTTCAATTGCGCCACCTCTGCAGCCCTCTTAAGATAGGCAAGGGTTGCGTCCATTTGTGCTTCGCTGGCAAGCTGTGTGCGGCTCAATAGAACCATTCCCGCATTGGCTATCTGAGAAGCAAGGTAAAAGTCTCCGTCTTCGGATAAATCCTGAGACAGCTTTGCATCCACAATGGCAATGACATTACCGATTTCATACCAGTTCTCCAAAGGCTCTTCCCGCAGAGAATCAAAGAATTCGTCCACATCAAAGACACCAGATGGCTCGATAATGACACGATCATATTTGCTCATCGCCATAGCAATCAATTTGGTCTTGAAACGACGCTTATGACAATCACTGTCGCATGCTCCGGCCACCATTTCGAGTTCGCAGTTTTCCCCACGCAATTCGTTTAGGAGTAGCATATCGACGTTAACGGCACCATAGTCATTTTCCAGGATTCCCACGCGTTGCCCTTGGTCCATATAATACCTTGCGTATTTTTTTAAGAAGGTTGTCTTGCCTGAACCAAGAAACCCTGTAATCAAATCTACTTTAATCATGCCACTACTATACCGACAACCGTCGTGAAACACAAGAGGATTCCTCTCTTAATATCCAGCCTCTACCAGCTCAATATCAAAATTCAGTTCCTTACCAGCCATCTCATGGTTCGCATCTAGGGTAATGTTCACATCATCCTTTGCAGTTACAAGAACTGGGAACTGCTGACCCATTTCGTTGGAAAGATATACCTGCTGACCTACCTCAAGCTCCTCTGAGCCTGGAAGCTCTGCAATTGCAATGGTAAGCTCTGCCTCTGGATCACGTGGTCCATAAGCCTCTTCTGGCATAAGATGAACTGACACCTTTTCTCCCACTTCCAGATTGGCAACTGCCTGGTCGAATCCAAGAATCATCATTCCCATGCCACATACGAACTCAATTGGCTCGCCTCTGTCATAAGAGGAATCGAACTGACTTCCGTCATTAAAGGTACCTCTGTAGTGTACCTTCACACGCTTTCCTACATTCTTCCCTTCAAAGGCTGGTCCTGCACTGTGGCATCCACCACAACCAGATCCACATCCAGAGCCGCAGCTTCCGCCACAACCACACTCGCCACCTTCTTCTTCCTGTGCGTGATGGTCACAGTTGACACCTGCACTCTCAAGCTCCCCACGAAGAAGGCTTGCAACTGCTGCATCTGCCTCTCCCTGTGCACCAGAGAATACTGCGATACCGAGTCCAGCAAGGGCTCTTTGTGCGCCGTCTCCGATTCCACCACAAATTAAGATATCAATTTCATTGTTTGCAAGGAAGCCTGCCAAAGCGTCATGTCCTGCGCCTTCTGCATCCACAACAATGCTTCCCACAACCTCTCCGTCTACAACATCATATACCTTGAACTGCTCACAGTGTCCGAAGTGCTGGAACACCTGTCCGTTTTCGTAGGTTACTGCAATTTTTGCCATGTTATTTTACTCCTCACCTAATATTTCTTGTAATGTCTTCATCAAAAGCTCCACATCGATTGGCTTGGCGATATGGGCATTCATTCCTACCTCTAGGGCATTGCGCTTGTCCTCTTCAAAGGCGTTGGCAGTCATCGCAATAATCGGAACATCGCATTTGCTCTTATTCTCCATCTGGCGAATCATCTGCGTTGCCTTATAGCCATCCATATGTGGCATCTGAATATCCATCAAGACTACATCATAATATCCAGCTGCTGCTTTGTCCAGCATATCCACACAAATTGCACCATCTTCTGCACGGTCTACCGCAAATCCCACATCCTCAAGAAGTGTAGTTGCAATCTCTGCATTCAGCTCGTTATCCTCTGCCATAAGAATACGCTTTCCTCGGAAAACGATTTGCTCTTTCTCTTCCTGGGCCTGCTCGTGCTGCTCGTAGACACTGCTTGGTGCAATCTTATGCATTAAGGTTACCGTAAATCTGGTTCCTTCCCCAAGCTTACTTTCCACCTCAATGGTGCCATCCATGAGTTCAACCAACTTCTTAACAATAGCCATGCCAAGGCCTGTTCCCGCAATACCACTGGTGGTGGTGTTACGCTCACGCGAGAAGGAATCAAAGATATGTGGCAGGAACTCTTCGCTGATTCCAATACCTGTATCACGAATGGTAGATTGGAAAAGTGCATATCCTTCCTTTTTGCAAGGCAGTTCCTTGGTCATGATATAGATGGAACCACCCTCTGGGGTATACTTGATTGCGTTACTAATGAGGTTGCTATAAATCTCACGCAGCTTGGTTGCATCACCAATGATCTGCTTGTGCTGCACCGTAACCGACCTGTGCATGGTAATGTTCTTCTCGTGAGTCTTGGTCTCAAATACATTGACAAGACTGGTGAGAATATCTCCTGTTACCAGATACTCCTCATTCAGTTCCATCTTACCACTCTCAATACGGGCCATATCCAGCACGTTGTTGATGAGGGACAGAAGAAGCGCACTTGCTTGCTCGATACGCTCTTGATAGTACAGAACCTGCTCTGGATTTTCCGCGCTCTTTTGAATCAGCTGGGAATAACCTATAATCGCATTCATTGGAGTCCGAATGTCGTGGGACATATTAAAGAGGAAGGTGGTCTTTGCCGCATTCGCCGCTTCCGCTGCCCCCTTTGCCTCCAGAATTTCCTGTTTGAACTTGTTCTCTTTTCGCTTTTGATCACTTACCAGGCGGGACAAATACAAGAGATTGGTAACATCCCCATTCTCATCCCTTTTCTTCACAACAAATCTTGCCAGATGCCAGTTATCATCGTTGGCATGGTATTCGATTTCCACCGTATCTACGTCACGCAGTCTTTCTGGCAAAGTAGATAGATCGAAGAACTCTCTGACAATGTCTTTGTATTCTTCCGAAACAATGGTGTCACAGATATCCTGTAACTTATCTGAGGCGCTACCATTCTGTCCCGTTAACCTGTGCACATCATTTCCCGAAGTAATTTCTTCACATAGATTGTCTACGAGAGAAATACGCAGGATTCTAAAGTACATGATACTGATGGACGACAAAATCTCACTGTTTAACGCTGTAATCTCCATGGAACGATTCAGCCTTCTTGCATTGATAACACTACTTACAAGAAGTCCAGAAATCAGCACGATGATTGCTAGCAAAACACCAAGTGCACCCCAGAAATTTTGCTCTAGAATGTCCGATATCGTAATGTTATGATCTTCCGCTGCATAGGTTAGCATGGATTCACTGATGGTCTCCGCTGGGATAATCGCTATCATTTTTCTTAAAATGGAATAGAGTTGCTTATCCCCGCGATTCACTGCAAAGCTCATATCCAGATTGGTATCCAGATAGGCAATGGTCAGGCCATTACGGTTCATGCTCTGCTCCACGCTGTTGATACGGAAGGTTGCAACAATAATACAGTCTGCCTCGCCCTTTGCGATTCCCCTCATACAGTCTTCCGTGGTCTCATAGTAGACCTGCTCCCAGGTCGGGAAATTGTTTTCCAGGAAACTGATGTAGTTTGGATTGCCGCCATTGACTGCAACGCGCACATGGTCACCAGAAATATCCTTTGGGTCACGGACAACCGCATAATTTCCTACCGACAAGACAGGCTGTGTCGCATAAATACCTATGCTCTCTTCATCAGACTTTCCGATGCTCACTGGGAATACACAATCAATTTCCCCAGCAGCCAAAGCATCCAGCGCGTCCTGCGTGTTCTTAAATGGTACCGCTTCAAAACTAAGGGGTGCATTGCTAAAGCTGGTGCTTCCTGCTTCCAGGTAGTCCTTTAGCATACCAATCAGGTTGCCTTCCTCATCCGTTCCACAGAAGGCCATATAGTTATCACGATATCCGACACGGATGGTACCGTGGCCAAGAAGCCAGCGCATTTCCTCTCTCGTAAGGTTACGATTGAGTCTGGCCTCCAAATACTTATCGTACAAGTTATTGTTATAGTTTGGGCTTACCTCAAAGTTGGATTTCATGGCAGCATCCAGGCGCATGCGAATGTCCTGGCGGTAACGATTGACCGCAAAATAGATGTCGGATTTTCCAAGCTCAACCACTGGGAAGCAGGCCGTGGACGTACTGAAGGCATCGATTCCAACAAC
>JAZQQA010000250.1:0-9363 GCA_045628825.1 Agathobacter sp.
ACTGGATAGCCATCTGATGCAAGAACTACACACACGGTTGCTCTATCTTCGAACTGTATATCAATTGTATCCAGCTTACCGTCTACACAAGCCTCCATGACATCAATAATATCATTCTTAAGTCTTGGAAGAACAACCTGAGCCTCAGGATCACCGAAGCGAGCATTGTACTCAAGTACCTTTGGTCCCTCCTCAGTCAACATAAGACCGAAGAAAATAACGCCAGTAAATGGACGTCCCTCTGCCTTCATTGCATCTACCGTCGCCTGGAAGATGTGCTTCTTACAGAAGTCATCTACCTCAGCGGTATAGAATGGGCTTGGTGAGAAGTTACCCATACCACCAGTGTTAAGACCGGTATCGCCGTCACCTGCACGCTTGTGGTCCTGTGCACTGTCCATAATCTGGATGGTGTTGCCATCTACGAAGGATAAAACAGATACCTCACGACCTGTCATGAACTCTTCTACAACCATGGTGTTACCAGCAGTACCGAACTTCTTGTCCTCCATGATTTCCTTAACACCAGCCTTAGCCTCTTCCAAGGTCTCACAGATAAGAACACCCTTACCAAGTGCAAGTCCGTCCGCCTTCAGTACGATTGGCATCTTTGCTGTCTCAAGATACTTAAGTGCTTCCTCAGGATCTGTGAAGTTCTCATAAGCTGCAGTTGGAATGCCATACTTCTTCATAAGGTCCTTCGAAAATGCCTTAGAACCTTCCAAAATTGCTGCATTCTTGCGAGGTCCAAATACCTTAAGTCCCTCTGCCTCAAATACATCTACAATACCGCCAACCAGTGGATCATCCATTCCGATGATGGTAAAATCGATTGCATTTTCCTTTGCAAATGCAACCAGCTTATCAAATTCCATAGCACCAATATTCACACACTCTGCAATGGCTGCAATACCTGCGTTACCTGGCGCACAATAAATTTTGTCTACACGCGAAGACTTTGCAACTGCTGTACAAATTGCATGCTCTCTTCCGCCACTTCCTACTACAAGAACCTTCATACTTCTTTTCTCCTTGTTCTACATTTCTATCATTACTCAGCAATCACTGCCTTGCCATCTACTACACTTATCTTGCCATTGGCAATCAAATCAATGGCCTTTGGCATAATTACCCATTCAGCCTCTTCCATAACGCGACGCTGTAAAATCTCTGGGGTATCGCCCTGCTTCACTTCCACTGCCTTCTGCAAAATGATTGGACCTGTATCGGTTCCCTCATCTACAAAGTGGCAGGTAGCACCAGTGACCTTAACGCCACGATTAAGCACTCCCTCATGCACCTTAAGGCCATAGAAGCCTGTTCCACAGAAGGATGGAATCAGGGATGGATGAATGTTAATGATGCGATTGCGATACTGCTTAATCATTTCCTCAGGAATGACTACAAGGAATCCTGCAAGTACCACTAAGTCTACGTTGTAGCTATTTAGTTTTGCAAGGAAATCTGCATTGAACTCTGCGCGGGTTGCATAGTCCTTAGGGGAAATGCAAATGCCCTCGATTCCATGATTCTTGGCACGCTCCAAAGCCTTTACGCCAGGATTGTTTGAAATTACAACTGCAATCTCTGTATTGGTAATGCTACCGTTTTCGATGGCATCAATAATGGCCTGAAGATTGGTTCCTCCGCCTGATACACATACCGCAATTTTCATTGATGTTCCTCTCTTCCCATAGGTATTACAAATGCGAGCCCGTAACCCGAGCCCGCATTCCTAAGTCTTTGTAATATTAGATCAGGTCTACACCCTTCTCGCCATTTACAATCTTACCAACCACATATGGCTTGTCCCCTGCAGAAATCATAGCAGCCATTGTCTTCTCAACATCTGCTGGATCAACTGCAACAATCATGCCAAGACCCATGTTGTAGGTATTGTACATCATCTGCTCTTCTACCTGACCCTCACGCGCCATCATGGTAAAGATTGGTGGAATTGGGTAGCTATCCTTCTCGATTACTGCACGCTTTCCTTCTGGAAGCATACGTGGAATGTTCTCATAGAAGCCACCACCTGTAATATGGCTACAAGCCTTTACACGAACGCCTGCATCCTTTACAGCCTTCATAGCCTTTACATAGATACGAGTTGGAGCAATGAGTGCTTCTCCAAGCGTAGTACCAAGCTCTTCATGGTAAGTATTTAATGTCTCCTTGTCCATGGTGAAAATCTTACGAACAAGTGAGAATCCATTGGAATGAACACCAGTAGATGCCATACCGATTAAGATGTCTCCATCCTTAAGGTCGTGGCCATCGATGATATCCTTACGCTCTACAACGCCTACTGCAAATCCAGCAAGGTCGTAATCATCCTCAGGCATAAGTCCTGGATGCTCTGCTGTCTCACCACCTACAAGGGCACAGCCAGACTGCTTACAGCCTTCTGCTACGCCAGATACGATGGTTGCAATCTTCTCAGGATAGTTCTTACCACAAGCAATATAATCAAGGAAAAATAATGGTTCACCACCAGCACAGGCTACATCGTTCACACACATAGCAACTGCATCGATACCAATGGTGTCATGCTTATCAAGAATGAATGCAAGCTTTACCTTGGTTCCACATCCGTCGGTACCAGAAAGTAAAACTGGATCCTCCATATCTTTGATTGCTGCAAGCGAGAATGCTCCAGAAAATCCGCCAAGACCTCCAAGTACTTCAGGTCTCATGGTCTCCTTTACAGAAGCCTTCATAAGCTCTACGGAACGGTATCCTGCTTCAATATCTACACCAGAATTCTTGTAATCCATTATGTTTCCTCCTAAATTTCAGCAAAAATCAAGGCTCAGTAGCCCTCATCACTTCTCTAGTATAAAGGCATTGTTCAGATTTTTCCAATTACCTTTCGTGAAGTTAATCATTAGAACGGCTAATATAACAGTCCCTTTTATTCTATACGCGAATAAAGTTCTCTGACTCCTGCTTTAAGTTATTGGCAACAGCACTGTTCTCTTCCATCTGACCATGCACGGTTGCAATGGATTCTACCAGGCTTTCAACATTCTGCGCAGCACTTCCTACGCCATCTGCACTTTCCTCAATTGCACGGCTAATACCAGAAATCGCTTCTGCCATCTCTGACATCTTCTGCATAATTGCCTCTGCAGTCTCATCACACTGTACCATTGCTTCATTAATGGCAGTTGCGTCTTCGTTGTACTGCTGTCCACCTGAAACGAAGGACTCAAACTCTGGCATGATTGACTCATTAATGTAGTTAATAATCTTTTCTGATGCAGCAACCAGTGCATGCACAGCTTCGATTACCTGCTCATTGATTACCTGAATGTTGTTAGCAGTCTCTCTACTGCTATCTGCAAGAGAACGAATCTCGTCTGCAACAACGGCAAATCCCTTACCAGCCTCACCAGCTCTTGCAGCCTCGATACTTGCATTTAACGCAAGCAAATTGGTCTGGCTGGAAATGCTAAGGATTTCATCCGTAAGCTGTCCAATACGCTCAACGCTCTTACTGTTCTCAAGCGCTACATGCATCTCTGTCGTAATGGTTCCTACCATCTCATTGGTCTTATTCATATTGTCAACAGCCGCATTTTCCAGTGCAACTGCACGCTTTCTCATTTCCTCAGAATACTTTGCAAGCTCCTTGGTCTTTTGTGCCATATCATGAATCTGTGCCTCGGAATCTGCAGTGCTCTCATTTACAGTCTGGGTTGTTGATGCCACTTCATCCATGGTTGCAGACAACTCTTCCATAATCGCAGAGATATCATTGGCACTATCGTTGGATGCTTCTACCGAACGAGCAACATTTCCTACGACGCCATCCAAGGTGTTCGAGTTGGTAATGATGTTACCCATAATATTCTGTAAGGTGTCCATGAACTGGTTAATACCATTTCCTACACGACCAATTTCATCCAAGGTCTTAATCTCAATTCGCTTGGTCAAATCACCCTGTCCAGCATTGATTGCCTCAATGATTTCATTGAGCTGTGCATTCTGCTTCTTCAGTGGCTTAATGACAAAAGAGATAATGATATAGAAGGTAACAAGAGATGCGAGCACCATAAGGATTACCATGACAGTCTGCACGCTTCTACTCAAATTGAATGCCGCTTCCTGCGCTGCATTGGCCGCTTCAATCTTTGCAGTATTCATCGCGACTGCAGCGTCCATCTTTATTTCCAAAGAAGCTTCCCAAGTACGAAGCACAAGGTTCGCATAGTTAAAGGCTTCGTTCGGATTTTCAAAAGCAAAGGCCATAATCGAAAGGGTCTGCTTTTGTCCCTCGTCAATGGCTGTAAACAAATCGTCCAGGACTACAAAATCCTCCTCCGTAAAGTAACTGGTCTTTGCATAGAGTGCTTCACGATAGGCGGCGTTGTTCTCCTGCAAAACAGCAAGTTCCTTTTTGGTCGTATCAAGACGAGTCATGTCTGTTGGATCCTCACAGTAGACAAGAACAAGCTTCTGTGTCGTCTTAAGAGCCAAATTAATCTTATCAATCAAAACTGTAGATTCAATACCGTCCTGTGTAACAACCTTACTGGTCTTGTCGTTTCTTGCAAGAGCCAAATAACCAGCAATTGCCGCAATACTTCCCATAAGGCCCATAACGATAACAGGAATCATGATGCCCAAAAGGACGCTACCCTTACGCACCTGAAGCCTTGCCTTTACAGAATTCTGCACCTTCTGCTTCTTTTCCCCTGCTACTGCTTTAACCTTTTTGGTCTTTTCTTTCTTTTCAGCCATAAATACCCCTCCATTTTTTTAGCTGTTTATGTTCCAACAACAAATTAATAGTTTGCGTAACCCACTTCCTGAAGGTGCGCATTTTTTGCTTTTACCTGTTCCTTCATATCTGTCGTATATGCCACAAGCTTCTCGTGCAGCGCTGTATCGCTGACTGCAAGAATCTTTGCTGCAAGAATCGCTGCGTTCTTTGCCCCATCAATCGCAACCGTTGCAACAGGAACTCCTGGTGGCATCTGCATGATAGAAAATACTGCATCCATACCATCTAACTTCTTTCCAGAAAGTGGCACCCCAATGACTGGCAATGAGAAAAGTGCTGCACACATACCAGGAAGCGCTGCTGCCATTCCTGCACCTGCAATCATTACCTTCATGCCCTCTTTCTCAGAATTTCTTGCCCATTCAATCAATTCATCTGGCTCACGATGTGCTGAGATAATCTGCATATCATAATCAATGCCAAATTCCTCCAACATCTTTGCGGCTGCTGACATTACAGAAAGATCTGAATCACTTCCCATAACAATTCCAACTGTTGCCATTTCATTCCCTCCTAAAATACTATTTCAAAAATCCCTCAAGTGGGATATTCAGTTCTTCGGTTCCTGGAATCACAAATCGACCATCACGAATGACATCAATCTCTTTTCCATCCTTTGTAATTACCACAATCGCACCAAGCTCATCGTATGGAATGGTGATATCGGTGTGGCAGTTAAAGTAAGCCTTTGCTGGATCCTCCTTACGAAGTGCAGACACCTCATTCTCTCTTGCGACAATGGCTTTTCCATCAGGGTTATAGCTTACATTGTCCTCATCGAAGGAATAGCAGGTATCACCCACTGCAAAATGTGGTCCCGTCTTTTCTGCAATCAGAATTGGGAGCTTGGCTGCGATATCGTAGTCTCTTGCCATCTTAAAGGCAGTGGTATTGGTTCCAATTGCAAACTCTCCCATTGGGAGTGTCTTATGATGCTTTAATACATTGTCAAGAATGTACTTCTTACCTTCTTCCGCGCTATCGAAATTGGTACAGCCATATTCGGTAATCATGCCATCCACAAAGTCGATTTCCAGATTCAGGTAGTTAAGACCAGCCAAATATACCTGGCTTACATGAAGCTTTCCTGTGGTTCCTGCAAGCACTGGAGAGGTAAATACTTCACCGACTGGGATATTCACATCTGCAACACAGTTCTCAAAGGCTGTCTCTTTTGCCGGGTCCTTCAGATCCCATACCTTGACATAAAGGTCTGTCTTATTGCCATTGCAGCCAAGGATATGTACGCGATCTGCCTGGTCAAGCACATCAATAATCTTCTGCTGAATGCCCTGATACAAGGTATAGTCCAAGGTATTAAGCTTCACGGTCTCTGCAAAAATCTCTTCGTATTTCTCACCAATGGATGCTACTGGATAAGCAATGATGGTAAAGCTTCTCTCTTCCCCATGGATATACTCATATACCATCTGCATATTTTCTCCACGGAAACGCACATCCAATTTCTGCTGTTTCTCGCTATAGGATGGATTGATTGCCTTGCTCTCTGGTGAGAATGGTTCATCGCCAAAGGTCTCTATCACGGCAGGGCCACCATAAAGTGGCGCAATGTCCTTTCTTGCCTCCAAAGCACTGTGTAAGCACTCCAAACGACGATCCACAATGCCCTTATCCAACCAAAGCGCCTCATCCTCCCTGTGATCATAGGAAAACTGCTTGTTCACAGGTGTTGAATTTGGACGGAAGGTACAAGAGACACCAAGCCTTGCAAAATTGCCTGCTGCAGCCCTTGCCATACGCTCAAATCCAAGTGGATAACGGATTTCTGCTACCTTCTTCTTGGAAAAATCCTTGCCGCAGGTCTCAAAGCCGATGCGATAGCCCTCGGTGTAGGTATCTGCCATAGCCTGAATCTCATCATCTGAAAATGTCATAAGATATTTGGCACTGGCAATTTCATTGGCTCCTACATGAAGACCATAGCGATACAAATAAGCGGTGTCGCTAAGATCCGACTCCATCGCGATACTCTGGCAGTAATCGTTGGCTGGATTTAACATCACATCAACGCTCTCTTCCATGAACAACTCACTGTAATCATGGACAAAATAGTATACACAATCCATGAGCTCCTTCATGGTAGACTCAGGGTCCTCTAAAAGGTTATAGATTTCTACCATAAGCTCTGAATAGATGGTAACCTCTAACATTTTGCCCTGGAAACAATCTGGCACAATGCCCATAACACGCGCATACAGTGCAGAGAAAAGGCGTCCTTTCTCTTCTCCAAGGGTTTCAACTGCATAGCTATGGTTCAAAAAGCTATTCTCGTAATGCTCCTTCTTGGCGCGACCATAGATGTCATCATGCAAGGCCTTAAGCTCTTCCGCGCTCTTTTTCTCTAATTCACCTGACAAAGCAAGGCACACAATCTCTTTTTCCAATAGAAGAAGACCTGAAAGCTCTGCGAAATACTTTCCAAGCTCTCCTTCCAATTCTGGACTAGCCTGAATCTCTGCCAAACGGCCCGATACCAGGTCCAATCTCTCTTCATATTCCTCTCGAATCAACTGATTCTTCGCAACAAACTGATACATAAAAAACCTCTTCTTCGTACTCCCGCGCTAATAGTTAATATAGAAATCCCATGACATAGGTTCCCACCCAGCACACTACAGTCAAAATCGATAGCAATAGTGCGATACGTGGAAACAACATGAAGGAATTTTCTTCCCGCAGGCTCTTAATGGAAAATCCCAGACAACACAAGGCCAAAACCATGGCCACAACTCCAACACTTCCTGCATACAGCGACAAGCCCACCTCTGAGAAAAAGGCCAATCGTAGCACAACAAGGTATGCAATGAGAAGTAAGGCTGCCACGATGGTTGCCACAATTCCAATAAGGGAATGGGTCTTTTCCGTAAACTTAAAACGTTCACGACGTCTATGAAACATGCTGACTCCTTTTTGCGATGGCCCCCATGACTGCCGCTACCAAAAAGCCCAAAAGGCCGCCGATGGTATTGAGGAACAAGTCGTCGATGTCAAAGCAGCCAACCTTAAAAATCAGCTGAATGAACTCTACCGTAAGGCTGAACAAAAAGCTGTAGCCCATGGTCACGAACGCACTCTTGCATTTCTCAAATAGTCTTGGAAGGAAAAATCCAAATGGCATAAAGGCCAAAACATTGCCAAAAATATTGATGAAAAAACTGATTGGATTTTCTCTACGCAATCCGTAAAAACGGCCAATCTCATGGAAGAGTGTCAGATTATAACGTCTGCTTCCCACTACACGGCCAAATGCTTCTGCGAAAAATAGAACATAGAATAAAAACGCCAAATAGATGAGAAACAAAAATCCAAATAGCAGTTTTTCCCAGAAATTCCGTTTATTTGCAGCCATACTGCTCGTAATATGCATCAATGGCAGTCTTTAATGTATCATCAATGACTACCTTACCCTGGCATTCACGGCCATATAAGTGCTCTACAACCTCTTCCATAGTTACGATGGCACGGCCCTTGAATCCGTAGGTCTCTTCAATTTCCTGAAGGGCACTCTTCACGCCGCCCTGACCTACTTCCATACGGTTCAAACTTACCATAAGTCCAACGATGGTAACATCTGCTGCCTCACGTACCTTTGGTACTGTCTCTTCCATAGACTTACCAGAAGTAGTAACGTCCTCAATCATAACCACACGGTCTCCATCCTTAAGAGAGGTTCCAAGGAAACCGCCCTTATCTGCGCCGTGATCCTTTGCTTCCTTACGATCTGAGCAATAACGAACCTCTTTGCCAAAAAGCTTGCTGTATGCAATGGCAGTTACTACTGCAAGAGGGATCCCCTTGTAGGCTGGTCCAAACAGCACATCAAAGTCATCTCCGTAATTATCATGAATTGCCTTAGCATAATACTCTCCAAGTCTCATGAGCTGAGATCCTGTCACATAGGCACCTGCATTCATAAAAAATGGCGATTTTCTTCCACTCTTTAAGGTGAAATCACCAAACTTTAACACATCACTTTCTACCATGAATTCAATAAATTCCTGCTTATAAGCTTCCACTTTTTTCTTCCTCCTTACACAAACGGGGAGAGCCCAAAATATCACTCTATATTTTATCAGACATAGCGCCTTTTCGCAAGGATTACAAAACCCCGCGTAAGAGCTACGCGGGGTTTTCTATGTGGTCTATCATTTTTACTCGTGTACGGCACCGATGAGCTCCTTGATGTCGGAAACTCCGTACTTGGTCATGTAAGCTTCGATACCTGCTACAATTTCCTCAGTCACGCGAGGATTTGCAAAGTTGGCAGTTCCAACCGATACTGCTGTTGCACCAGCAAGAATCATCTCAATTGCATCCTTGGCATTCATAATGCCGCCCATTCCAATGATTGGAACCTTCACTGCCTGGGCTGTCTGGTATACCATGCGAACCGCCACCGGATGAATGGCTGGGCCAGACATACCACCAGTCTTATTGGCAAGCACGAACTTTCTGCGGTCAATATCAATCTTCATGCCAGTAATGGTATTGATAAGAGAAAGTGCATCGGCTCCACCCGCCTCAGCTGCTCTTGCAATTTCTGTAATATCGGT
>JAZQQA010000251.1:0-2418 GCA_045628825.1 Agathobacter sp.
AGCTTTAAGATTCGAAGCACTCGGAACAGACGGAACAAACCAAGTGTCATAGAATGTGGTAGGAAAAATGCAATAATTGGCACCGTAGACAAAAGATCCACCAACGCCATTGGGGTAAATGCATAATACAAATATGCCTTATAGCTTTTTACGCCCATCTTATAGTCCGAAGTAAAAATACGCAGCACATAGTCAATCAAAAACAGCACTGCAGTTGTAAGGTCAATGAGCTGTGTATACGCAGTATTGGCCTTAATGGTAAGAGGAATGAGTCCCACAATAACCGCAATGGTCATCATATGATCATAAGCGCGGCTTGGAAGATCGTTCTCGTGGCTTACCTCTATAATCTCAAATATTCTTTTCTTAATCACATCAATTTTCCCCATAAGTCACCTCACGCATTCAATAGTGCCAGTACGCCAAGGATAATGAGCCCAGCGCTAATCACAACGCATAGTCCTACAAAAACCAAGGTTCCTATATGGTGCTTTACAACCTTACCATCATCGGTAATCAGTGTTTCGTCATGAAAATTCATAAACCCTCTCCCTACATTACATCTTATATATTCCACATGCTCTTTATTATACTATTTCCTCGTTGGAATACATAGCAAAAATTATGCTGTGTAGCAAAAAGGGACATCCAAAGATGTCCCTCAAACCTATCATTTTTACTGACGAACTAAATATCGTCTTCGTCATTCTCAATAACTGCCACTTCACGCAATGCCTGCAATTCTGAAAAGGCACTCTCAATAAGCCCTGTCAAAGCTGTCATGTTGCTTTCCAGCTGCGACATCTGACCACGGTTTTCCATAACGGATTCTGTAACCTCAGCCGATGCTCCTGTCAAAGTAGTAATTGAACCAACAATGGTCTGGTTCGCTTCCAGTACTGCAGATACTTCATCAACCATGGTAGACATGTTGGCTGACAAGGTATTCATTCCTGTCTCAATCTGGGCAAAGCTTGCATTTACTTCCTTCACCATATCACGCTGCTTTTCAATGCTTGATACTGACTGCTCCAAGCCCTTCTGTGTCTCTTCTGTTACGCTGTTTAACTCATCAATGATTGCGGTAATCATCTCTGTTGCCTTCTTGGTCTCAGCTGCAAGGCTTCGAATCTGATCTGCAACAACTGCAAATCCCTTTCCAGCCTCTCCTGCACGAGCTGCCTCGATAGAAGCGTTAAGAGCAAGCAAGTTGGTCTGAGAAGAAATATTAAGAATCGATTCTGTAATATTACTTACCTGAGATACATTCTCTACCAGGTTCTCTACAATCGAAGAAATCTGAACTGTATTTTCATCAACCAAAACTGACTGACGTGCCAATTCATCGGACTGCTCTTTTCCAGCTTGTACCGTTGCAAGCAGTTCTTCTGTTACACCCATAGCACTCGCTGCGGTATCATTGGTGTTCTCCAGTCTTCCCTGGATTTCCGTTGTAAGCTCTGCCTGATGGTCTACCGCTTCTGAAGTGCTAACAGTAGAATTTGCAATAGAGTTTACCGCCTCTGCTGCTGAATTCAATGAATACTGAACTGCTGTTACGGTATCTACAACTGAGTGGAACTCACCATCCAAATTCTGCACCTTGCCAGATACAGTCTCTGCAACCGCTTCCTGAGCTTTTGCCTTCTTTTCAATCACACCCTTCGCATCTTCACTAAATCTTGCAAGAATGTTGATTGCAGAAATACCACAAACCATAAGAATAATGATACCAACGACCGTTACATTACAAGCTAAGAGGTCATGGGAATCTGCACCAGATTTTAGAACCATGATGGTTCTTGCAATTACAACACCAAGTGTTACCAAGCACCCTGACATCATTAACATGCTGCTCATGTACATAACCATGCAAAGAAGTGCTGGGAAAACAATCGCCATAACAGCAGTGGAATTGTTGAACACAAGGCCCATATAGTTAAAGGCGAACAACGCCGGCATCACATACATCGGTGTCTTTTTATCGATATTCTTCTGTGTAAAAATACCACCGATAAATACCGCCAATACATAGGTTGTAATTCGCACATACACTGGCATATTACTGTCAGACACCTTCTGCGCTCCAATGTCAACTAAGACAAACATAATCATGATGACCAACAGCGAAAAGGCCATACCACGATTCGCCACACGATACTGATTTGGTGTTAAACTCGCCGATTTGATCCATTTTTTAAACATTCATTTTTCCCCCTTGCCATAAATCCTTCTAGCTGCAAAAATGCGTAGTCCATTTCCCACCCATTCTATAGGAAAATTGTACCATATGTTTGATACCGCTTCAAGAAAAAGAATACATATTCGTTATTTTTTTATCATTTTGCCCCTTTTATAGTTTGACAATTTTTTATCAAAGTGTTATCGTAAACTTATCAACCAAACTATCAATATTAG
>JAZQQA010000252.1:0-2501 GCA_045628825.1 Agathobacter sp.
CTTTGCTGTGGTATACTCGCGCTTATCCGCAAGCATATCAATGCCAGGTACGCCAAATCCATGATAGTGGCGCATAGCCTCTCCAATACAAGAGGTCTGACTGTATAAAGTCGGCTCCTCCATCATATGCCCCGTGGACAAGAGATTGTGGACATCACACCAGCTTCCAATGGTTTCTGCAAAGCCCCTAGCAAAACGCTCTGTGGTATGTGCGTGGAAACGATAGCGGTGTAAAGACTTTACGCCGTCCGCTCTCTCCCAGAACAGCTCTGGCAGGGTATCAAGCATAGATACGCCATAGGCTTCCCTGTAGCTGTCATCCATGTCCTCTGTATAAGGAATGGAAATTGGTACAACCTCTTCTGCCTTTCCCAGATACTGCTTGAAGGTAAACTGCGGCTCATCCGAGAAAATAGATGGAATGTTCTTGCCAAACTCGCTTCCCAATCTCTCATAATATTTCTCATGAGTAATGGCAAGGAAATGCTCAATCGCCTTTTTGTTAAAGACATCTACATAGGTGTAATCATTGAACTTTGGTCCTGGTGTTACGCGCTCAACAAAGGCATACCAGGTGCTGTCTGTCGCAGCTTCCCCATCGTCCAGTCGGTGGTAGGAAAAGAGATAGCCGTCCTTAAGCTCCACATGGTATCGCGCCAATAGCGTTCCATTTCCATTTGGCATATCCCAAAACCACTGCTTTTTCACAAGGGCAGGAGCTTTCTTCTGTAGCTCTTCCTGTGACCAAGGAGAAAAAACAAGAGCGCGCTTCTGATACTCTGGATGCTTTGTGACTTCACCTCCAGCAAAGCCCGATGGCCAACGGTCTTCATCATAAAGTCCCACCATAAGGTCCTGCGCCTTTGCTTCTTCTGCCATCTCTGACACAATGTCCATAAACTCTTCGCTCATATAGTCTGTATCCAGACCTGTACGGCAGTGGATGGTAACACCACCCATGCCCATTTCCTTAAAATAGCTAAGCTGCTTTTTGAGTTCTTCCCTATCCAATTTACAATTCCAAGCCCAGAAGGGGCGACCACGAAATTCCTTTCCTGGTTGCTCAAACTGGTCCAGATAATTTGCATGCTTCATGTCTTTATCCTCTATCTGTTTTACAGGTCTCTTCCATATACCTCAATCTGTGTAAGCGCTGGGAATGGTGATGGCTCATCTGCCTGAATGAGATGATCCAGAGTCAACCATTCAATCTCTTTTTCAGGGAACGTAATTTCCTGTCCCTGGTCTGTTTTAATCATAGGGCAAACCATGATTTCTCCATCGGAAAAGGTAAGGGTTACTTCCTTCCACCAGTTATCGTGTGGAAAATCTGCTCGCTCGTAAATAACGACTTTATCGACCAATACCTTACGGCCAAACTCCAAACGGAAGCAGGCATCTGGGTTTCTGTTAATACCCCAGGAAGCGTATGGCCACTCCCCATGGGAATGGTTGGCTACAATTCCATCAATGGCATTTCTCGCTGCAAAAACTGCCTCGCCTCGGGTCTCAACATTGGCAGAAGCATGTGGATAACAGCCTGGCTCACCATGCTGGTCGTTGACATTCAAAGCAAGGTTACGGTACTGATGAATTTCCTCCTCTGTGGCCAGTCTTGCAAACATATAGTGTCTGTCTCCCTGAAAAGCATTTGGCGCATAGCTGATATGCTTTTCTCCAAATGGAATAGTAAAGTCTAAATAGCCTGTGAGGTAAACCATGCTTTTTCCAAGAGCCTCGTCAAGCTGCACCCAGAGGTATACCCCTTCCTTGTCCTGTTCTAAGACAATGCGGTCTCCCTCTTCATAGACTCTGGAGCATACAAGTCCTACTTCCTTCTCGCCATGCTCTACACATACAGTAATACCATCTTTATTTTGAATTTTAAAGGTTAACATCGATTTTCTCCTTATCTCTATCATTTTTCCAAACAAGCAAGAAAAGCACCGTCTCTGTGGTAGTCCACAAGAAACGGCGCCTTTTCTCGTTCAAGTTCATTAGCCCTTAAGGCCAGTGGTTGCAACACCTTCTACGAAATACTTCTGTAGGATCAAGAATACAATGATGACCGGAATAAGGGAGAGGACCGATCCTGCCATGATCAGACCATATTCTGATGAATACTGTCCGATGAACATCTTGAGTCCTAACTGAATGGTTTTCTTGTTCTGACTCTTCAAATAGATGAGTGGTCCAAGGTAGTCATTCCAGGTAGCAACAAAGGTGAAGATTACTAAGGTTGATAATGCTGGCTTTGAAAGTGGCAGCATGATATGTGAGTAAATCTTGTACTCGCTCATACCATCAATTCGTGCTGCCTCACACAGTTCGTCTGGAATCCCTTCGTAGAACTGCTTCATCATGAATACACCAAAGGCTGAGAAAGCCTGGAGGCAGATGATTGCAAGCAGCTTATCGTTGAGTCCCATCTTACGCATCATAAGGAACTGTGGAACCATGTATACCTGCCATGGCATTGCGATTGTTGCAATGTATGCCAT
>JAZQQA010000253.1:0-2603 GCA_045628825.1 Agathobacter sp.
GCCTTCTCAACAGGAATAACGTGCATACCAACACCAGCGCCTCCTGGTGGAACCATATGTGTAAGTCCCTCAAGTGGAAGACGAGTCATTCTCTCGAAGAAACGTCCCATCTCTGGATGATCATCCAAAATCTGGCTGTTCATGTTAGAGAACTCAGCAGAACCTGGTACATACATAGGAAGTACCCACTGCTTTACGTGCTTATCGTTCTCATAGTTCCACTCAATAACACCTGTATAAGAAAGGTCCTCTAAGAGTTTCTCAGTCTTTTCCTTATCGAATCCAGACTTCTCCATTACTTCTTCAAAGGTCTTTGGATGTCTGATTCCACCGAATACTCTCATAATGAACTCTGCATGCTCATCGGTTGGAACCAAGCAGCAAAGAGCCCAGTACTCTGGATCATACTTGGTAAGCTTCTGTAATCCAAGCTTAACCTTTGCTCTATCTGTAATCATTTTTCCAAGTTCAAGAATCGGCTTTCTAACGTCCTCATCCTTTAACTCATCAACCCAATCTGGCCAGTATGCGCCAAGATTATCTGGTCCCATACCCTGTGTGTAGCCTTTTGCTGATTTACCTGCCATTAATCATTTCCTCCTTAGTTATTTAGCGTTCCAGGCTTTCACCTGTTCACGAATCCAATCTGCCCATGCATCAAATCCTTCTCCTGTCTTTGCAGAAACAAAGATGACCTGCGCATTTGGATTTAACTTCTTTATTCTCTTTTCGACCTCTTCCTTTGAGAAATCGTCGAAGACGCTTAATGTATCACACTTGTTGATCAATACTACATCACAGATGGAGAACATCAGTGGATACTTCAGTGGCTTGTCATCTCCCTCTGGTACAGAAAGGATCATTGCATTCTTTGCACTTCCTGTATCAAACTCTGCTGGACATACAAGATTACCAACATTCTCAAGAACTACGAAATCAAGATCCTTGGTTCCGAATTCGTGAATGCCCTGTCTTGTCATGTCTGCGTCCAGATGACACATACCGCCTGTATGAATCTGAATAGCACGAGCGCCTGTCTCAATGATTGCCTGTGCATCTACATCAGAATCAATGTCTGCTTCCATAACACCAATACTCATCTCATCCTTGAGCATTGCAATGGTTCTCTTAAGAGTCGTTGTCTTACCAGCACCAGGTGAAGACATGAGGTTCAGAAGAAATGTGCCATCCTCCTTGAGCTCAGCTCTTAAACGATCTGCGTCTGCATTGTTATCTTCAAACACACTACGCTTCACTTCAATTACTTTAAAGTCCTTCATTTTTGCCCTTTCCGGTCGTCTGTGGACATACCAGTTAAAATTTTAACATATTGCATTACTTATACCATACACGGAAACTCCTTTATTGTCAAGGGTTTTCACTTGAATTGCGCCTCTTTTTCGCGCAATTTGCTGTGGTCTGACCAGAGAGCCAAGCAGGTTGCACAAATCCCCCTCCCTGGGTTTGTGCATTAGTACCAATGCTCATTTTTTTAGTACCTACGTCCTACCATTCTTTTTCTTCCCCTCTTGTGCCGACTTTTCTTTCCTCGTATAATAAAAATAGTAGATTTTTTGCACAAAAATTGTGTCTAGAAGGGAGACAATATGAAAAAGCAAATCAACGATACCTGGCTTTTTACCAAGGATGCGAGTCTTGTTGTAGACAGCCGTTTGATAAAAGAAGGGGATGCGGTGACACTTCCTCACACCTGGAATGGCAAAGATGGCCAGGATGGGGGAAATGACTACTACCGCGGTACCTGTTACTATAGCCGTAAGCTCATGAAGTCAGAATGCGACGGCGAGGTCGTCTACCTTGAGTTCGAGGGTGCCAACTCTTCTGCAGAAGTATTTGTCAACGGCAAATCTCTTGCCAAGCACGATGGCGGATATTCTACCTGGCGCGTAAACATCACAGATGTGTTAGAGGAAGAAAATGATATTTTGGTGGCTGTGGACAATGCACCAAATGACCGTGTCTATCCACAGATGGCAGACTTTACCTTCTACGGTGGTCTCTACCGCAATGTCAACCTAATCTGTGCCCCAAAGGCAAGATTCGATCTAGACTACATGGGATCATCTGCAATCAAGGTAACTCCAATCCTAACAGATGGCAAAGCGCATATCATAGTTGATACCTTTACTACCGATGCCGAGGATTGCACCATTACCTACACCTTAATGGATGGCCTTCTTGCGATTGCAAGTGCTACACTTCCAATCGGGGAAGCCTTTGAAGTGATTTTAGAGAACCCACACCTTTGGCAGGGACGAAAGGATCCGTATCTTTACTCAGTAAAGGCAGAGCTTAGTTCTGGAGATTATAGAGAGGCACGCTTTGGTATTCGAAGCTTTGCCATTGATCCAGATAAGGGCTTCCTCTTAAACGGCAAGTCCTATCCTCTTCGTGGCGTATCTAGACATCAGGATCGTCCAGAGATTGGAAATGCACTTCTCCCAACACATCACAGAGAGGACTTAGAGCTCATTTACGAGGTCGGAGCCACCACCATTCGTCTTGCACACTATCAGCACGACCAGTACTTCTATGATTTATGTGATGAGATGGGATTTGTCATCTGGGCTGAGATTCCATAT
>JAZQQA010000254.1:0-3415 GCA_045628825.1 Agathobacter sp.
TTGCGGTCTTACCTGTCTGACGGTCACCGATGATTAACTCACGCTGTCCACGTCCGATTGGAACCATGGAGTCAATCGCCTTAATACCTGTCTGTAATGGTGTATCTACTGACTTTCTTGAGATAACACCTGATGCAACTCGCTCTACTGGACGGAACTTGTCGGTGTGGATAGGTCCCTTGCCATCGATTGGCTGTCCAAGTGCGTTTACAACACGTCCTAACATTGCATCTCCAACTGGTACTTCTACGACTCTACCAGTTGTCTTTACGGTATCTCCCTCGTTGATGTTCTTCTGCTGTCCCAAAAGTACAGCACCAACATTGTCTTCCTCGAGGTTAAGTACCATTCCGTATACTTCTCCAGGGAACTCAAGAAGTTCTCCCTGCATTGCATTCTCCAAACCGTGGATACGTGCAACACCATCGGCAACCTGAATAACGGTTCCTACATCGGCAACTTCAAGCTGGGAAGCGTATCTCTTAATCTGCTCTTTGATGACTGAGCTGATTTCTTCTGGTCTTAAATTCATGGAGCGCATTCACCTACTTTCAACTGAATTTTGGATAAATCGCGTGTGAGTCCGCGCAGCTTCGACTGAATACTGCTGTCTACGACTCTATCACCGATTCGAATAATCATGCCACCAATTAAGGCAGCGTCAACTGCATAGTGCATCTCAAATTGCTCATACTTGGTCGTTTCAAGAAGTCTCTTTTCTATAGCCTGCTTCTGTGCATCAGAAAGCTCAATGGCTGAAGTGACATAAGCGGTACCGATATTCTTGTGCTCCTTCACCATATCGATGAAGTACTCGAATACCTCGCCCATCTCATTGTAGTGACCCTTTTCCACCAGCATACGCATAAGGCCTACAAGCTCATCGCTTACACGACCCTTGAAGATGTCCTCTACCAGTTTCATTTTTTCTTCTTTGACAATCTTCGGATGATTCATCAGTCTGGTCAGATCTTTGTCTTCTGATAAAGCCTGGTTCACGACCTTGACTTCGTCAAGCATTGCATCCAGCTGATTCGTCTCAAGAGCTAACTCAAACAATGCATCACCGTATGTCTTAGATACTAGCTTAGCCATGTCTGGTCACCCATCTCCTTTAACGTTTCATCTACCAGAGTGTCCTGAATCTCAATGTTCATTGAAGCTGCAACAACCTTCTGTGCCATGAGTGAAGCAACCTGGATCATCTCCTGCTTCATGTCATCCATAGCATGTTTCTTCTCGAGTTCAGCTTCTTCCTGCGCTCTCTTAATAATGCGGGACGCTTCTTCCTTGGCCTCTTCCACAATCTTTGCTTCATTGCGTAAAGCCTTCTGTCTTGCTTCTGCAAGAATCTGTTCTGCTTCCTTATCTACTTCCTTGAGCTTTGCTTCGTATTCTGCCTTAATAGCAGCGGCAGCTTCCTTGTCTTCCTTGGCAGTAGTGATATCGTTTGCGATACGGCTCTGTCTGTCTGACAACATCTTACGAGCTGGATTAAAGAGCAAGTAAGACATAAGAAGGAACAAGAAGAATACTGCGATAGCAAGTAAAATTGTATCGAAGAGCAACTGAGCATCCAGATTAAATAAGAATGAATAATCTTGTTGTGCTAACAGCAATTTCTTACTCTCCTTTCGTCATTCGTTTGAAAAACTGATTGTTCCCCTCGATTAGCCAAGTGGATGAACGAAAAGTAAAAGAAGTGCTACTACAAGTCCGTAAAGACCAGTGGTCTCGGCAACGGCCTGTCCAAGAAGCATGGTAGACATGATGTCACCCTTTGCACCTGGGTTACGTCCTACTGCTGAAGCACCGTGTCCTGCTGCGATACCCTGTCCAACACCAGGTCCAATACCAGCGATAACTGCGAGACCTGCACCGATAGCTGAACATGCTCTAATTAAATCCTGTCCTGAAATTTCCATAATATTATTCCTCCTTAGAATAAGTTAAAAATTAAGTTTAGTCTGTCTCACATGCTTGCGTTACATAAGTCATGGTCAACATACAGAATACATATGTCTGAATTGCTCCTGAGAACAAGTCGAAGTACACATGTAAAACAGATGGCCAAGCAAGGGCCAAGAACTTCAGAAGTCCGTATACCAATGCCATGATAACGGTTCCTGAAAGTACGTTTGCAAACAAACGTAGCGACAATGAAATTGGAACTGCAATCTCACTGATGATGTTAATTGGCGTCCAAATTGGAAGCCATGGTGGTAATGGAGAACACATTCCAATCCAGATATCCTTAAGCTTCTGATGCTTTGCCTTGTTGAAACGGATCATACTAAATGTAATGAGCGCCAAAGCAAGAGTGGTACCATAATCGGCTGTTGGTGGTCTAAGACCGAACAAGCCAGAAATGTTACTCATCAGAATAAAGATGAAAATGGTACTGATATAGTTCACAAATCTAGGAGCCCATTTCCCCATAGTTCCCTGTACCACACCATCTAGCATCTCTACAATCAACTCGATGATATTCTGGAAGCCGTCGGGTACGTCAGATGCTTTTTTCATCTTACGGTTTGCAGCAATTGCAAAGCCGATCATCAAAGCCATGACGATTAAGATACAAGCATGGCTTGTGGTAATCCACACTTCCTGTCCGAAGAAATTCACCGGAATAATGCCATGTATCATGAAGTCAATACCGCTGGAGTCACCTAATTTAAAAATCGATGATGTTCCCGCATTCTCTGCCAGTAAAATCGCTTGATTCACTCTCTCACCTCCTTATTTAATTTTTTCACTACTTTTGTAAGTAAAGGTTGTGCATATGCGGAGATCTTCAGTCCAAGTACTCCGAGTAATGCCATCAACAAATTACCAAATTGAAAATAGCCCAATATCATAAACAAAATTACAACCACGGCGTAACGCAAAACCGATTTGGCAATAATTCTGCGATTGGCATGTGCGCCCATATCCATCGTGACAGAGTCATAAATAATTTTGGCTAGATTAATCGCCATACCCACAGCGATTGCTATCCCATACCAGACTCCGATGGAATACCCCAGCTTGTCCTTCACAAACCACACCCCTGTGATTTGAAGAATGACTCCGTATAAGACGATGCCAAGCACCAGGCCTGGAAGGGCATCATTGATTCTTCTTAGCATGCTCTTTATCCTTACCAATTAGCTTCTTAGACATCTTGTATACACTGGTAAACCCTGCGAGGGCTCCTACGAAGAAAAGAGGTATGGTAATCCAAGTAATTCCGGTCTTATTTCCAATCCAAACGCCTATCCCAGTACACAGAAAAATCGGCACTAACATATTGAGTCCAAACTGGAAAACCATCATCAAGGCTTCCATTACTTCACCACGTTTCTTCACATAAAACCTCCAAGGTATATATAGTCGTATTATACTCCTTTTTTCCCATAATTGTCTATAAAAT
>JAZQQA010000255.1:0-8047 GCA_045628825.1 Agathobacter sp.
TGCTGGAATAATTCCTTCCATCTGAGTAAGCTCCATCAAAGCATCCATAGCCTCAACATCCGTGATTGGAACATATTTTGCTCTACCTGAATCATGCAAATATGCATGCTCTGGTCCAACACCTGGATAATCAAGACCTGCGGAAATAGAATGGGCAAGCTGTACATTTCCATCCTCGTCCTGAAGGAGGTAAGAATACATACCGTGAAGGACACCAGGAGCACCCTTAGCCATAGAAGCAGCATGCTCATCGGTATCTACGCCCTTACCAGCGGCCTCAACACCAATGAGTTCAACCCCTTCCTCATCAATGAAATCAGCAAACATACCGATGGAATTGGATCCACCACCAACACAAGCCATTACGACATCTGGAAGTCTTCCTTCCACCTCATAGTGCTGCTTCTTTGCCTCACGGCTGATGCAAGCCTGGAACTCCTTAACCATCTTAGGATATGGATAAGGACCTACGGCAGAACCAATGATATAGAAGGTATCCTCTGCTGTCTTTGCCCAAGTACGAATTGCTTCGTTGGTTGCATCTTTTAAGGTATTGCTACCAGATTCAACAGCTACCACCTTGGCTCCAAGCATTTCCATGCGCATTACGTTAAGAGCCTGACGCTGTACATCCTCTTTTCCCATGTATACGGTACACTCCATACCAAAAAGTGCTGCACCCGTTGCTGTTGCTACGCCGTGCTGACCAGCACCAGTTTCTGCGATAACCTTGGTCTTACCCATGCGCTTCGCAAGAAGAATCTGGCCAAGTACGTTATTAATCTTATGAGCACCTGTATGGTTCAAGTCCTCTCTCTTTAAGTAAATCTTAGTACCATATTTTTCACTTAATCTCTCTGCCAAGTAAAGAGGTGTCTCACGACCTACATACTGCTTAAGATAATAATGATACTGCTCAATAAACTCTGGATCCTTGATGGCAGCCTCAAATGCTTCGTCAATCTCCTGTAAAGTATTCTGCAGACTTTCTGCTACGAACTGTCCGCCGTATTCTCCGTAATATGCTTTCTTATTCATAACTTCTCACCTTTCCTACAAATTCCTTTACGACCTGTCGGTCCTTTTTCCCATTTTCACCTTCAACGCCAGAGCTTACATCCACAACATCCGGATGATAGATTCCAATTCCCTCCTGTACATTGGAAGGCTTTAAGCCTCCAGCAAGAATAAACTTACGATTCTTAAATACGATACTTAAGGCATCCTTATCAATTCCTACGGTCCAATCAAAGGTCTCGCCACTTCCATAATTGGCTGCATCTACAACGATTGCTTCAATTTTGCTCGCAAGACTTTCCGGCAATTCCTCTAAAAATTTCTTCTTCGCTGCCAACTGCTCTGGGTCTGCCACATTGAAGGCGTACCAGACAGGAAGCTTCGCTGATTCTAGCACTTCCACCGATAATTCCTTATGAATCTGAAGGATTTCGATGCCAGATTCTTGTACCTCTTTGATAAACTCTGCGGTTGGACTTACCATAACTGCAACCTTTTTGATTCCATCCTTAAGCACTGGGAAAAGAGATTGTGCTTCTGCAATACTTAAGTTTCTTTTACTTTTTTCAAAGAAGACGAAGCCTGCATAGTTCACATCGTTTTCATTCAAGAAACTTACTTCCTCTTTGGTTGTAATTCCACAAATCTTAATTTCCATGTTAAAACCTCTTAAAACATATCCTTCCATCGCTTCGCCAAAACCGCTGGTTCCTTGGCTTCCATAAAGGCTCTTCCGATTAAGAAGCCATCAACACCGACCTCGGATAAGAACTTCACGTCCTCATCTCCCATAATACCCGATTCTGCAACAAACACCTTATCCGCTGGAATATACTTACGAAGACGCTTGGTTGTCTCAAGAGTAATGGAAAAGTCTTTAAGATTACGATTGTTGACCCCTATGATTCTTGGATCAATTTTCATAGCACGCTCAATCTCATACTCATCATGGGTTTCTACCAGAACATCCAAGTCCAGTTCTCTTGCCAATTGATAGAAATCTCTCATCTGTACATCATCTAGGATTGCTGTAATGAGTAGCACTGCATCACTTCCGATTGCCTTTGCCTCGTAAAACTGATAAGGGTCAATCATAAAATCTTTTCGAATAATTGGAAGCTCTGACTTTTCACGAATCTGCTTCAGATACTCCACAGAACCATGAAAGTGGTCCTCTTCTGTCAAGCAGCTAATCGCATCTACAGAAGCATTGTACTCATCGATACGCTCCATCAGATCAATCTGGCTGGTAATCTGGCCAAGACTTGGAGAAGCCTTCTTGAATTCCCCGATAATGGATAATCCAGGCTTTGCCAGATTCTCGTAAAAAGTATGACTTGCTCTTTTTATTTCCTGTTCTGCAAGACGACGCATCTCACTTTCAGATATCTTCGCCTTATGTTCAGGCAATCTAATTTTCTTATCTGCTACAATCTGATCTAAAATCATATCTGCTCCTAAATTACATCATTCACAAAGTTTTCAATCATACGCTTGCCATGTTCGGTATAGATGGATTCTGGATGGAACTGAAGCCCAACCACTGGATACTCCTTATGACGAATCGCCATAATTTCTCCATCGTCTGTGCGAGCCAGAACTCGCAAGCATTCAGGAAGGTCCTCTTCCTGCACAGCCAGGGAATGATATCTTGCCACATGAATTGGTGTATCAATACCGGAAAAAATGCTGGTACCATCATGCTCAATAACCGACTGCTTGCCATGGAACAAAGCCTTAGCATAAGTAACAGTTCCGCCAAGAGCTTCGCCAATACACTGATGTCCAAGGCAAATGCCAAAGATTGGAAGCTTTCCTGTAAATTCCTTTACCACATCCATACAGATACCTGCATCCTTTGGATTCTTAGGACCTGGAGAAAGAATGATGCGGTCGACATTCATCTCTTTGATCTCTTCAATTGTGATTTGATCATTTCGAACAACCTTAATATCTGAATTAAAGATACCAATATACTGGTAGAGGTTGTATGTGAAGCTATCATAATTATCTATGAGTAAAATCATAAGTTTTCCTCCTCTACCAAAGTCTTTGCAAGGGCCATAACCTTGTTACAGCATTCCTTGTATTCATTCTCTGGAACAGAATCTGCAACGATTCCTGCGCCAGCCTGTAAAAATACCTTATCACCCTTCTTCACCATGGTACGAATGGTGATACAAAAATCCATATCTCCGGAGAAATCAACATATCCCGTTGCTCCTCCATAAAGTCCACGACGAACACTTTCCAGTTCATCGATAATTTCCATTGCACGAATCTTAGGTGCTCCACTTAAGGTTCCAGCTGGAAGGAAGGAAGATACCAAATCCATTGGATGGAACTCTCCTTTTTTTCTTCCCTCTACCATTGATACGATATGCATCACGTGTGAGTAGTTCTGCACTTCCATGAACTGTGTCACCTTAACAGTTCCAAACTCACTGATGCGTCCCATATCATTACGAGCAAGATCAACAAGCATGACATGCTCTGCTCTTTCCTTCTCATCACGAAGAAGATCATCCTTTAATAAGGCATCCTCTTCTGCATCCACACCACGTCTTCTGGTTCCAGCAATTGGACAGGTAAATACTTTGTTGCCTTGCTGCTTTACAATCATCTCTGGAGAAGAACCAATGACTTCGAATTCTCCAAAATTGAAATAGTAAAGATAAGGCGAAGGATTCAGTTCGCGAAGCTCTTTGTAAAGTTCAAATCCCTTCTGTCCAGTCTGAATGGTCCATCTCTGTGAAAGCACTGTCTGGAAAATGTGACCCTCATGAATGTATTCCTTGATTTTGTTCACCTTGGCACTATATTCCTCCAAGGTATCCGATTTCTTTACAATCACACCATCATGTACAAAATGCTTCTTGGTCTCGCGCTTGGCGTCTGCCATAGCGCATTCAATCATCTCAGAAGCCGCTTTAAGGGAGGAGGTGCGGCCTGCTTCGTTGTCTTCACCAAGAACAACTGCGGTTAATGTCTCTGCAACATGATCCACCATAATAAACTTAGTCATGAGCATGAACTGGATGGTTTCAATTCCAATTTCATCTGGGTTATCGTCTGGAAGCACCTCTGCATATCGAATAAAATCATATCCAAGGTTTCCAACCAAACCGCCTGAGAAGTTCAGTTCATCATTGTCCTTTACAATATCAAATTCACTGTAATATTCCTTAAGAAGGACCAATGGGTTGCCTTCTCGAACTGTTTCTGTTCCATCATTTCTAGTAATCACCAAAGCATTTCCGCGGCTTGTAATGATTTCCTCTGGATCTGCTCCAAAAAATGTGTGGCGATCATAATTCTTATCATAGCTTTCAAGCAAAAAGCCTTTTTTCTCGCCAACCAGACTCTCATACATTGCAACTGCTGTCTCATTTACAATGCTCACTGTCTTTTTGTACACTCGTAATCTTCTCATTACTGACTCCTTTACTTACGGTCTGTCAGGTTATAAAAAATCCCTGACAGAAAAATGATTCTGTCAGGGACGAATATCTCGCGGTGCCACCCTTCTTCTACGAATAGATATAAAAAAGCTGATTCTCCGAATTTGGAAAATCAGCCATCCATTACGTAATCTCTATACGATACTAAACCGAATTAATATCTCACCCTTGTAACGTAGGGAAACGGCGCAGCTACTCGTTACCTTTCACCTTGCATCTAACGAACCCATTCCGAACAAACTATCTTGCTTATTTCCACCAACCATAAGCTCTCTGTAAAGCATCATCTGTCGTACTCTTTTCGATCAACGATTTTGTTTATTCTTTATTATGTTGATATATTAGCGCAGCAAAGTATAACTGTCAATCATTTTTGTCGCATTCTTTATGCAATATAGTTATACATATTATTCTGCTCCTCCAGAAATCGGTCCTTTCTTTCCAGAACGAAGGTGTTCTTGCTGTTTTTCATTAATGAAGTGTGCAAGAGCATCATTGAAATTTGTCAGACGACATCCGAATATTGTTCTACCATCTGGCAATTCCTCACTACGGATAATCACAGCACTCATTTTGAATGTCTTACTAGAAGCAGAATCGGTAAAGTTGGTTTCTACAACCGTTCCCTTTCCCAGGTTCTCTGTCTCTCTGGTAATAAATGCGATTCCACCCTCACTTACATCCTTAATGATACAAGAACGAATCTTCTCTTCTCCCACAGGAACAACAAAACCATCACAGCCAAGCCATAGGCGAAAATGCTGTCGGCGGTTATAGGTAATGGCCTTTCTTGTACTGAATACAATATGAACACTACCATACACAGGAAGCTTCCAATTCACAATTTGCACCTTCTCAAAAATATAAGGCTTATTATCCTCCACATACACCAGATTACTTGCCACATAGTCTGAAGCAAAATTGAGCAGCTTCTCCTCCTCATAAATCGGATGCAAAATACAAAAGGCGGATTTCTTCTCTTTTCGAATCCTCTGAATGATTTCCTTATCCTCTGGAGCGGTAATCTCAGCAATATAGGTTTTTAAATTCACTCTTGCATCATTGTCCGATGATTCCACAGAAACCACGGTTCCTGATGCTAATTCCTGTACCAGCATGTAAAACTCCTTTTTTACTACTGAAATTTCTTCTTTTGCTGCTTTGAAGTCAAACGAATCAAGAACTTCTTTGGAAGCAAATTGCTTCCACAAATTGCAACCTTCATCTTAAGCGAAGGAATGATCACAACTTTTCTTTTTAGCATCTGGTCTACGGCATAATTCGCACAATCAAAGGGACGAATTCCCTTCAGTGCAAATTTGACTCTAGCTACATCGTTGAACTCCGTATCCACGGGTCCTGGGCAAAGACATCCCATATAAACCGGACTCTTATGCTGACGTAATTCCTCTGCAATCCCTCTTGTCAGGCTCGTGACATAGGCCTTAGTCGCATAATAGGTTGCCATATATGGTCCTGCTGGAAAAAGGCCAGCTGAGCTTGCAACATTTAAGATATAGCCATAGCCTTGACGGTCCATTTGACGTACCATCATTTTTGCCAAAATATGCATGGCAGTAACATTCACATCAATCATCTGGCACTCCTTGGATAAATCTCCCTCCAAAAAGTATCCACAATCACCAAAGCCTGCGTTATTGATAAAGGCTTCCACTGGATAAGCACCAAGCTGCTCTCCCAATGACAGCACTTCTTCTCTTACTGACAGGTCGCATGTCAAAATCTGGATATCCAAGGAAGCATGCTCTGCTAATATTTCTTTCTTCAGTTCTTCCAGTCGCTCTATTCTTCTGGCAACAAGAAGTAATGGATAGCCTTCCTTTGCAAGACGAATTGCAAACTCTTTTCCAATGCCGCTACTTGCGCCCGTTACCACTGCATAATTTGTTTTGGTCATACGTTTACTCAACAATCATTTTTCCTGATATTTTAAGGATTGAACTCATCCAAAAGTTCACGGAAGTTCGGACCAAGGTTCCCCTCTTTCCAATGCTTACGGCAAAGGGCAATGTAAGAGCTATTACCACCAAGGCATACCTGATCCCCTTCTCTTATAATTCCGTTCTCATTAAATCTAGCATTGCACTTAGCGGCGCATCCACACCAGCAAACAGTCTTAATCTCTTCGATGATATCTGCCCATGCCAAAAGCCATAAGCTTCCTTCAAATAATTCATTACGGAAATCTGCACGAAGTCCATAACAAATAACTGGAACATGCAAATCATCCACCACATGCACCAAGAATTCAATCTGCGCTTTACTACAAAACTGTGCCTCGTCTACGATGACACAATCGTACTCCTGTACTTCCGCATCTGACATCTGAACCAGCTGCTCCATCAGCATACATGGACGCTCCAGTCCAATGCGTGATGCAATGGTATAGGCTCCATCTCTGGTGTCTGTCTGAGGCTTTGCAAGAATTGCCTTCTTGCCTCGCTCTCTATAATTATATTCTACCATGAGCGCGTTTGCTGTTTTTGAGCTCCCCATCGCGCCATAGCGAAAGAATAACTTTGCCATAAAATCTCTTCTCCTTCGTGTACACTTTTAGCGCGTACTTATTACCAATATTTTATCGTATCTGCCATTTCTTCTCAATATTTTCTTTTGAAAAAAGAGCTCGACTTCCAAGAAGACGAGCTCATTGATTCAAAAAATAGTTGTATGTAATTTCGCTATCCAAAAATTTATTCTTCTACAATAGTTTCTGAAATAGCCGCAGGAAGCTCTACTTCCTCCATAAAGTACAAACGTGAAGAGAAATCCTGCCAATATCTGCACTGGTCACTGTAACCAGTTGCTGAAAATGCCTGCTTTAACTTAACGCCAGCCTTCATAAGAGCGCTACCATACAAGGTATAGTCCTCTTCCTCTCCTGGCATTGTAATAAACTTCGCAAGGACATTGTGAAGCAGCGAATCTGGCTTGACATGAACAGGAGCAGCTGTATTAATCAAATCTCCAAAGAGCTTCACATTATACTTACGATTCAGATTGAAGAAATGATATCTCTTCTCTGGATCCAAGCCCTTGGCCTTATACTGATGGAACTGGGTATTTGGCTTCACAAGTTCCTGCATAAGCATACCTACTGCACGACTCTTGTCTGGAGCAACACATGTCCACTCATGAATATTACCATTCTTACCACGGAAGAAGCTTCCATGCTGAAGCACTTCTCTCCACTCCTTGTAGAGAATAATCTGCGCTTTAATCTCATCCAATTCTTCCTTCTTAAGATCGCAGAAGTTGCACTCATAGCCACATACACCAAAGGCAGCCACTGCAAATCTAGTAGCAAGTGGAGTTACTCGTAATGTCTGGTGGTTTGGACAGCCGCTGACATGAGCACTCACGGTAGACATTGGATATCCATAGCTATAGCTTGTCTGTGCGCCTACACGGAAAACCGCATCGGTATCGTCACTTGCCCAAATCTGAGGGAAAAAGCAAAGCATACCAAGATCAAAACGATTACCACCAGCACAGCATCCTTCAAATAGAATATGAGGATACTTCTCTGTCAGAGTCTTCGCCATCTT
>JAZQQA010000256.1:0-8340 GCA_045628825.1 Agathobacter sp.
GAATAATTCATTAGAATCTTTCAAGGTTGTTCACTGTTCAGTTATCAAGGATCTTTGTTGTTCGCTCATCGGCGACAACTTTGATATCTTATCACGGCATTCTATATATGTCAACCACTTTTTTAAAATATTTTTTAAAAAAGAAGCGGAGTAGGAGGGATTTGAACCCTCGCGCCGGTTTCCCGACCTATACCCTTAGCAGGGGCACCTCTTCGGCCACTTGAGTACTACTCCAAAGGTATAAATAACATATATCGCATCACGCCGTGACGCATTGAATATCTTACTAAAATATATAGGCTTTGTCAATTGATTATTTCAGATTTTTTGCCATATTTCATATCTAATTTTCCAGTCTTGTGGTTCTTTCTTTTTTCTTACACAAGATATAGAAATGGGCTTCCTCTTTATATAGAAGAAACCCATTTCATCCTTTTGTTATTTCTTATTATTAATAAGTGATTTCACCTATACTCTCAAAGGCATTTTCTATATCAAACGCGCGAATCAATCCACTTCCCACAATGTAATAAGCATCACCTACGTACATTCCTCGCACATTTTCAGAGTGATACTCTTCTGTCATCTCAATATCCAGGAGTGGTTGGAACTGGTCTTCCTCGTAGCGATAGACCCTATAATGTTCTCCATCCGTATCCGTTGTGACAAATCCAATGAGGTTTTTCACAGGGTCTGCCAGGATGCCCTTATAGAAATAGGTTCCTGGAATATCCCAAACATCCTCGATTACTTCTGTTGCCTTAATCGCTGGTTGGTATGGGTCTGTTACATCAAACATTACCAGCTTTCCGCCAATTCGCCCACTTCTCGTATTGGTTTCATAGCCGATGCCAAGTAAGTCATTCTCTCCATACATCTGCAAATAGTCAGAGAAACCACTGATTTCAAGTTCTCCCATAATCTCTGGATTTCGAGGATCCGAAAGGTTTACTAGGAAAAGTGGGTCCATATTCCGATAAGTGATGAAATATACATTTTCTCCCACATATCTGGCTGCATAGATGGATTCTCCTGGCGCAATTCCATTTAACTGTCCAACGAGCTTCATGCCTTCATCGAAAATATATAGCTGATTTTCTCTTCCAGAAAGATTCGATGTAGTAAGAATACGGAAATATTCATCCTTCTCGCTTACTGCAAAGGTATCTTCCACTCTACCCTTTACGGAATTGGCTCCAACTGCATTGATATGTCCGTCCTGATACGAGAACTTTGCAATCTCTGTTACCTCATCCCCACTGGAATATCCATAGTAGTTCGTATTATAGAGATAGATATTCTCTTTTCCCACATAGATGCTCGCACCATTACTAAGCACCATAACCTGATCCACGATTTCGCTTGGTGCGCCTGTGTTTACGGACACCATCATTAGCTCCGACTGTCCTTCTTCGCGTATGTAGATGCAATCCTCTGGAAACGGCTGATCCTGTAGGTATGGAATAACTTCGCCCTTTTCCTTTTCTGTCACACCCCAGAGATTTCGAATGGAAAAGAGATAGATATCATCTCCTACCTTTCTTGACTCCTTGAAGGTTCCTTCTACCTTCACCTCTCCAAGCAGAACAGGGTTTGTAATGTCTGCGATGTCATATGTAAAAAGAACGGTTGTTACAGTTTTATCTCCAAATCCATCTGCACTATCTGTTTTTCTAAGATTGGTCTTTAAGGTCTCTGCAATGGCATAGAGTCTTTGATTTTCAATGTATAATTCGCAGACCTCATCCGACGCACGCATGTCAGGAGTAATTTTTGCTACAATTTCCATTTCCTTCTCCTGTACATCTACAATCGTAATCACATTGTCTGCCGCAATGTATAGATACTTCCCATCTGTCTTTACAATATCGCTTTCGTCTACGCCTGCTACCTGAAGGTTGGTTGCGGAAAAGGCACTATCACCCTTTGGTGCGGCTGTCGCATATTCTTTTTGTTCAGCCAGATCCTCTACCACAAAAGTCCCATAGTTCATGGATTTTGTGTCCTCTTCAAAGAAATTCCATACGCTGTTATCCTTTACCTCAAAGGTTGGGCTAAAGGAAAAATGATTGATTACTTCTTCATAGTTCTCAGCAAGTATATACATATCGCCTACCTGCTTCGCGTGCGTATAGGTATTCTGATATGGCTCGCCAATGACGGGTGGTTCCTGACTCTCTGGCTTTTCTCTGTGTACCAGATAGGTGGAACCCACGCCTACTACTAAAAACAATGCCGCACAGGCTGCTGCCACCTCTGCAAAACGTCGCATTGGCATGCGACTTCCCTGCTTTTTCTTTTGGTCTAGCATCTCTTTCACTGCATCTGGAGAAAGACTTTCTGGAACCGCAACCGCGCTTACGTCTTCTTCCATCGCTTTCTTTAATGCAACAAGCTCTTCCTCTCTTAATTCATCGCTATTCATATGATTTCCTCTCATCCAACAACATCTTCGCTAACTTCTTAAGCGCACGACTCTCTTTTGATCGCACCGTATTTTCGTTCAGGGAAAGCATGCCTGCAATTTCCCTGGTGCGGTAGCCAAAGACTTGGTGCAACAGCACAATCTCTCGCTCTTCTTCCTCAAGCTGAAATACTGCCTGCCTTACCGATATTTTCTCGCTTTCTGCGATTCCTTCTGCTTTTTCTGGAATATCCTCCGTAAGCTCCACACCTCTTTCATAGTATTCCTTCATCTTTCGGCGGCACTTAACGGATAATATTTGGAAAATCCATGCTTCGAAGGATTCCTCCTTCCTTAGATTCCCAATTCCAGAAAATGCGTCCATTACCGTTTCACTTACGCAATCCTCGGCATCCTCCGTGCTTTTCAGCAAATAATACGCGTATCGATATAATTTTAGATAAACCTTTTCATATAGCTTGGCAAATGCATCTGTGTCTCCCCGCTTTGCCTGCTTTACTGACATTTTTTCTTCCATAAGCAATCCCTTTTTTGCATCTTCATGAAGCATTACACCTATATAGTGTAGTCTATCTTTTGTTTTGTTGCAGGGGGTATTCAAATTTTTTCATAATTTTTGATTGATTTTTGATAGAGCGCTAATTACATGAAAAAGGCCCCGTTGGATTTGCCATAGCATAATCCAAAAGGGCACTCGTCAACACTCTTTTACTATATATTCTTTGTTACTTCATCATAGAGGTTATTGCCTTCTCGGTCAATTACAACGATGCAAGGAAAATCCTCTACATAAAGCTTTCGAATGGCTTCTGCCCCGAGGTCATCATAGCAGACAACTTCTGATTCCTTGATGCACTTGGATAAAAGAGCTCCTGCGCCGCCGACTGCTGCAAAGTATACTGCCTTGTTTCTTATGATTGCATCAATGACTGCCTGCGATCTCTTTCCCTTACCAATCATGGCCTTTTCCCCGAGGTCAAGAAGAGTTGGTGCGTATTTATCCATTCGGGTGGCGGTAGTTGGTCCTGCGGAACCAATTGGTCGTCCCTCTCTTGCTGGGGATGGTCCCATATAGTAGATAGTGGAATCCACAATGTCAATTGGGAGCTCCTCCCCCCTGTCAAGGGCCTCGATCATGCGCTTATGGGCTGCATCTCTTGCTACATAAATGGTTCCTGTGATATAGACATAATCTCCACTATGGAGGTCTGCGGTTACTGCTTCCGTAATTGGTGCTTTGATGTGCTTTTCCATCTGCTTCTCCTCCTTAAATCTCTGCCACTGCATGTCGGTTTACATGGCAGCAGATGTTAATTGCAACTGGAAGTCCTGCAATGTGGGTTGGATATGTATTGATATTTACCGCAAGTGCTGTTGTTTTTCCACCAAGTCCTCCTGGTCCAATGCCAAGTGCATTGATTTTTGCAAGCATTTCCTCTTCCATTTCCTTTACATATGGAATCTCGCTATGCTCGCCTGCTGGACGAGTCAAAGCTTTTTTTGCCAAAATTGCACACTTTTCGAAGGTCCCACCAACACCGACTCCAACAACCATTGGAGGACAAGCGTTTGGTCCAGCATCCTTAACTGCGGTTAAAATTGCATCCTTTACGCCTTCAATTCCATCTGCTGGCTTAAGCATAAAGACACGGCTCATATTCTCACTACCAAAGCCCTTTGGAGCAAAAGTAATACGCACCTTATCTCCTGGAACAATGCTATAGTGGATGACTGCTGGTGTATTATCCTTAGTGTTCTCACGTATAATTGGATCTGAAACAACCGACTTACGAAGATATCCTTCGGTATATCCCTTTTTCACACCTGCGTTAATGGCATCCTCAAGGTTACCACCTACGAAATGTACGTCCTGTCCTATTTCTATGAAGAAGACGGCCATTCCTGTATCTTGGCAAATTGGGATCATATCTTCTCCTGCAATTTTTAGATTTTCCTGGAGCTGATCTAAAATCTTTTTGCCAAGCTCAGATGTTTCTTCTGCTGTCGCCTTTTTCATGGCCTTGTCCATATCCTCTGAAAGAAAATGATTGGCACTGATACACAGCTTACTTACTTCCTCGGTAATGAGAGAGGTTTCGATTTCTCTAATCATAATATCTCCTATTCTTTCTCTTTTAAGGCTTTCTTCGCCAATTCTTTTCCTTTTTCACGCAGGGTGCCAATGCGAAAATACTCCTTCATGGCATCCAAAGCCTCCTGGGAAGCTTCTGACTTCATACTTGGGAAGGCCTTCATCAATCGACGCATACCAAGCGTTCTCTTTGTAAAGAGTTCCTCATACTTCTGCTGTAATTCTTCGAGCTCTGCTCTGGTTGCTTCCATACGCTCCATAGCTGCTTCTTTTGTTGCATCCATTTTTTCCTTGGTTGCATCCTTTGCTTCATCGATTCTGTCTAGAAGCTCCCCATGGTTTTCCTTGAATTCCTCTGATTTTTCAAGCACATGCTCGGTACCTTCAAATACCTGCTCACCGATGCTATCAGAAAGCTTATGGATACGTTTTGCCATATCATCCATAATGCGAAGTCGCTGATTGAAATGCTTAATGGTTGCGACTGTTATGATAAAGTCTACGGTGAATCCTACCATTAAGATACTGATAAGTACAATGGCAAGTGTTCTTGGAATCAAGGTGACAAACCAATAGATGATTGGATGGAAAATATCTAAGGCTACCATTCCCGCAAGTCCCCAGTATAAAGAGAACTTAAGACATACATATCCTTTGATATTAAATGGTACATTGGAATAATCCCACCACTTATTGTGGAAAACCTTTTCAAGTACAAAGCCTGTTATGAGCTCCAACAGCGATGCAAAGATTGCTGAACCAAAAAAGAGCAGAATGGTATTCTCATGTAGTGGATACAAAACCCATACACATAGAACTCCTCCACATCCGTAGATTGGACAATATGGTCCATTCAAAAATCCACGGTTAATAAAGACTCCGTGATTTACTGTCTGATATGCAACCTCTACACACCATCCAATGAATGCATAAATCAAAAATAACCATACGACTTCATAAAATTCTTGAGGCACAATGATTCCTTCTTTCTTTGCTTATTCTTTCTCTTTTTCCATTTCATAAAAAAGAACTGCCATGCGAATGCATGGCAGTCCAAAATTACTGATTATCGTCTTCCGATGTTTCCTCGTCGCTATCTTCCTCATCCTCTGGGATTTCTGCTGGCATCAAAGACTTATCCTCAACGACCTTTGCAATACTTGCAATGGATACGCCATCCTTCAGTCCCATAAGCTTAACACCTGAGGTGTTGCGTCCAAGGAGTGTGGTATCTGCTACATGAATTCGAATGATAATACCCTCTGTGGTAATCATCATAATTTCATCTTCCATTATGACAGACTTGACTCCAACCAAATTGCCAGTCTTATCTGTAATCTTATAGCATCTTACACCCTTACCACCACGGTTCTGGGTTGTGAATTCAGAAATTAAGGTACACTTACCAAGGCCTTTTTCTGATACAAGAAGTACAGAATCGCCCATAGTTGATGTCTGCATTGCAATTACAACATCATCAGGTGAAAGGTTCATACCAATAACACCCATAGTTGTACGTCCGGTTGGGCGAACATCGCTCTCCTTAAATCGGATACACTGACCAAGCTCTGTAAAGAGCATAATGTCTTCGTTCTTTTCGGTTACCTTAACCTCAATCAAGCGATCATCATCTCGCAAATTGATTGCTGCAAGACCTGTCTTACGAATATTCTCGTAATCCTTAATAGGGGTCTTCTTAACAATACCGCGTCTGGTTGCCATAAAGAGATACTTGTCATCCTCATATTCCTTAATTGGAATCATAGCTGTAATCTTCTCATCTGGCTGAAGAGGAATCAGATTGACAATCGCAGTACCACGGCTGGTTCTGCTTGCCTCTGGAATCTCATATCCCTTAATACGATATACACGTCCTGTATTGGTGAAGAACATGAGGTAATGGTGAGAGGTTGTCATAATCATCTCGGTAATATAGTCTTCGTCGATGGTATCCATACCCTTCTTACCCTTACCGCCTCTATGCTGAATCTTAAAGTACTCCGTACTCATACGCTTGATGTAGCCAATCTTTGTCATGGTAATGACACAGTTGGTCTCTGGAATCAAGTCTTCCATAGACATATCATACTCGTCATATCCAATCGAAGTTCTACGATCATCGCCATACTTCTTAGAAATCAAAAGAATCTCATCCTTGATTACGGTAAGAAGCTTACTCTCGTCTGCAAGAATTGCCTTTAACTCTGCAATAGTTGCCATAAGCTGCTCATACTCGGCTTCCAGCTTTTCTCTTTCCAAACCAGTAAGAGCCTTAAGTCGCATCTCAACAATGGCATTTGCCTGAACGTCAGACAATCCAAAACGCTCCATTAAGTTAGCAACGGCTGCTTGTGTATTTTCACTTCCACGGATAATCTTGATGACTTCATCGATATTATCCTGTGCAATGATTAAGCCCTGTACAATATGTGCACGTTTTTCCGCTTTATCGAGATCAAAGCGGGTTCTTCGTGTAATTACTTCCTTCTGATGCTCCAAATAGAGGTCTAAAAGCTCATAAAGGTTTAATACCTTTGGCTCGCCATTTACAAGAGCAAGGTTAATTACACCAAAGGTATCCTGTAACTGGGTGTGCTTATATAAAAGATTTAAGACAACGTTTGGATTTACATCACGGCGAAGCTCGATTACAACACGAAGTCCTTCACGGCTGGTCTCGTCGCGAAGATCCGTAATTCCATCGATTTTCTTTTCCTTGTGTAGTTCAGCAATTTTCTCAATGAGTCTTGCTTTGTTTACAAGGTATGGAAGCTCTGTTACAACGATACGGTTCTTTCCATTCTCCATTGGCTCGATGTTACATACGGCACGAAGACGGATTTTTCCTCGTCCTGTACGATATGCTTCCTCGATACCGGCAGTTCCAAGAATGGTTGCACCTGTTGGGAAATCAGGTCCCTTTACGATGGTCATAAGCTCATCGATGGTAGTCTCTTTTCCCTCAATGTTATTGTCTATAATACGAACAACTGCATCAATTACTTCCGTCAAATTGTGAGGTGGCATATTGGTTGCCATACCTACTGCAATACCAGTAGTACCATTCACAAGAAGATTTGGGAAACGTGAAGGAAGTACCGTAGGCTCTGACTCTGTTCCATCGAAGTTATCCACAAAATCTACGGTATTCTTATCGATATCCTCAATCATCTGCATAGAGATCTTAGATAAACGAGCTTCTGTATATCGCATTGCCGCAGCACCGTCGCCGTCCATAGAACCGAAGTTACCATGTCCGTCTACCAGTGTATAACGCATAGACCAATCCTGGGCCATGTTGACAAGTGCGCCATAAATAGAACTATCTCCATGTGGGTGGTATTTACCCATGGTATCACCGACAATACGCGCACACTTACGATGTGGCTTGTCTGGTGTATTGTTCAGTTCACTCATGGAAAAGAGGATACGTCTTTGAACAGGCTTTAATCCATCTCTTACATCTGGTAAAGCTCGACTGGCAATAACAGACATTGCATAGTCGATATAAGAGGTTTCCATGGTTTTTCCTAAATCTACTGGTTGAATTTGATCAAAAATCTTGTCATCCATTTAGTAAATGTCTCCCTTAAATATCAAGGTTCTGTACAAACTTTGCATTTGCCTCGATAAACTCTCTTCTAGGTTCAACCTTATCACCCATAAGAGTTGTAAATGTTACATCCAAATCAGAAGTTCTCTCATCATCGATTTGAACTAGCTTAAGAATACGGCGCTCTGGATCCATGGTTGTCTCCCAAAGCTGCTCTGCATCCATTTCTCCAAGTCCTTTGTATCTTTGAATCTTATTGTTACTGTCTCT
>JAZQQA010000257.1:0-10196 GCA_045628825.1 Agathobacter sp.
CTACATTATTACTATTCATAGGTATCCTTTCTGACAGACAGATAACCATGAATAGGGTAACAAAAACTATGTGCAAGAGTAAATTCCACAATTAGATTTTTGTACGGAAGTAAAGTGGAATTTAAAAATTCACATTACGAAGGAAAAAGGCACTTGCCTTTTTCTTTTTTTGATGGTAATATGAATTTGAGTTCAGATAATATGAACCACAATTCGTATATACGCAGAAGGTGTTGCGGAAAAATGCGCAGAGAACTGCGCTATGTTAGTGGCCCGATAGCGGCCATTTGTGGGGGAAGACATGAAAATTGAATTTTACGAGGATGAACCGCAAGCCTCTGTGTCGAAGATTATTCGAGACGCAAGACGGAGGATGGGGTATACCCAGGCATATGTTGCGGAGTGCATTCAGATGTCCAGTCGACAGTATGTGAAGTACGAAAATGGACAGCTGCCAATCGGTGAGATTTCCTTTCAACAGGGAGTGAATTTGTGCGAGCTTTTGCATATTGAGGTCTACGAACTGGTTGACCCAATTAGCAAGATTCTAAAGCAGGGAAAAACCAGCGCATAGCGCTTTTATATAGATGTCACTATATTCATTCAGGAATCATGGAGGATGAGCGTATGAGTAATATTTACAAGAACGATACACTTGAGAGAATGTTTGTCTATGGTTCAGGACGCACACTTGGCAGTGGAGCAGGCTCTGAGGATAGACGTGTGAAAAAGGTCAAAAGCGGATTGACTGCAGAAAATGAATTTTCCGCTCTGCTTGAAAGACAGATGGCAGTAATAGCAAGAGGATAATGTCCGATCCTCTTTGCTTTTCAGAAGAAGAATAGATTGATAGATGCCTTGATTTTGAAATGGTTGAGGCGAGCGCCACCGTAGTATATGACTGCGGTGGCTTTTTCATGTTGAGAACAAAAAAGAATAAAAATATGACACCAAAATGAAAAAGGTGTATAGATATTCCATCATTTTTTCCATACAATGAGATAAGAAAAAGTATGACAATGGAGGATTATATGAAGAAACGTCTATTAGCACTCCTTCTTATGGCAACCATGGTGCTTAGCGCTTGTGGAGCCAAGGAAGCACAGATACAACCTACCGAAGGTGCGCCAGCGGTACAGGTGCAGGATAATGTAGAAAGAACCTGGATGGATGCCTCAAAGCCAGTAGAAGAGCGTGTGGATTTACTTCTTAGCGCCATGACATTGGAAGAGAAGGCATACCAGATGGTACAGCCAGTACAGGGAAACGTAACCTTAAAGCAGATTACAGAGCTTGGAATTGGTTCTGTACTTAGCGGTGGAAATGATATGCCATCCAAGGGAAATGAAGCCAAGGATTGGAATGAGATGGTCAACGAGTTCAAGGCAGCTGCTTTACAGTCACGTCTTGGAATTCCTTTGATTTATGGAATTGATGCAGTTCATGGCAACAGCCATTTGTATGGTGGAACCGTATTCCCACATAACATTGGTCTTGGTGCTGCAGATGATGAAGAGCTTATGTATGAAATTGCAAAGGTAACTGCAGAAGAGATTCGCGCCACTGGTGTGCAGTGGGATTTCTCACCATGTCTTGGTAATCCACAGGATGTGACCTGGGGAAGAACCTATGAGTGCTTCAGCCAGGATCCTTCCGACAATGCGAGACTGTCAGCTCCTTATATTCGCGGCTTGCAGGAAAACGGCATTGTTGCATGCGCAAAGCACTTTATCGGTGAAGGCTACACCGTAGATGGCGTAAACCAGGGCAATGTAGATATGAGTGAAGCAGAGTTCGATGAACTCTTAAAGCAGGGTGTTTTAGAGCCATATACAAGTGCAGTCAATGAGGGTGTACTTACCGTAATGCCTTCTTATAACTCTATTAATGGCGTAAAGTGCCATGCAAATTATCATCTCCTTACCGAGGTGCTTAAGAATCAGTTGGGATTCAAGGGCTTTGTAATCAGTGACTACAATGCCATTGATCAGATTCCTGCAGCAACTTTAAAGGAGCAGATTGCGATTTCTGTAAATGCTGGTGTAGACATGTTTATGGAGGTTTCTGCATGGGATGAGACAGCACAGGACATTATCGCACTTGTCAATGAAGGAACCATTACAGAGGAGCGTCTCAACGATGCAGTTTCTCGTATCCTTTACGTAAAGTTTGTTGCTGGTCTTTTTGAGGAGACTGGAGCAGATGAAGCAGCACTCATGGAGGAGGTTGGTTCAGAAGCACATCGTGAGGTTGCAAGAAAGGCAGTAAGAGAAAGCCTTGTTCTCCTTAAGGATGATGGAAAGGCTCTGGATGCCCTTAGAAGTGCAGACCATATCACAGTAGAAGGTGATGCGGCATACAACATTGGTCGTCAGTGTGGTGGATGGACCATCAACTGGCAGGGCATCAGTGGTAAAATTACCGTGGGTACAACCGTGATTGAAGCTATCTATGGTAGGGTAAAGGATCACGCAACTGTAAAGCACAGCGTAGACGGAACCTTTGATGCAGAGACGGACGCAATCGTTGCTGTCTTTGGTGAGATGCCATATGCAGAAACTGATGGTGACCGTGATGGCGTGGTTAAGATGACAGACAATGATGCCAAGATGTTAGATTCTCTTCGTGAGAACTTAAAGGGCAACGATAAGCCAGTTATTGGTATTATCATTGCGGGTCGTCCAATTGATATGACAGGCTATGAGGATTTGTTTGATGTCCTGATTATGGCATGGCTTCCTGGAACAGAGGGAGAAGGAATCTCAGATGTGCTCTTCGGAGATTATGAGTTCACTGGTACACTTAAGTATAAGTGGGATTAGTCCTTAGAATATGTGGTGCAGATTTTGAAAGAAATCTGCACCTTTTTTTATTTGTTGTGATATAATGGGGAAAATTTATGGAATCGGTAGGAAAACGAAAGGCATAACGGCATGAAGAAAGTATTTATTGATGGTAGTGAGGGAACTACAGGACTTCGCATTTTTGAGCGCTTTGAAAAGAGAGATGACATTGAGTTACTGAAGATTAGTTCAGAATTACGTAAGGATCCAGAAGAGATTCGTAAGTTTATCAATGCAAGTGATATTACATTTCTTTGCTTGCCAGACCAGGCAGCAAGAGAGGCGGTAGCGCTTTGCGATAATCCAGATACAATCATTATTGATACCTCCACTGCACATAGAACTGCAGAAGGATGGGCTTACGGCTATCCAGAACTTTCAAAGGAGCATCGTGCAGCCATTCAAAAGGGAAAGCGTATCGCAGTTCCAGGATGTCATGCAACGGGATTTATTACCTTGGTATATCCACTTGTTGCAAACGATATCATGCCAGCGGATTATCCAGTGTCTGCATTTTCACTGACAGGTTATTCTGGTGGTGGAAAGAAAATGATTGCAGAATACGAAGGAGAGGAAAGAGATACAGAGTTATCTAGCCCTCGTGTATATGGCGTGTCACAGAAGCATAAGCATTTGCCAGAAATGAAGGCAGTGTGTGGCCTTACAAGAGAACCACTCTTTAGTCCGATTGTTGCAGATTACTACAGTGGTATGTTAGTGACGGTAAATTTGTATGCAGATATGTTAAATGGTACACAGACACCAGAAAGCATCCATGCGATGTATGAGAAGCACTTCGCGGGAGAAAAATTTGTGCGTGTTATGCCACTTGGTGCAGAGGCCGAGACCAGAAGCTTCCTGGGTAGCAACAATGCAAGTGGATGGGATGGAATTGAGATCTTCGTAACAGGAAATGAAGAGCGAATTCAGGTATCCTCTCGTTTTGACAATTTAGGAAAGGGTGCAAGCGGTGCAGCCATTCAGTGTCTTAATGTAGTTATGGGATGCGAAGAGGATAAGGGATTAAATTTATAGAGCAAATAAAAAATCCGAGGCAACATAGGTTGTCTCGGATTTCTTGTTATATTGATACAAAATTATAGGAGAAGAACCCTGTGGCAATGGGGCTCCTCAAGAATTAGAAGAATTTGTGGAATAAATTGCTGATGAAACGAACTGCCTTTGACTGGCTGCGCTCGCCAAGGATATGCTCACAGAAATCATATCTCTCAAGGCGATACCATGATGGCATGTAGTTTTCTTCCTGGTAAGTATCAAATGCGAATGTGTTAATCATATAGAGCACCATCCTTTCTTTTGCTTCGAAGTACTTAAGTACTTCTTTGATTTAACATTAGTTTATCACAATAAAAACACAATAAAATGGGCTGCAAAGTGGAAAAAAGAAAAGTTTTTTGTGCTTGGAGCACAAAAGAGTGGTATGATAAGGAAGAAAAGAGGAAAAAACGGAAAGGATAGGTTGTGCCATGGGTTTTACGATTGAAGATATGCTTTTGATTGCAAAAGACAAATATGAGATGGAACTGCTGGCAGGGGAGAACGGTTGGTCAAACTCGATTAGCTGGTTGCTTATGATTGAAGACACGACAATTACCAAGGATTTTAGGGGAAAAGAGCTGGTAGTTACTACGGGACTCGGGTTTGATACAGAAGAGAAATTGCTTCAGTTGGTAGAACTGCTAGACCAGCATCACAGTGCCGGGCTGATTGTTAATACAGGCCATTACATCAAAGAGATTCCGCAAGCGGTTTTGGACTATTGCGATGAGAAGGATTTGCCGCTTATGACCTCGCCCTGGAATATCGTTATGTCGGAAATGATCAAAGACCTAACGGTGCGTATCTTCCTGCAGTCTCAGACAGACGAGCAGATGTCGGCTGCTTTTATGAAAGCCATTGAGCGACCGGAGCTAGAGGAATATAAGGACACGCTGTCTTCCGCTTTTGATGTTGATGGTGAATTTCAAATCGCTTTATTTACAACGGGAGATTTGGATACCATGGATACGGTGGAAAGAAAGCGAATTGGATATCGATTGGCGATATACCTGGAAAACATTTCTCATAATGCACACTTTTTCTATTATGCGGGCTATTTCACCCTTATTTTTTCTGCAGTAGGAGACCATGATATGCGTTCCATTATCAAGGGATTTGGGGAACGAGCCAAGCGAAGAATGCCAGAGAAGGAAGTCTACGTAGGTGTGGGCAGCAAGGTGGTGGATGCGTCCAATATTCACACTTCTTTTGAGCGTGCAGTCTATGCGGCAGAGCGTGCAGTAAGAGAAAAAAGGCCAATCTTTTATTTTGACGAACTTGGTATAGAAAGGTTATTCTATTCAGTAAAGGATGAGCGCGTCCTAGACGAACTTGGACCGGCAAAGCTGGAGCCACTCATTGCTTATGACAAAAAGCATGATGCACAGCTACTACAGACCTTTTATTCTTACCTGAAAAATGATGGTAGTATTCAGGCCGTGGCGGACGAACTATTTATCCATAAGAACACGATCTTGTATCGGATGAATAAGATCAAGGAGCTACTTCAGGTGGAGACCTTTGATGGGGAGAAGAAGCTTGAATACTTCCTGGCATTAAAATTATGTATCGGATAGAAAGGGAGCAAATATGTTAAAACTGATTTCATGGAATATTGATTCAATCAATGCAGCACTTACTTCAGATTCTGCAAGGGCGCAGCTTTCTCGATTGGTGCTTGAGACTCTGAAGGAGGAGAATGCAGATATTATTGCAATTCAAGAGACCAAGCTGCCAGCAGAGGGCCCTTCCGACAAGCATAAAGAGGTGTTAGCGACGTATTTCCCTGGGTATAAGGTGGAGTTTGTAAGTTCTGTTCCACCAGCCAAGAAGGGCTATGCAGGAACCATGGTTTTGTATAAGGAGCATTTAGCTGCAACAACTACTGCAGCAAAAATTGGTGCCCCTGATACCATGGATGAGGAGGGACGCCTTCTTACCGTGGATTTTGGAAGCTTCTATTTTGTGAATGTCTACACGCCAAATGCAGGAGATGGCCTTAAGCGTTTGGAGGACAGACAAAAGTGGGATATAGCTTATGCAGAGTATTTAAGCAAGCTGGATCAGGAAAAGCCTGTCATTGCATGTGGAGATTTTAATGTTGCCCATGAGGAAATCGATTTGGCCAATCCAGATAGCAACCATATGTCACCTGGCTTTACCGACGAGGAGAGAGCGGGCTTTACCAGCTTGCTTAACAAGGGCTTTGTGGATACCTTCCGCTATGTGAATGGAAATGTGGAGAAGGTATATTCTTGGTGGGCACAGCGCATTAAGACCAGCAAAATCAATAACTCAGGCTGGAGAATTGATTACTTCCTGGTAAGCGATCGCATTAAGAATCAGGTGAAGAAATCGGCCATGATTGACTCTGGAGAGCGTCAGGATCATACGCCATTGGTTTTGGAGATAGAATTATAGTTTCTGGGGAAAAAGAGGAAAGATATGTTACGCAGTGTTGCTCTGATTTTGCTTATGGGTATGTCCATGGGCTGGATTTGTAAAAAAATAAAGCTGCCTAGCTTGCTTGGCATGTTGCTAACAGGAATCGTGTTGGGACCATATGTGCTTGATTTGATTGATGCAAGTATTCTTGGAATTTCTGCGGAACTACGAAAGATTGCGCTTATCATTATTTTGACCAGAGCTGGATTGGGACTGGATTTGTCTGGTCTGAAAAAGCTTGGTCGACCAGCCCTACTTATGTGCTTTGTTCCGGCAACCTTTGAACTCCTTGGTATGCTTCTTTTGGCGCCTAGACTTTTGGGCTTATCTCTATTGGAAGCGGCGGTGCTAGGAGCTGTTCTGGCAGCGGTTTCGCCTGCGGTTGTGGTGCCACGCATGGTAAAATTGATGGAGGAAGGCTATGGTGTTAAGGAAGGAATCCCACAGCTCATTCTTGCAGGAGCATCCGTAGATGATGTCTATGTCATTGTATTGTTTTCGACCTTTGTTGGAATGATGCAAGGGGAAAGCGTGTCAGTGGTTTCCTTTGTGAATATTCCTGTGTCTATTATTCTGGGAATTGCAATGGGATGTTTGCTTGGAATGGTACTTGCCCTTTTCTTTCAAAAGGTGCATATCCGTGATACAGCCAAGGTTTTGATTATGCTTAGTCTGTCTCTGTTTCTGGTAGTGGCAGAGGATGCGCTCATGACTCCAATTACCTTTTCTTCCTTGATTGCCATCATGTTTTTAGGTGTGGGACTACAGAGGAAGCGCGGCGAAGTTGCAAAACGCATTTCTGAGAAGTATGGAAAATTATGGGTGGCAGCTGAGGTGTTTTTGTTTGTACTGGTAGGCGCAACTGTGAATATTTCTTACCTTGGAAAGGTAGGGTTTAGGGCTCTATTCTTGATTCTTGGGGCTTTGGTTTTTCGTATGCTTGGCGTGTTTGTATGTTTGCTAGGAACGCCACTTGTATGGAAGGAGCGTCTGTTTGCTATGATTGCATATACCCCGAAGGCAACCGTTCAGGCCGCCATTGGTGGAATTCCACTGGCGCTTGGATTTGCCTGCGGAGATACAGTGCTTACGGTAGCAGTGCTTGCAATTGTGCTGACAGCGCCGCTAGGAGCATTTGCCATTGATGGATTATATAAGAAATGGTTGCATTGTTAGAGGACTGTGAAAGGAGACTTGAAATGGAATTTGTAAAGAAGAACTATAAGGGAATGCTACTATGTCTGGTGATTGCGGTGCCTGCATGGTTCCTTGGAAAGCAGTTTCCTATTATTGGCGGAGCTGTAATTTCGATTATCGCAGGTATGCTTGTTACTGTCTTCTTCAAAGAAAAGGGAGATTTCGAAGCTGGCATTAAGTTCACATCCAAGAAAATTCTGCAATGGGCAGTTGTTCTTTTGGGATTTGGTTTGAACCTGGGTGTCATCGTAGAGACGGGGGTACAATCTCTTCCGATTATTGTATGTACCATAGCGACATCCCTTATTGTTGCCTTTGTAATTCATAAAGTTATGAGGGTGCCTTCTAAGATTTCTACCCTGGTAGGCGTAGGATCTTCGATTTGCGGCGGCTCTGCAATCGCAGCAACTGCGCCTGTTATTGATGCGGATGATGAGGAAGTGGCGCAGGCCATTTCGGTTATCTTTTTTTACAATGTGTTAGCAGCACTCTTCTTCCCTGCCTTAGGTAAGCTTTTGGGATTTAGCATTACCAGCGGTGAGGCCTTTGGCATTTTTGCTGGAACAGCCATCAATGATACTTCATCTGTCACAGCTGCAGCCTCTACATGGGATAGTATGTGGGGACTTGGCTCTGCAACATTGGATAAGGCAGTTACCGTAAAGTTAACGAGAACCCTTGCAATTATTCCAATTACCTTGGTGCTTGCAATGTATCGCAGCTGTAAGGAAAGCGCAGCGGGTCAGAAGGTAAGTCTGAAGAAGATTTTCCCATTCTTTATTTTGTACTTCGTTGGTGCATCTGTCATTACGACAGTTGCAATCCATTTTGGCGTTCCAGCAGGTGTGTTTGGCCCAATCAAGACCTTAAGCAAATTCTTTATCGTCTGGGCTATGGCAGCCATTGGACTCAATACGGATATTGTAAAACTGATTAAAACTGGCGGAAAGCCACTGTTCCTTGGTGCATGTTGTTGGATTGGTATAACGGGTGTGAGCCTTCTTATGCAGCATGTGCTTGGAATTTGGTAATATAATTCTTTTCAAATTCGAAAGAAAAATGTAGAGGAAGCGATGCTGATACCCACAATCCTTTTTCCTATAATGAAGGTGCAATCAAGCACAATTCATTTTGGTGAAAGGAGAAGAATTATGAGAAGCATTACGACATTTCATTTGCAGTATGCCCATCGATTTTATGGTTTCAGGGGAGAGGCACAATATTTACATGGACATACGGGTACCATGACCATAGAGGTCTGCGACAGCATCAATGAGGGCGTCAATATGGTCTTTCCGTGTAATGAAATCAAAAAGATTGCATGGTCCGTGTTGCAAAATTTTGATCATGCAGTGATTTTAAGAGAAGACGATCCGCTGCTTCCGGCAATCCTTAAGGTTTACGAAGAGCAGGGAATCAAGAATGGAAGCCCACAAAATACCATGAAGGGTGAGGCCTTTAAAACCGATTTGGCGAAGGCCTATCCAGAATGCCGTCTGGTTGTGACGAAGGAAACCATGACTGTAGAAGGCATGATTAAGATGACCTATGAATTGCTTAAGGACAAGCTTAACATTGCCAAAATCACCTTTGTCAGCGGAGACAATACGGCATCGGAAGTGTTTGAGGTCTGTGAGACCATAGACCGCTGCCCGCTTTGTGGTGTGGCGCTAGATGAAAATGGCGTATGCCATAAATGTGGCTATGTAAAGAAGTAAAAAAGAAGGAGAACAGTACGTGCGACTGTTCTCCTTTTTACTGTCAGAAAGATGATTAAGCTTCGGTAGGCTTGTCCTTTGGAAGGACGATGTTCAGTAAAATAGCTACCATTGCAGCTGGAACGATTCCAGATCCACCAAAGACTAACTGAACGAGCTGTGGAGCATTTGCAAGAATCGTAGCATTTGCACCCATTCCGTATCCAACACCTAAAGCAACGGATACGATAGAAAGGTTACGTCCGGTGAGTGGAGTCTTGGTAATTAACTGAATACCACTTACAACGATAGAAGAGAACATCATAACAGCGGCACCACCAAGTACTGGCTGTGGCATGATAGAAACAATGCACCAAGCTTAGGGCAAAGTCCACATAAGATAAGGAAAATTGCGCCAGTAGCAAGAGCAAAGCGGTTTACAACCTTAGTCATAGCAACAAGACCAACATTCTGGCTGAATGAGGTATTTGGAAGAACACCAAAGCAAGCAGCAAGGCTGGAACCAATACCATCGCAGATGACACCACCTGAGAGCTCCTTATCGGTTGCCTCACGTCCAAGACCTCCTTCCATAACTCCTGAGATATCGCCGACAGTTTCTACTGCAGTAACGATGAACATGATAAGTACTGGAATGATTGCTCTAAGATCAAAGGTTGGCTTTACTGGTATAAGCTTAGGGAAAGCAAACCATGCTGCATCACCGATCTTACTCCAGTTGATGACCCAGCTCTTGGTATACTCAACACCATCTGCTGTGACACCGGTCTTATTCAGTACAAAGCCCATGGTAAATGCAGCAATAGCAACCCAGATTTTAATAGACCATTTTAATGTTGAGATAGTAATAAATTCTGGGGTCGCAGGTGGTATTGACTCTAAATTAAAGATTTTGGATACAGTTATTGCTACTGAAGTTGCATATCATGATGTC
>JAZQQA010000258.1:0-4722 GCA_045628825.1 Agathobacter sp.
ATTCCTCCTAATTGTTCTAATGTCCTTACCATATTCTCAAGTTATGGCTAGAGACATGTACTATAAAAAATAATATCGAAAAAAAAGGAAGATAGCAAGACTATCTTCCTCTAAAACTATAGTTATTAATTATAGTTGCTATTAGTAAAACTAACATATTAAGAATTTGACAGTAAAATACGATCATTGTCCAATTCTTTTCCCGCATTAAGGGCAAACTGGTGGAGCAAATCGTCCACTGTCATACCTGTGCGTTTCTCGCCAGCTACGTCAAACACGATATTTCCAGCATCCATCATAATAGTGCGGTTTCCAAGGTCTAAGGCCTGGTGCATATTGTGCGTTACCATCAGACAGGTAATCTCCCGCTCTGCAACAATACGCTTGGTAAGGGCCAGAACCTTCTCTGCTGTCGCAGGGTCAAGGGCAGCTGTATGTTCATCCAAAAGCAAAATCTTTGGCGTCACAAGAGTTGCCATAAGAAGTGTTAAAGCCTGTCTTTGTCCACCAGACAAAAGTCCAACTGGCTGCTTCATACGATCCTCAAGTCCCATATCAAGTAGTGCAAGCTGCTCCTGGAACTTCTTCTTATCCGAAGAAGATACCGTTGAAAAATAAGCATTCCTTTTTGTCGAAGAACGCAAATATGCAAGGGCCATATTTTCCTCAATGGTCATATGTGGTGCGGTACCCTTTAAGGGATCCTGAAACAAATGTCCAATAATCTTACTTCTTACGTGCTCCTTCTGGTAGGTAATATCCTCTCCATCCAAAAGAATCAAACCACGATCAATGTAAAATGCGCCACAAATCGCATTAAAAAGCGTAGATTTTCCTGCTCCATTTGAACCAACAATAGTGGCAAAGTCCCCCTTTTCAAGGGTTAAATCAAGGCCAGCTAAAGCCACCTTTTCATTCACTGTTCCAGGATTGAAGGTCTTAGAAATGTTGCGCATGATTAACATCGGTTCTGCCATACTACATTTCCTCCTTCTTTTCCTGTAAAAGATTATCTTTCATCTGGGCAATATAGGCTGCATTCTCTTGCTTTGCCGCAAATTTCGCTTTACGAAAAGCCATCTGTTTTTTCATATATGGAAGCGCAATTGCAAAGGCTACAATAATTGCAGAAACCAGCTTAAGAGCCTCTGCTGGAACATTGAATCGAAGCGCAATTGCAACAATCAAACGATATAAACAGCTACCAAGAATAACTCCTATTACACGACGAAACATACTGCCTTTTCCAATAATGCTCTCACCTATAATAAGACTGGCCAAAGCAATGGTAACCATACCCGTACCCACGTTGATATCACAAGAACGCTGATACTGTGCAAGTAAGCCACCAGATAAGCCTGTCAAAGCATTGGCAACGCAAAGACCAATGGTAATCATAAGCTTCGTATTAATGGAGCTTGCACGTACCATGTCCGGATTATCTCCTGTCGCGCGAATGGACAGACCAAGTCTTGTATTCAAAAACAGTGATACGATTCCTCCAACTGCAAGCACAATGACAAAAGAAATCAAAAGCTTGGACCAGCTAGACCCAATTGCCTCTTTTCCCCAGGTATAGATGGTGTCTGTACCAAACAAATTGAGGTTGGATGAAAACCCCATAGTCATAATGTTAATGGTATAGAGTCCTGTATTTACAATAATTCCTGCAAGAATGGACTGAATGCCAAGCTTTGTCTGTAAAAAGGCCGTAACAAAGCCAGATAACACACCAAACCCCATGGCCGCAAAAAGTCCAAGAATTGGATGCCCAGCTATGGTAACTACGCCACAAATGGCGCAACCCAAGGTAAAGCAGCCATCTGTCGACAAATCTGCAATATCAAGTATGGAAAATGAAATAAAGAGCGCCAAAGCAACCAAGGCATAGATACAGCCCAGCTCCATTGCACTTTGAAAAATTGGTAATGTAATCATGTATGTTCCCCAATTAGAAGCTTTCTGCAGTCTTTACAAGAACAACTTCTGATCCAAGATTTGCAAATACATCGGCTGCAATGCCACATGCTTCTGCTGTCTCTGTGTTGATAGTGATAATACCATCTGCAAGCGTACGAACAGACATTTCTGCTGGGTTCTTTCCATTTACAAGAACCTCTACTACCATATCAGCAGTCTCAGTTCCAAGGTTTACATAGTTTACACCATATCCAACAAATGCTCCATTGAGTGCGAAGGAATCAGCTCCAGCGTAATGTGGAATCTTTGCTTCCTGGAACTTCTCAAAAATTGCAAGCTCCTGTGTCATAACAGTGTTGTCACTTGGTGTAAAAATAGCATCCACCTTTTCTGCAACAAGTGCATCTGCAGCTGCCTGAATCTCAGCCGCATTGGTTCCAGTCTTTTCTACTACTTCAATCCCATTTTCCTGGCAGTAAGCAATTGCAGCAGCATTTGCAGCATTTGAAGAATCCTGACCCTTGTCATAGAGAAGACCAAGCTTCTTGAAGTCTGGGTTCGCAACTTTGATTAAATTCATAATTGCTGGTACATCAAGCGCATCACTTGTTCCGGTAATGTTTGATCCTGGAGCATCAAGACTTGCAACAAGCTTTGCCCCTACTGGATCTGAAACTGCAGAGAAAATAACAGGAATCTGATTCTCTTCTGTAGCAGCCTGCATAATCATAGCAGCTGGTGTAGCAATAGGAACAATTACATCAACACGATCTGCAATCAAATCAGTTGCAATCTGGTTCAAGGTTGAGGCATCTGCCTGACCATTCTTGGTATATGCTTCGTAATCAAATACAACCCCAAGTTCTTTTCCCTTTGCATCAAGTTCTGCCTGAATTGCTGCTTCAATCTGATCCAAAGAAGCATCGTCAACAAACTTCACGATACCAACCTTATAAACCTTGCTTCCATCTACCTGTACATCTCCTGCAGGCGCTTTTCCGCATCCAGCCACACCTACTACCGCCATGCAAAGCATCATGGCTACCGCTAATAACTTCTTTTTCATTACTTCTTCCTCCTAAATTTAACTTATTAGCACATTAAAGTATAATTGTGAAAAAATTCCCCACGCAAAGCATGGGGGATTTTAGCTAACTAAAATAAACAAGCTCGTCTTCTGGCTTCTCAGCTGGTTCAATCGAGATAGGATAAAGCACTGGGCCTTTTCCCTTATACTCTCTTGCAAATTCAACCTTAATCTGCGCTGTAATTGTAATCCATGACTTATGAGGAATCTGATCCTCCTTGTCATATTTACACTTAAAACCAATAAACTGCACATCTTCAATACAACAGGTCATTGCAAATCGACCTGGTACCATCATGCCCTTTTTCAAATTTTCCGGATTATATACAAGGGCAAGGAATTTTACCTTTTTGCCATCGTACTTCTTATAGTTCTCTGTTGCATCCATGAACCAAATCGCATAATCCATATCAGACAATTCAATTACTTCTTGATCAATATCAAATGGAAGCTCGATAGGTCTCTCATCAATGGTGCCATCCTTGCGCTCAAAGACTACCTGTGCCTTACGGTTAATGTTCTTAATCTGGCGACGAAGGCTTCCTCTGTCCGTCTCATCATCGGTACGATTAAAAATAACAACATCTGCCGCAAACACCTGCTCCTGCATCATTGCACGCATATTGCTCATGTACATATCAAAGGTTGTTGAGTCAACGGTTGCAAGCGCCTGTACAATGACCCAATCCTTTGGAAGCTTTGCCTCTAAAATCTTGTCAGAGCCCCAGGTACCATTGTATTCAATAAACACCTGCTCAGGATGGTAAAGATTTTGAATCTCCTGAAGCTTAGCCTCAGTAAAATCTTCTTCATCCTCCACTGCAACAAGCTTTAGGTTGAATTTCTGAAGCATAGCTTCATCATATTCAATGTCTCCATCCTCACACATAATAAGGACTCCGCTTGCTCCATCTCCAAAATTGTTCTCGAAAAGCGTCTCTTTTACAAGAGTCGTCTTTCCGCTATCCATAAATCCGGTAAATAAATATACTGGAATTTCGTTTGCCATGTTCAATCCTCTTTCTAATTATGCAAGTCCAAAGAGTTCTTCTAACTCATGCTCATGGATGTCTGTTCCGATGACTACAAGTCTGCCTGTGTAGTCTGGCTGTCCATCACGAAGCTCATATGCGCCTGGAACCATATCAAAGTAAATCCACTGTCCGTCAGTTCCCTCAACCATACCCTTTGCGCGAAGGATATTGTCATCCTCTACAAACTGCTTCAAAATCTCCTCTAAGCGAGCGCGATCAAACTTGTGTGGTGTCTCCTTACCCCAGCTTGTGAAGATCTCATCTGCATGATGGTGATGATGATGGTCATGGTCATGATCGTGGCAACCACAAGTACAACCTTCACCATGTTCATGGTCACCCTGGTGCCCTTCATGGGTATGATGGTGCTCATGCTCATGATGGTGTTCATGCTCGTGCTCGTGATGATGCTCACCCTGGTGCCCTTCATGGGTATGCTCGTGGTCATGCTCATGCTCGTGCTCGTGGTCACCCTGGTGCCCTTCATGGGTATGCTCGTGCTCGTGGTCATGGTCGTGCTCGTGGACACGATGTCCTCCACATACTGGACAAGCATCGTCGTCATCATGATGATGTTCATGGTCGTGATCTTGATGATGTTCATGTTCATGCTCGTGATCACCCTGGTGCCCTTCATGGGTATGGTGATGATCATGGTGATTCTCATGCTCTGCTTCTTCC
>JAZQQA010000259.1:0-2388 GCA_045628825.1 Agathobacter sp.
GTAAGGTTCTTGAATACCTTGATAATGGTATCCGCACCTGCGCGCTCAAAGGCTCTTGCACTATCGTACTCACAGTTGGTTCCTGGGAAAACAGGAATGAATACGGTAGGTTTTGCAATCTTATTCTTACATACGTAGATGCTAGAAGCCTTATATACATCGGTCTTCACATCAGAAGTATCCTCATGGCTTCTGGTGTGGAATACACTCTCTAAGGTTCCTGTCCATGCTGCAATCGCTTCATCAATTGGAAGAATCATATCGTCACACTCGATGGTTGCATTTTCATTTACGAAACCAACAACTGCTTCACATCCATTAAGACCAGCTGCTGCAAGTGTATCGCGAACAACAACAAGCTTTTCCACTGGAATTTCTGCAACGATGTTACCAAATCCAGGAGCAAATAAGGTGTTATCCTTAACATCCTCTTCGATGGTAACACCAAGCTTATTACCAAATGCCATCTTAGATACAGCTGCTGCAAGTCCCTTTCCATCAAGTGCATATGCAGATACAATGGCACCCTTTCCGATCATCTCGCGGATTGCTGCGTAGAGCTTCATTACCTGCTCGTATACAGGAAGATCATACTGATCCTTTTCAATGCTAAAGAGGACTAACTGGTTGCCAACTGCCTTAAGCTCTGGAGTAATGATATCCTTTTCTCTCGCTACATCTACAGAGAATGATACAAGTGTTGGTGGAACATCAATCTCATTGAAGGTACCAGACATAGAGTCCTTACCACCGATTGATGGAAGTCCAAAACCAATCTGTGCATTATAAGCACCAAGGAGTGCTGCGAAAGGCTGGCTCCAACGCTTTGGATCCTCGCTCATTCTACGGAAGTACTCCTGGTAGGTCATACGAATCTTAGAGTAATCGCCACCTGCTGCAACAATTCTTGAAATAGATTCAAGAACCGCATATACAGAACCATGGTATGGGCTCCAGCTAGAAAGGTATGGATCAAAGCCGTAAGACATCATGGTTACGGTATCACACTTGCCCTTAAGAACAGGAAGCTTTGCAACCATTGACTGGGTCTCGGTCAACTGATACTTTCCACCGTATGGCATGTATACAGAACCTGCTCCGATGGAACCATCGAACATTTCTACAAGACCCTTCTGTGAACATACGTTAAGGTCAGAAAGTTCAGTAAGCCATGCCTTCTTCATATCACCAGCTTCAAGAGCTTCTGCAACGCCCTCTACGCTAATCTTCTCTAAGTAATTCTCTTCTACTGCAGGCATCTCAACGGCTACGTCAGTCTCCTGATGTGCTCCGTTGGTATCAAGGAATGCACGTGAGATGTTAACAATCTCTTTTCCACGCCATACAAGTACAAGTCTTGGCTCCTCAGTTACAACTGCAACCTCAGTTGCCTCAAGGTTCTCTTCCTTTGCATATGCCATGAACTGTGCCACATCCTTAGGATCTACAACAACAGCCATACGCTCCTGAGACTCAGAAATTGCGATTTCTGTTCCATCAAGACCAGCATACTTCTTAGGAACCTTATCCAGCTGTACGGTAAGTCCGTCAGCTAACTCTCCGATTGCAACAGATACACCACCTGCACCGAAGTCGTTACATTTCTTAATAATGTGAGATACTTCCTCACGGCGGAATAATCTCTGAAGCTTACGCTCGGTAGGAGCATTACCCTTCTGAACCTCTGCACCACATACAGCAGTTGACTCTGTATTGTGTGCCTTTGAAGAACCAGTAGCACCACCGATTCCGTCACGACCAGTACGTCCACCAAGGAGGATAATTACATCCCCTGGATCAGAGGTAAGTCTTTGTACGGCACGTCTTGGAGCTGCACCCATAACGGCACCAATCTCCATACGCTTTGCTACATAGTTTGGATGGTAAACTTCCTTAACATAACCAGTTGCAAGTCCAATCTGGTTACCATAGGAAGAATATCCATGAGCAGCTTCACGCACAATCTTCTTCTGTGGAAGCTTTCCATGAATGGTATCCGCAACAGGAACAGTTGGATCAGCTGCACCTGTAACACGCATTGCCTGATATACATAAGTACGTCCTGAAAGTGGATCACGGATTGCTCCACCAAGACAGGTAGCAGCACCACCGAATGGCTCGATTTCTGTTGGGTGGTTGTGAGTCTCGTTCTTGAAGTTTACAAGCCACTCTTCTACCTCACCATCTACCTCAACTGGAACAACGATCGAACATGCATTGATTTCATCAGACTCTTCCTGGTCAGCGAGCTTGCCTTCCTTCTTCAGTCTCTTCATACCAACAAGTGCAAGGTCCATAAGACATACGAACTTGTCAGAACGTCCAGCATAGAGGTTCTTGTGAGCCTCAAGGTAATCATTATAGGTAGCTTCAATTGGTGCACGATAG
>JAZQQA010000260.1:0-2756 GCA_045628825.1 Agathobacter sp.
AGAGCACAAGGGTGTCTTAACCGGCTCAGGCCTTGTGGATGTGAAGTTCACTATATTAACGGGAAGAGCCCATACCAAGCATACAGAAGGTGGCGACTTCCGACAGGCCACCTACCGTGCCATTCGTCAGGGGCTGAAGGCAGGGGAAAGCGTATTGTTAGAGCCTTACTATCAGTTTTCCCTTCAGGTGCCTACTGAGAATGTAGGACGCGCTATGACGGATTTGGAGCAGCGCTTTGCCAAGATGGAGGCACCGGAGTTCATTTCTGGAACAGGTATTGATCTAGCCAAAATTGATGGTCGCGCGCCAGTCTCTACCATGCAGGATTATGTCAGCGAGGTGCATGCCTATACCAAGGGGCAGGGCAGTCTGACCTTGGATCTGGCAGGATACGACGTGTGCCACAATCCAGAGGAAGTCATTGCAGCAAGGAATTATGACAGTGAGTTGGATTTCCGTAATCCGACGGGTTCTGTCTTCTGTGCGCATGGTTCTGGATTTCTTGTTCCATGGGATGAAGTGGAAAATTATATGCATATGCCACGTGTCTTCCACGGAGATGCTTCCGAAGAAGCCCTACGTGAGGCAGGACTTGCAGGGGCAGGCGGCTTTTCTTATGATGTAGAGGGCAAGAGCTTTGGCGCAACAGCACCAGGAAGAAGCTCTTGGGCCAAGTCTGTCGCCAATATGAGTGAGACGGAGCTGGATGCAGAGCTTGCAGATGTCTATGCAAGAGAGTTTGGTTCCGGCGCCCAGCAGGACGATGTAAGACGCAAGTGGGGCAGCAGGACAGAAAAACCAAAGCCTGCCCATCAGAAACTGGATAAGCATGGCAATCCAATTTATCCAAAGGTCAAGCAGACAGAAGAGGTCTTGATTGTGGATGGCTACAATATCATTTTTGCCTGGGAGGACTTAAAGGAACTCTCTAGGGTGAATATCGATTCTGCAAGAGACGCGCTTCTTGATATGATGAGTAGCTACCATGGCTTCCGCAGAGGACGCCTTATTGTGGTATTTGACGCATATAAGGTCAAAGGCAACGCTGGCAAAAAGATGGACTACCAGAATATCGAGGTGGTCTATACCAGAGAAGATGAGACGGCAGATGCCTTTATCGAGCGTACTGTGCATGAGATTGCAGAAAGCTATAAGGTCACTGTTGCAACCAACGATGGCTTGGAGCAACAGACGATTCTTAGCCTTGGTGGTCTTCGTATGTCGGCAAGGGAGCTGAAGGAAGACATGGACCGCGTTACCAGAATCGGACTTGAAGAATTTAGGCGTTCCAATCAGTAGTTTTTGGAACTGGAAGTAGAAAGAAGGAGACGAAGATGATTTACAACGAGAAAATGTATGATCTTGGCAGCAGACGTTCTGCCATCCGTGAACTTTTTGAGTATGGCAAGATGCGTGCTGCAATTGTAGGACCAGAGAATGTCTATGATTTTTCCCTGGGAAATCCAAGTATCCCAGCACCCGAGGTGGTAAATGAAACCATCCGAAAGATGACTCTGGAAATGGATTCCATAAGCTTGCATGGTTATACCTCTGCACAGGGAGACGCGGCAGTAAGAGCAGCCGTTGCAGAGTACTTGAACAAGACCCATGGCACCAGTTTTTCTGCAGACAATTTTTATATGACCATGGGTGCAGCAGCATCCCTTTCCCTTTGCTTTCGCGCACTGACCACAAGCGAAGAGGATGAGTTCATTGCCATCGCTCCATTCTTCCCAGAGTATCGTGTCTTCGTAGAGGCAGCAGGGGCAAAGCTTGTAGTGGTTCCTGCAGATACCAAGGATTTCCAGATTGATTTTGACGCATTGGAAAAACTCATGAGTGCGCACACCAAGGGTATTATCATTAATTCGCCAAACAATCCTTCCGGTGCAATATATTCAAAAGAGACCATTGAGAAGCTGGCGGCTCTTATGGAAAAGAAGCAGGCAGAATATAGCACACAGATTTTCCTCTTGGCAGATGAACCATATCGTGAGATTGCTTATGACGGAATCGAAGTGCCATACGCAACCAAGTATTATAAGAATACACTTGTGTGCTATTCCTATAGTAAGTCCCTTTCCCTTCCAGGAGAGCGAATTGGCTATGTGCTTGTGCCTGACGAGGCGTATGAGAGCAAGGCACTTTACGCAGCCATAGCAGGAAGTGGTAGAGCGCTTGGCTATGTATGTGCGTCTAGCATGTATCAGAAGCTTTTGCCATATTGCTTGGGACAGACCGGAGATGTCAGTGTCTATAAGGCCAACCGTGACCTCTTATATGAGGGATTAACCGCCATTGGTTATCACTGCTTCAAGCCACAGGGAGCCTTCTATTTGTTCATGCAGGCTTTGGAAGAGGATGCTGAGGCTTTTGCAGAGCGTGCCAAGGCAGAGGATGTGCTGATTGTTCCTGGAGATAGCTTTGGATGCCCAGGTTATGTGCGTATCTCTTACTGTGTGGATGGAGATATGATTAAGCGCTCTCTTCCAGCCTTCGAGAGACTGTATAAGAGCTATCAGAAGTAAAAATAGATTGAATTATGTAGAACGGGGGAAAGAACATGTCTTTTACAACAATGATGTTTCGAAGAGGATGTAAGAAAAGTGATGCCAAGCGTGATGCAGGGCTTACAACACCAGCAGATATTAAGCGCTTTGATGATATCCAGTATGGACCAAACAAGAAGTGGAATGTGCTTGATGTCTACCGCCCAAAGGATGCAGAGGGTAAGCTTCCTGTCATTGTTAGTGTC
>JAZQQA010000261.1:0-3814 GCA_045628825.1 Agathobacter sp.
AGTAACCTTATTCTTAAGAATAACGTCGAATGCTGAAATACGATCTGTTGCTGTGATAATCAGGTTCTCCCCGATATCATATACTTCTCTTACTTTTCCCTCTTTGAAAGGCTTGTACTCTGTCATGATAGACCTCCATTATATTAATATTGTTTGCCACCCAATAAATTTCACACTTCAAAAACTCTTACTTTACAATAAGAGACTTTCCTGTCATCTCTACAGGCTGCTCAATTCCCATAATCTCAAGAAGAGTAGGAACGATATCTGCAAGACATCCACCCTCACGGAGCTTCATATCTGCATCTGCATTTACAAGAATGAATGGAACTGGATTGGTGGTATGAGCAGTGTGAGGTGCACCTGTCTCATAATCTACCATCTTCTCTGCATTACCGTGGTCAGCACAGATGAACATAACGCCATCTGCTGCCTTAACTGCCTCTACTGCCTTTCCTACAAGACCATCTACGGTCTCAACAGCCTTAACAGCTGCAGGAATTACACCAGTATGACCAACCATGTCAGGGTTTGCAAAATTGATTACAATTACATCATACTTATCTGACTGAATTGCCTCTACAAGCTTCTCTCCTACTTCTGGAGCGCTCATCTCTGGCTTTAAGTCATAGGTTGCCACTTCCTTTGGTGAGTTTACGAGAATTCTCTCCTCATCCTTATTAGGATCTTCCACACCACCATTGAAGAAGAAGGTAACATGTGCATACTTCTCAGTCTCTGCAAGACGAAGCTGCTTCAGTCCCTTTGTTGCAAGAAGTTCACCAAAGGTATTGGTAAGTTCTTCCTTCTCAAATGCAATGAGCTTGTTAGGAATTGTCTCATCATAGTTCTTGAAGCATACATAAGTAAGCTTTAAGAAATCTCTCTCAAATCCTGTGAACTTGTCATCACAGAATGCTCTGGTGAGCTCACGTGCACGGTCTGGGCGGAAGTTGAAGAAGATAACAGAATCGTTATCCTTTACAACAGAAAGTGGAGCGCCATTCTCATCAACGATTACGGTTGGAAGAACGAACTCATCCGTCTTTCCATCATCGTAAGAAGCCTGCATTGCGCATACTGGGCAAGTAGCCTTTACGCCTTCACCCTTTACAAGAGAATTATAAGCAAGCTCCACACGGTCCCAGTTATTATCACGGTCCATCGCATAGTAACGTCCAGAAAGAGAGGCTACCTTACCTACGCCGATTTCATTCATCTTATCTACAAGAGCAGCAACGAAGTCCTTACCAGAAGCTGGTGGTGTATCACGTCCATCAAGGAAAGCGTGTACATAGACTCTCTCAAGACCATTCTTCTTACACATCTCAAGAAGTCCATAGAGATGCTCGGTATGGCTATGAACGCCACCATCTGAAAGAAGTCCCCAAAGATGAAGGTCTGAATTGTTGGCCTTACAGTTCTCAATTGCCTGAAGAAGAACCTTATTCTCAAAGAAGGTTCCATCCTGAATATCCTTGGTAATCTTGGTAAGATCCTGGTAAATAATGCGGCCAGCGCCGATGTTCATATGTCCTACCTCTGAATTACCCATCTGTCCATCAGGAAGTCCAACTGCCATTCCAGATGCGAGACCTGGAACACATGGACACTCTACCATCAATTTGTCCATTACTGGAGTCTGTGCCATTGCAATGGCATTGCCGTCCTGACGGTCGTTTAATCCATATCCGTCGAGAATCATGAGTACAACTGGTTTCTTGCTCATTCTAATTTCCTCTTTTCTATTAAAATATAAATAATGTTTGCCTTTACATCCTATCTTATAATACATGAATTGACGCAAATTACAAGGCAAAACGCATGGTTTTTTTACTTGTCTCCCACAATATCAATGGCGCTTCCATTTAGGTCATACTTGCCACTGTGACTCGCATATCCTTTTCCAGAATGATATGGCAAATGTGCTAGCATATCCTTGTCGTATTTTTCAAACAAGGTTGGATACACACTGCCTTTTCCATCCATCGCAATTCCTTCGGACAAGTCGCACACATACTTGAAGTAGCGTTCCTTCTCCTCATCATCCTGAATCAGATAGGTGCGGCTGTCCTCCATCATACATGGCAAAAAGCGCACACCGATTTCTCCTTGATTATCAAAAGATACCTGAAGAATGGTGGTATACAGCTTTCCTGTACAGAACCAGAAATTGCCAAGACTGTGCACCACTGGCACACCGTCCATATAGCTCATGCCCTGAAGTCTGTGGGAATGGTTTCCAATAATTAGGTCTGCACCCGCATCTGCAAAGGCCTTTGCTAGTACTCTCTGATCCGAAGACATATGAAGCACGGCCTCGGTTCCCCAATGCACATTGGCAATGACATAATCACTATTTTGCTTCGCCTTTTTGATTACCGCAACATACTTTGTAGGATCTTGTGTCTTAAGCACACCTGCCATAGAAGCCGTCGCTTCCTTAGTATAGTTGTAGGACTTCTCAATCTGGGTTGCAGACACAATGGCAATCTTTCGTCCATTCATGACATAATACTGTATCTGGGATGCCTCCTTCAGATTCTTACCAGCTCCTACGTAATCAACCCCTGCTTCCTGCAAAACAGATAGGGTATCAAGGAGTGCTTCCTCCCCATAATCCCACACATGGTTATTGGCCAAATTCACAAGGTCAATGCCCATTTTGTCCAAATACTTCACATTGTCTGGATTTGAACGGAAGGTATAGGCCTTACGTGGCAATGGCGCTCCCCCTGTGCTATAGACAAACTCATTGTTCATCATGGCAAGATCTGCCGCCTGAAGCTCACTTTGAATTCCTTGCGAGATGCATACATCAAAATTGTCGCCATTCTCTCGCAACGACTGCATCGTACTCCAATCATCATCGAAGTTCACATCTCCGATAAAATCCAGGTAGCACACATCTGGGCTTTTGGTCTCCACGTAATGCACATTGGAAAAGAGATAGGTGCTATAGCAAAGACTCTGGCAATACTCCAGCCACAGCACATGAATGGATTGACCCGTTAATGTATACCAAATCTCACTAGATGCATCTTCACGAACTGCTGCTTTTGCAACCTCGCCCAGCATCTCATAACCATAGTTTTTTCCAAACCATAGAAGAAATGATTCATCAATACTGTAGCCTTCATAGAAGGAGCGATTGGCCTGCAAAATGGTGTGGATTTCCGATGAAGGATTCACGATCTGCGACACGGTACTTGCATATGCAGTTGTGGCGCTTGCTTCCACCAATAGCGATATGGATAGCAATAAGCTTATTGCGCGTACAACGCGTTTCTTCATAATCACATACTCCCCTATGGTACATTTACACCATATTCTACCATAGAAAGGCTTATAAACACAACAAAAAAGGCTTCCTTGGTAAATACCAAGAAAGCCTTTTGAAATAGCAGTTTAATACGACCTATGCGTTCACGATCTGGCCGAAATCTGGCTTGAGAGAAGCTCCACCAATGAGACCGCCGTCAATATTTGGCTTAGAAAGAAGCTCTGCAGCATTACCAGCGTTCATAGATCCACCATACTGGATACGAACAGCCTCAGCTGTAGGAGCATCATAAAGCTCAGCGATTGTCTCACGGATCATAGCACATACTTCTTCTGCCTGGTCAGCTGTTGCTGTCTCGCCTGTACCGATAGCCCAGATTGGCTCGTAAGCGATAACAAGGTTCTTAACCTGGTCAGCAGTAACGCCGTAAAGATCCCATGTAATCTGTCTCTTTACCCAATCAGCATAGGTGCCAGCCTTACGAACTGCAAGTGACTCACCACAGCAAAGGATTGGAGTAAGTCCAGCAGC
>JAZQQA010000262.1:0-6616 GCA_045628825.1 Agathobacter sp.
TAACAAACAACATATATGGCATTGTGATCTTAAAGAAAATCACACGCTTGCTAGCTCCATCGATTCTAGCACTCTCGTAGAGATCCGATGGAATGTTAGTAATAATTCCAGTTGCAATCAACATGGTAACTGGAACACCAATCCAAAGATTGGCTACAATAACGGTTACACGCGCCCAGGTCACATTGGTTAAGAATGGAAGTGGATTCGTGATAAAGCCCATATTGATGAGCATGGTGTTGATTACGCCCATCTTGTTGAGCATGGTACGTAAAATCAAGAGGCAGACGAAGGATGGAATCGCAATTGACATAATGAAAATGGTTCTCCAAAGCTTCTTTGCCTTAATGCCCTTGCGGTTGATAAGAATCGCAAGCAAGGTTCCAAGGATGTAGTTGGAGAAGGTTGCAAAAAATGCCCAAACCAAGGTCCATCCCAGTACTGGCCAGAAGGTCTGTGCCAGGTTATTGGTACTTCCAAGTAAAAGTCTAAAGTTTTCCAGGCCAACCCAGCCAAATAAATGGCCAGGTGGGTGGTGATTTACATCGTAGTTGGTAAATGCCATCAAAATCATATAGGTCAGTGGCATTACCGTAAAGATCAAAAGTCCAAGAAGTGGAATAAAAAGCAAGAGTCTATAAATTTTTTCATTGGTAAGAGCCTTGATTTCCTCCAAAATTCCTGGGATATGTGCTCCTGCCTTCTTGGCAGCGAGAATTCGTTTTCCTTCGCGGATGCTCATGACATAAATCACCACGAATAGCACCACAAGAAGGGCAACCACAACTCCACCCAGAAGCATCAGCATGGAATTATCTCCGTCGATACGCTCAAAAATACCAGTCGCCTCGTTAAAGACCATTCCTTGCTCATTTACGCCAAGGGTCACGAGTCCATGAAGGGCTTCAAAGCCTTTTACAATCATGAAGAAGATAAATCCAATCTCCATAGCCAAGTACATAAGGCCTTTTGCAATCTGCCCTGCTCTTATTTGATTAAAACCCATGATGAAATATGCCATCATTTTTACATCTCCGTATCTTAAAATCTAATTAGTTTGCAAGTCTTGAGGTTACACCAAGAACCATAGCGTCTAATGATTCCTGAAGGTTAGCAGTAGTAATGTCGTGGTTAACAACACCCTTACCAAATGCTTCTACTGGAGTCCAGTACTCACTGATCTGTGAAGTAGTAGGCTGTGGAGTAGAGTAGGTTCCTGTCATCTCACTAAGTGCACATGCAGCAACGTTAGCCTTAACATCAGCGTTCTCTGTAAGAGCAGAAACGGTTGGAGTCATGCTAAGAGCCTTAAATCTCTGAAGCTGGCACTCCTCGCTACCAAGGAATACTGCAAGCTCCTGTGCAGCCTTTGGATACTTTGTGCTTGACTTAACGCCATATGCCTTGAAGTCAGCGAAGTTTGATAACTGGCACTCCTTGCCATCAACAACGATTGTAGGAAGTACGCATGCACCAAGGTCATCGCCAAGAGCTTCCTTAAGCTCTTCATAAGACCATGTACCTGAACACATTGCACCAAGCTTGCCCTCCTTGAAGAGACTTGCAGCGATTGAGTCAATGTCTTCTACATACTTGTCATTGTTTACAAGGTCGATTAAGTACTCGCCGATTGCGTAACCCTTCTCATCGTTCCATGAGCACTGGGTTCCATCTGTTCCATCTGCTCCGTAAAGAGTTCCACCGTTTGCATAGAAGAAGCTCTCTACAAACCAGCTGTTTGAAATAGTGAATGAGAAGTTCTTAACATCTGCGCCAAGATCCTTTGCAAGCATTGTCTCTACAGACTTGATATCGTTCTCATCGAAAAGTGCTTTGTTGTAGTACATAAAGAATGCGTTTGGTGTCTGTGGAATTCCGTAAAGAAGTCCGTCAGCAGAACAAGACTTGATTGCTGTTGCACCATGAGCAGCCTTAACTGCATCTGCATCAACTGTAATTGGGTAAATAAGTCCAGCTTCGATCATCTCTGGAACACCACCGGTAGGATATACAAATACGTCTGCAGCTACTTCTGGGTCGTTCTTAAGCTGGGTGATTGAATCACCATTCTCTACGTTCTCGTATGAGAATGTGATGTTGTACTCTGGGTGAATTGCCTGGAATGCAGCAAGCTGAGTCTGAACGATTTCTTCCTCATCTGCTGGGCTCCATACCTTAAGTTCAATGTCCTGAACTTCTACAGCAGCTCCACCATTGTTTCCTGCTGCAGCTGTAGGTGCTGCTGGTGCTTCTTTTGCGCCACAGCCGGCCATCATACTAACGCCAAGAGCCATGGTCATCATCATTGCTAATACTCTTTTTTTCATGTTCTTCTCCTTTTCACAACATTTGTTTGGATTGGTAATAAGTTATGTCGCGTTTTGGTTAAGCGCTTAACTTAAATTGAGCATAATGCCAGAGTCAGCTCTTGTCAACAACCTTTTATATCTTTGTAAAACATTCACAAGTAGGCCTTTTTATTTTTGTTACATGTAAATAAGGTATTTGGTTATGCGATTAACCTAATTAGTACTTTTGTTCCACACTACGACAACCGGGGACGGACCTTGTGGCACAAGGACCGTCCCCGGTGATGCACAAAAAAAGAACGAAGCATTCACAAACGCTTCGTTCTTAAACATATGTTTATTTAATTATATTTATTCCATGGCTAAAATATCTTCGTAACGCATGTACTTATATCCATTTCGTCCATAGCGTTTTACCTGGTAAAGAACCTGATCTGCCAGATCAATGAGGTAATCAATTTCATCGCCCTCTTCTGCAATGGCTACAGTATAGCCCTGAGAGATGGTAACGCAATCTGAAACTGGCGACTTGATATTTGGAATCTGCAGGTCTGCAATCTCCTTCTTAATCTGAGCGCCAATTTGTGAGATATCATCTACTGTAATCTTATCCAAAAGCACCACATACTCATCACCACCGAAACGATAGACATTTCCGCGGTTGCCAACTACATGGGCGATTACTTCTGCTACCGCCTTCAGGCACGCATCGCCTTCGATATGGCCATAGGTATCGTTACACTCCTTGAAATAATCAATGTCCAAAATACCAATACCCACAAGGCTCTTGGTCTTAGCACTGTGCTCAATGATTGGAATACAGTCGGCATGCAGCTTATTACGATTACCAACTCCAGTCAAGGTATCGTACATGGATACCTCGGTTGCCTTCAGACGCTGCATTTCTGCATCTCGCAGGTTCACCTTATTATCAATGGCGATTGCCTTCGCACGATTGTCAGAAGCACGCTTCTTGATGGTAAGTTCCACAAACTTCACACAAAGCTCATGATACTTTTCCATTTCCCCAAGGGTCTTATAGTATTCCATCCAAAGTTCTGTGCTTGCGATCTTGATGTAGAGTCCATCATCTGCCGAAATGCTTGCATCGACTTTTTCCAGGATGGTTCTCCAGCTGTCATAGTCATTCATCTGACGAAGAAGCTTACAAACATCCAGCATATTTTCCAGATAGTCCGAAGAGAACATGTCCGAAACCGCAATGCTAATGAGTTCATCCTTTAGGGCCTTCGCCTCCTCATACATGCCAATGCTCCAATAGAAGCAAGCCTCGAAGGAACGGAAGGTAAACATAAAGTTCTTGTTGGCCGGATGATCCTCTACCTTCTTTGCCTTTTCCAAATATTCCAAAGCCAAATCCGTTGCGCCTGCCTTGGCACACATATCGCAAAGGTTCATATTGAGAATCAGCGCAAAGCCTACATAGGACTCATCCTCATAATCCTCATGTCCTTCCAAAGCATCCTTTGCCTTATTGAAAAATTCCAAAGCCTGTTCGTTGGCTCCAAGGGTCTGATATTTGGAACCAATATTATTGTAAAATGAAGCAGCGCGATTATAAAGATTGTGCTCTAAGGCAATGGCAAGGCCCTCCAAATAGCAGTTGATTTCCAACTCATCGTTGCCCATATTACCATAGATGACACCTAGCACATTCAGGCACCTGGCAAACTCATCGTTACATCCTATATCCCCAAAAATCACCTTCGCACGGCTCGCAGAAAGCTCCGCTTCCGTCAAACGATTCTGGTAAAAGAGATCCAATGCCTCTTCCAAATATTCACTTCCAAGTTGTTTTAATGAATCCTTTTCTTTCGTCATACCACAAAAGTCCCCCAGCACTCATTTTTACATAAGAATACATTTATATTATATGCCCAAACCGCAGGGGAAGGCAACAAAAAAGAGCCAAAACGGTAACTTATTCGTTATCGTGTGACCCTTTTCTTGTAAACGATCATTTTTCCTAGGAAATTACTCTTCTCCGAGCACTCCCTTGATCATATCAACGCATCCACGGATACCATAGGTACCACTGTTCATACACAAATCGTAGTTGGAAGCCTTACCCCAATGGCGACCTGTGTAATACTTGTAACGTGCAAGATGCTTCGCATCCTGCTTGGCAATCAATTTCTTCGCCTTCCTTGCATCCATCTCAGGATTCATCTCCATAATACGGCGCACACGTACAACGGTTGGAGCTGTAATGAAGATACTTACGTGAGGAATGTTGTGGGTAGACAAAATCGCATCGGCACAACGGCCCATAACGATGAAGTTCTCCTCTTTCGCCTTCTGAAGAATCAGCTTACTGGTAAGGAAAAACTCTGCATCACGTCTTGGAATACCATGATAATGCTTGAAATCCTGGATAAATTCCTTGGCCATATTGTGATGCTTATCAGCCTCTTCTCCTGTCATAACCGTTCCATCCTCTGACTCAAGACGCTTAAGAACCGAGTCCATAATAGACACGTCATAGAAGTTCATCTTAAGCTCATCTGCAAGGGTAAAACCAATCTCAGAACCAGCAGAACCATAGGTACGGCTGATACAAATAATCATATGGTCATTCTTGGTAAAACGTTCCTTGAGGGCCAGCACATTCATGCCTGCCATACGAGGATCCAAGGTATCTCCAGCACCAAAGCTGGTAGGAAGTTCCATAAGCTCATGGATTAACACATCATACTTGCGCATGATCTCTTTACGCTTTGCCTTTTCCGGAATGGTACGCGCCATGTTGGAAATAAGGGCTAAGTCGCTTCGAATGAGGTAACCCTGATTACGAACCAAAAGGGTGTTAGAAAGCTCGTTGATCATACGCTCTCTACTACCGTTAAATACGCGACCAAGAGAGGAACCCAAGGCTTCGTATACTTCGGTGTCTAGATCATAAATGCGGCCTGCAAGCTCGCGGAAATCTGTCTCATTATTTGCCATGACTCACCCCTCCTTACATAAAGAATAACACGGTATCCAGCATAAAGACTGGAACCAAAATACAAATCGACCACAATAAATATCCAAAGAATGAAGGCATCTTAATACCGTTTTCATCCGAAATGGACTTCACCATAAAGTTTGGCGCATTTCCGATGTAAGTGTTCGCGCCCATGAATACAGCACCGCAGCTGATAGCCATAAGCATCTGCACTGGTACAATGCCAAGAGTCGTAAGAACGCCCTCTGAGAATCCCATAGAACCAGCGGTGGTTAGGAATACCAGATAGGTTGGTGTGTTATCAAGGAAGCTTGAAAGTGCACCCGTTACCCAGAACATCTGGAATGGGTGGGTAATTCCAAGAGAAGCTCCCTTCGCTTTAAGAATCATAAGTGCAGGCTGCATGGTAACGAAGATACCAATAAAGAGTGTTGCAACCTCTTCGATTGCGCCCCAGGTAAAGTGGTTCTCTTTACGAATCTTGGCCTTAGTTGTCTTGAAGGACAAGAATGCAGCAACCAGAATAATCACAATTTCAATCAGTGATGCCCATGGGAAATGCACCTCCCCAAAGACATGAATATCTGGAACATTGGCAAGCAAGGTATTTGGAAGAACACCACTTAAAATAACTGCCGCAATAATCATCGCAACAAAGATTAAGTTGTGTGCACCCTTAATACGAAGCAGTGGTGCGTTTGGATCATACTTTGGCATAGCACCACGGGCAATTTCCTTAAGATAGTAATGACGATCAATAAAGAAGAATACCGTCAAAAGCACAACCATATTCACCAGCATAATTGGGAACAAACGCATACTCCAGAAGAAAGGAACACCACGGGAAAATCCCATAAGAAGTGGTGGATCACCAATTGGAGTCAAGCATCCGCCAATGTTGGATACTAAGAATATGAAGAAAATCATAATGTGCTTTCTGTCCTTACGCCAGCTGTTCATCTTGATCACAGGACGAACCAAAAGCATGGAAGCACCTGTGGTACCAAGCCAGCTAGAAAGTAAGGTACCCATTGCAAGAAGGAGCACGTTGACACGTGGCGAACCAGCCAGGTTACCTTCTACCTTAATATTACCTGCAACGCAGAAAAGACCGAACAAAAGCACAATGAATGTCACATAGTCATTCAAAATACATTCTAAAACTGTTTCTAACAAAAGAGTCGGGCCATACAATACTGCAAACGGAATCATAAAAAGCAAACTCCAGAAGATGACTGCAAATCCACGATTCTTCTCCCACCAAGCCTCTTTTACAAGCGGAAATACCGCGATACACAAAAGCAGGCCTGCAAAAGGAATACATAGCCATAGTGGTGGA
>JAZQQA010000263.1:0-7423 GCA_045628825.1 Agathobacter sp.
ATCTTAATCTGTGGAAGTGGTCTCATACTAGATCACCTCCTGATCAACGTTCGCGGTGTCGAACCAGTCGAATTTTTCCCCGCAGAGTGGGAAAAAGAGATAGTCTACCGCACCAATATGAATTATATCATATGGATGAAGTTCCTGCGACATCAGTAATGCCTTGCGGTTCACGCGCACAATATTGCGGCTTTCTCCTGGAACCAGGAAGAACTTCCTCTCGCTCACTTCATAAGCGATACGCACATGATTCTCGCGGGATACAGTCTCGTCACCACGAATACAGATATCCATGCGGCTTGATCTGCCGATGAAATTATTCTCTGCATGAATGCGATACTCTTCACCACGATTCGCACCATTCAATCCAATCAACCAGCCAACGACTGGATCAAAACCCGACTCTGCTTTGTATGCACAAACTGTAACACACTCTTCATCATCAAAGCTTGCATCTACCTCCATCATTGACTTGGCTCTTGGGGGTACTACAGGAGTACATGGAATATCTTCCTCAATTCCATGCTCCACACGATTTCTTCGCTCTGGAACTGTTACACAAACCTGCTTATTAGCAGCATCTCCAAAGCAATGCGGACATCTCTCAAACTCACTTGGGTTGAATAAGTGTCCATTTTCACAAGTTACCATTTTTACGTTCATCATTTTCTTTCCCTCTTTCTTTCTGAAAAATATTGGTTTGTTTTGATGAACTTATCTTAGCAACCGTGTTTGGAATTATTTTGCACTTTTTTGTTTTGTGTCTTAGGAATTACAGAAAGCCATTTTTCTTGGCTTCTTTCTTCCATTCTGCCTTGGTCTCTTCGGAGACATTTTTTGCCGTACAGAGTACCTCATCATAGTACTGGTAGAAATTTTGTGGTTGCAAAGGAATCCTCGCGTATCTTCGTGGTGCTCCCTTTAGAAATGTAGATTGTTCAATACTATTTCGCATCATATAGATCTCAGCCTGCGCTTGAAGTTCGGAAGTTTCCTTGCACATGTAGACACAAAGTTTTCCGTAGTACGTGCCTACCACTTTTTGCATCACCTTATCCAGTTTAATAAATCTTTTTAAAACAAATTCCACGCCTATAAAGCCAGCAAAGGCTAATAGGCCTGGGAAAACGCCATATTCATAGCCCACATAAAGCGTTGTCCATACCGTAACCGAAACATATGCACAGAAAAATACAAAAGCCAACACATAGATTGGAACCAACTTTGGTCTCATCCTTTCTCCATATGCCTTCGCCGCTTCTTCCTCTTCAGCAATATAAGTACGAATTTCATCTCGCGAATACCGCTTCACACTTTGTTTTGGCGTTTGAGCTTGCTCTACCACTGGCTTTGCCTCAACCTTTGGCAATGGCTTTGGCTCCGGTCTTGCTGGCATTGTAGGTGGCAGTTCCTCTAGGATTGGTGCAGTCATCATTTCTTCTTGGGCCTTAGCAAATCGCTCTGCCAATTCCTTCATAGACTGGATACGATCCTTTACATAAACGGCAAGTCCTGCCAGCAGTACCTCTTCCACCTCTGAAGAAATTGCCACACCACAAGCAGAAGGGCGCACAAGCCCGTCCTCCCCCACACGATCCACAGCCTCCTGTGGAACACGTCCTGTAATACACTTGTAGATGGTCGCACAAAGTTCATAGACATCGGTCCATGGTCCCTGGTTTCCGTGGGTACTCTGCTGTTCAAGTGGGGTAAATCCACCCTTTTTATACACAGAAAGAGAGCGATTGCTCTCAATGTCTGTGCTTCTTGCTGTACCAAAATCAATAAGGTAAACCTTATCCAGATCTTTGCTAATCATGATGTTATCAGGACTAATATCACGGTGCATAATTCCGGCTTCATGCATCTTCTCAATAGATTCCATAACCGGCTGCATCAGTGTAAGAGTTTCTTCCACTGTCATCAGTTTTCCCTCACGCTTCATATACTGGCTGATGGTAACGCCCTCGATATAGTCCATAACGAGATATGCTGTTCCATAATCGCTAAAATAATCCAGCACGGATACAACACCTGGAAGATTATAGAACTTCGCCAAACGACGAGCCTCTTGGATAAACTTCTCCTTCTCTCGCTCATATAAATCCTGGCTTTCTGCATCATCAAACGGAATAATTGTCATTCCATCATTTGCATCACGGCCAGCATATTCTCTTGGACAGAATTCCTTGATTGCAACCTTACGCTCCAAATCAAGATCTGTCGCAAGATATGTAATTCCAAATCCGCCCTCCCCCAGGACGTCTTCAATCATATATTTACCACGAAGAATCATCTTCTCGGGCAAATGTCTTGCATTCCTTTTCATAATAAAAATCCTCCAAACACATTACTTATCGTAAAATTCCCTTCTCTCTTGCAATCTTCTCCCATTCACGCTTGATCTCTTCGGAAATATTGTCCGCCACACTAAGGGACGAGTAAAAATATTGTCTAGTCGTTTCATAATTATGTGCCACATTCACTTTTCCATATTGGATTTGGTAAAACGACTTCTGAATTCGAACACGGCCCCTCTTCATCAATTCTATTTCCGCTAACACCTGAAGTTCCGTTACATTTGTCGGTGCTATATTGCGTAAGAAGCACATCTGAAGTTGATCCAGGTACGGTCTCTGTATTGAATTCACACATGTTCCTCCCACAGCGAAACATAGTAATATTAACACAAAAAAAACAATAGACGCTCCAATTACTGAGTTAAGCGTTCCATACAATACGGCATAGATTAGCAAGCCAACACCACCGCCAATAAAAGGAAATGCTATAATAGTGCTCCAAATTAGCGACTTTTGTGTCACTTCACGCCAAATCTCACACTGTCTATATAAGAAATTTTCAACTTCCCTTGGGGAGATTCTTGGTTTTTCCTCTGCCTTTGGTTCCACCTTTGGCAATGGCTTTGGCTCTGCCTTCACTGGCATCGTAACAGAAGTCACCACAGGTCCCTGTTCCGGAACTGGCCACTGATTTAGTTCATCATCCGCTTCCTTTAAGCGTCTAGCCAACTCATCCATAGACTGGATGCGGTCCTTCACGCGAATGGCAAGACCATCCATAATGACTTGTTCTGTAGTCCCATTAATCAAAGCCCCACACTCCGATGGACGAAGCAATTCATCCTCTACCACGCGGTCTACTGCTTCCTGTGGTACGTGGCCTGTAATGCACTTATAGATGGTAGCACAGAGTTCATAGACATCGGTCCATGGTCCCTGATTGCCATGAGAGCTTTGCTGCTCCAAAGGGGTAAATCCCCCCTTCTTATACACAGAAAGCGAGCGATTGCTCTCAATATCTGTACTTCTGGCAGTACCAAAATCAATCAAAAACACCTTATCCAAGCTCTTGTTGATCATAATGTTGTCTGGACTAATATCACGATGTACGATTCCAGCCTTATGCATCACCGCAAGCGACTCCATAACTGGCTTCATAAGGCGAAGGGTCATTCTTACGCTCATTGGTCCTTGATTGCGCTTCATATACTGGCTTAAGGTCTCACCATCGATATAGTCCATTACCAGATAAGCGGTGCCATAATCGTTGAAAAAGTCTAGTACCGATACCACGCCTGGCAAATCATAGAATTTCGCCAAACGACGTGCTTCCTCGATGTACTTCTCCTTCTCTCGCTCAAATACCAGCTGGCTTTCTTCATCGTTAAATGGGCGAATGGTCATTCCATCTTCACTGCTGCGACTTGCGAATTCTCTTGGACAATACTCCTTGATTGCCACATAACGTTCCAGATTCAAGTCCTGGGCAAGATAGGTAATTCCAAATCCGCCTTCCCCAAGCACACGCTCTACTAGATATTTCCCTTGTAAAATTGTCCCCTTTTTTAAGTATCTGTTCTCCATTTTCATATCTCCTCTTCTTAATTCCTTTTTATATCCTTATCATAAAGGTATGCGCAGGAATTAATTTGCACTAATTTCCTGTGCCCTTTAGAGATTGAGCTTTTGGAACTGGAAACGCTGCTTGTCTCCAATCCAAAAGATTGCTCCCTCAGATAATACCTTTGATGCGCCACGTTCCAGCTTGCTTCCATCCTCTAGGAAGGTTCCATAGGTGGAATTCAGATCCGTAAGCACGAACGTGTCATCCTCTGGCCGATACGCAACAGAGCAATGCTTTCTACTAATGCCTGCTGCATCCGCATCAAATACCATATTGCAATCCAATGCGCGGCCTAGCATAACACTTCCCATTAACTCCACGTAAGTTCCTTCGTATTTTCCAGACAAACCAACCACCGCTGGTGTAAGCAGCTTAACTGGAGCAACCGGCTTCGCTGGTTCAACAGGTCTTGCAGGTTCCGCAGCCTTTACTGGTGCCACTGGCTTCTCCTGCTTCATTGGTTTTTCAGGTACCGACACTACCTTTTCTTCTACCTGCTCTTCTGCTGCTTCTTCTTGGCGAGTTGCTAATTCTTCTGCATCAGCCTTACGAATTACGGTGGTTCCAGCCACCAAATCGTGCAAGGTTCTTTTTTTTGACTGGAATACTGGAACAAGTAAATAAATAAGTACAACAATCGCTTTTACAACAATCTGAATAGTTGCCCATGGAAGTAGAAATGCGATTAACACTGGCATCGTCTTAATCAAATCACGCACCACATAATCCGTGGTAGAAGGTCTGTTTCCATTTACGCTAATAATCGTTACTCTTCCAATCTTCTTGCCTGGTGTCATGCCGTCACATGCCAATTCGAAAATCAAATGGTATGCAAAATACAAAGCTGCTGCCAAAGGCAAAAACTTCGTAATCGTTTTCCCAAAGAGAGCAATAATTCCAACGGATACGCCGATTGCAAAAATCTGATCCAGCAAACCACCTAAGAAGCGGGATTCCCAGACACCCTGCGTGTCTAGTTCCACCTTCTCTTTATTCTTTTGTAAGCCAGCTAATCGCACAATGCTTAAAACCGTAACCGCGACTAGCAAATTTATTAAAACTAGACTTAATAATGACATTTTTCTTTCTCCTTATTCTGTCGCCAAGGTGCATTCCCACGACTTGTCTTCAATCAACTTACCATTTTCATCGTATTCCTTGTAATAAGTCTTTCCATCTTCATAGTATCGAACCATTTGTTCAGAACCATCTTCATACCAAGAACGGGCTTCGATAATTCTGGTAACTCCATCCTTATCTTCATCGTACTGGTATTTTCCCACATACTTTCCTTGGAAGGACTTTTGCAACCCCCCTTTGTAATAATAGGTATATTGCGTATAGTTTTCGTCTGGGTGATACCATACTTGCGATGTGGGATCGCCGTCTTCATCGAGATAGATTTTGCAATATGACCCATCTTTTTCTTGGAATGAACCACTATAGATGTGGTCTCCAAGTGTAATATATGGTACATTCTCCTTCAAAAATCCTTCGACAAATCCCAAGTCCGTTTTTCTCTTTTTCCAGCTCAACGTGTAGTCCTTCTCAAGAGAACCATCTTCCAAACATCTACCATCTTCGTTAATGGTTACTATCTTGGCAACTTCCTGTTGTGCGTCGTAGAAGTTTACACTAACCAATTTTGTCTGATCATTGATATCAAAGAAATAAACTGCTTCTCCGCCAGCGTATTCCCCTTCATACAAATCGTAGCAAAGGGCTATCGTGGTTCCACTCGTTGTAGAGTGCTTTTCCACACCGTATTTATCCGCATCCATAGCAATTACAATAGTAAGGATCAAAACAATTAAGAAGGCAAAGGAAAAAATATACGCCTTGATCGAAGCCTTCTTCTGTTTTGTACCAATTTCCACTCTTCCAGGCTCTGGCAATTTTCCATACTGTGGACATTCAAATTCCTCTGGCTCCTCTGCTGTCTCTGCCTTATCCTCCTCAGCAGGGAGTGGTTTTGGAAGTGGCTTTGGTTCTGCCTTTCCTGGGACTGTAACTGGCATTGTCACAGGCTCTTCCTCGACTTCCTTAGGACCTGGCATTGTCACACCTGGATCATAAAGGCGGTGGAACAACTCCTTCATGTCCTGAATTCGATCTCTCGCATAGAGGGAAAGCCCTGCCATAAGCGCATCCTCTACCTCAGGTAAGATTTCCACACCAAGACTCGATGGACGCTTTAATCCATCCTCCTCCAGACGACTTTGCACATCATCTGGGCAATTGCCTGTAATACAACGATACACGGTGGCACAGAAGGCATAGACATCAGTCCATGGGCCCTGTTGCCCGTTGCTTCGAAGCTGCTCCACTGGTGTATAGCCATCAGGACGATAGTATACAGACAAGGCATGATCGCTACCTGAGTTGGAAACTCTAGCTGTTCCAAAGTCAATCAAATATACCTTATTGTCTTCCCTGCTAATCATGATATTGTCTGGGCTGATGTCACGATGCACAAGCCCTGCCTCATGAATCTTCTGAAGTGCCAGAACAACAGGGCGAAGATCCTCCAATATCTCCTTTACAGCAAATGGCTTTCCATTAGACTTTAGACGCTGTGCCAATGTCTCTCCATCGATGTAGTCCATAACAAGGTATGCAGTTCCATTTTCCATAAAGAAATTTAGTACTGACACTACACCTGGAAGGCTATAGAACTTGGCCAGACGGCGTCCTTCCTCGATAAACTTCTCCTTCTCCTCGCGGAAAAATGATGCGTCTTCTTCATTGTTATTGGCAACAACCATTTTGCCATCTTCTCCACGCTCTACCATGCCTCTTGGGAAAAATTCCTTAATAGCAACAGTTCTCTCTAGCGCCAAATCTTTTGCACGGTAAGTAAGGCTGAAGCCGCCATCTCCGATTCCCTCTTCAATTTGATACTTCTCTGCAAGAACAATTCCGTTCTGCAGATGTCTACTTGTATTTTTCATAACTTCTCCTTTTCCCCTATACAAAAGCAGAAAGCAAAAATGCTATAACCATCACATAACCGATAAAGGCAAGCCCTACCTTCCATGCAATTGCCTTCTGTCTCTTCTGCTGCAATGTTCTCTTGGCCTGCGCTCTTTGTGCCTGCAAAGGTCTTTGTTCCTGGGCGTGTACGCGTTGCGCCCCTGGTGAAGACTGGGCGGCAAGCTTTGCCTGACGCTCACCTTCCCACATTCGAAATAGGTCTACAGCAATGTGAGACATTTCCTCCTCGTGCTTTGATTCCGCTGCGCGCTTTGCCTGACGTTCGCTTTGCCACCTACGATATCGTTCTGCAGAAGCCTGACAAATTTCTTCTACACGCTTTGGATCAAGATATCCATGCACAATCAGATAGGACTGACGATAAAACGCCCTATATACATTGGTTAGCATATTGCGTGATTCAAAAAAAGTATTAAAGTGACTACCCTTATTGCACTTCTTTCGTATAAAATGCAAATCCTTGGCAGTTTCAGTGCTAACAATACCACGCTTTTCTAACTGCACG
>JAZQQA010000264.1:0-8455 GCA_045628825.1 Agathobacter sp.
GAACTTGCGATTGCTGTGGAGAAAAAGCAGAGAAGTATCATATCTCTTATTCGAAATGGTGGAATGGGAGAAACAAGGGTACCAATGAAGAGGATTATCGATTACAGTTATGTGCGGAATGCCTTTCTTCAGGAGTAGCTGCGAGCAAGTTTTCGGTTAAGTTCAATTACGTCATTAATCCATCAGATGAGGTAGAAGCGGTAGGACGTGATGAAGTTATGTATCGCACACCAGCGTATCGAAGCAACAAGGAGGCGTGGCCAGTACATTGTGGTGAGGCCTGTGAGTATGTGGGATGCTATGATTTTTTCTCTTATGATGAGGATATTCCAGATGACCTGCTGGAGAAGGTGCTTCGTAATGTAGACGATCGAGCTATGTTTGTCCATGCCAGGGAAGATGATGTTGATTGTGTTACCCATGTATTTAAGTGTAGACATTGCGATGAATATTTTGGAGTTCTGGAACATAAAGATAGGGCTATGCATGAATAATAAGCGTATATGGAGGAATGATAATGAAGCCAGAATACTGTGAGCCTTTGGCTTGGTATAATATCCTTACGAATGATGACGATGAGTTATTGATTATGCTTCCTGGCTACTATGAAGGAGAACCAGATTTTCCTGTGATTTGGTATGACGGGAAAGAGAATGCAGTGTTCCAAAGACGAAAGGGGGAACAATGTCTTCTTCTGGACATGGTGCATAAGGATATGCGACCTCAGTTAAAAAAAGCAAAAAATGTGATTATTAAAGAAGTGGACTCACAGTATGAATATTATGCGGATGTGGAAGAGAAAGAGGTAAAACATTTTGCCAAGCAGGCACTTGCACTGCATGATTATATCTACAATCTTCATCCATACCCTCAAAGAACGGGGGCGTTCGAAATTGTCCATGCACGATGCGATATTTGTAAGAGGAAAACCGCTCTGGCATATAGAGGAGAGCTTTATCCCTTGGAAGGAGAATATACAATATGTCCGAAGTGCATCGCTTCTGGGAAAGCAGCGAAAAGGAAAAACGCCACATTTACGGCAGCCTTTCGTGTTCCAATTCCTGGGTTGTTGGGGGATGAGACGATACTTTGCAATACACCACCAATCAAAACATTGTCGAAAAGTGCACCGAATTGGCTCTGCCATTGTGGCAAGCCAGCAGTATATTTAGGCCGTGTTAGAATGGAAGATCTTGGAGATAAAATCTGGGATGAAATTGTTGACAATTGGGATTATAGTTTATCAGATGTAGACGTGGTTCGACATGGTGAAATTCGTGCTGCGGTAGCGTGTAAAGAAGTGGAAGGGCATTTGTTCCGTTGCAGTAAGTGTAATGGGCATCTTATGTTTTTTTGCTGAGAGGGTTGAGAACAATGGCAATAGATTTGGGCTTGTGCGAGTTGATGGGTGATTCAGGTGTGCTTGTCAACGACGACAATGAATTGATGTTTTTGTTTAATGGATATTTCCCCGGGGAACCACTAAAAAAGACGATTTATTATACGGGCGGCGCACATGGAATTCTAGAACGAAATGATGGCGAATATATGGTAATCAATGATGTGAATGAGCATGTCAGGGAAGCATTCAACCGAGCAAGCTATGTGTTAGTAAAGGAAATGGATTCTTCCTTCATGTATCAGGCAAAGGTAGTACACGAGGAGCGCCAGGCTGTGTTAGAACAGGCACTTGAAGAGAGGGCATATTCGGTGTCGAAAAAGCATCCGTATCCATTACATACGGGGGCATACAAATTACAAGAGGCAGTATGCGATTGCTGTGGTAAGCCTACGAAAATTGTATATCAAAAACCAACGCAGGAGGGAGATTCTATAACTTTGTGTCCTACCTGTGAATGCTATATACCAAGATATCAAACACAAAATACTTCTGCCTACTTTTGGCCAGAACATTGTGGGGAAGAAGGCGTATATTTAGGAAAACTGAGAGAAGAGGATATTTCCAAGGAAATGTGGATGGAATATCTAAAGAACTGGAACTATGAAGGAAATACTTATGCCAGGGGAGAAGCAAAAGCGCTACGTGAACGTCTGCAAGAAGGAACCGTTGAGGCACATCTGTTCCGTTGCGATGTCTGCCAAGCACACTTTGTATACTGGATAGATATTGCTGGTTATTCTGGAACATAAAGACAGGACAATGCATGAATAGTAAACGGAGAATAAGTGAATGAAAATCATTATTGTAAGACATGGGGATCCAAATTATGAACTGGATACTTTGACAGAAGCAGGCTGGGCAGAAGCCAGATCTGCGGCAAAACGGATAGCACGTATAGATGAAGCCTGTGGTGGCATCAAAAACATCTATGTGTCGCCTCTTGGAAGAGCAAAAGACACGGCGTCTTGTTCACTGGAATTGCTTGGGAGAAATGATGCGATTATTTTGGATTGGCTTCGAGAGTTTCCGCCTCTCATCAATCGCCCAGATGATACCACCAAAAAGAATATCTCATGGGATTGGCTGCCAGCAGATTGGACCAAAGAGGAAGCATTTTATGATGCCAAGGAATGGCAGCATCATCCAGTTATGGAAGAGGGCATGGTACCAGCAGAATACGAGAAGGTCTGTGCGTCTCTTGATGCACTTATGGAATCCCATGGTTATGCACTTTGCGATGAAGCAGAGGGACATTATTATAGAGTTCTTAAGCCAAACAATGATACCATTGTTTTCTTCTGTCATTTTGGACTAGAGTGTGTGCTTCTCAGTCGTTTGCTGCATTGCTCGCCAATGCTCTTGTGGCACAATTTCTGTGCGCTCCCAACCTCCATTACGACAGTGGTTTCTGAAGAACGAAGGCAAGGAATCGCAAGTTTTCGTGTGATTGGTATGGGTGATATCTCGCATTTGTACGCAGATGGCATTGAACCATCCTTTTCCGCCAGATTTTGCGAGTGCTATGACAATGCCTTTGAACGGCATGATTAAAAAGAATGTAAAGTAGGTATTTATGATTCAAGTATGTATTGTGGAAGACGAAAGAGAGCATTTTGAGGTGCTGGAGAACTACATAAGAAAATGTGCTGGTAGTGATTTCAAGGATTATAACATCACTTGGATGCAGGATGGAATTGACCTGGTCGACGAGTACAGAGGCCAGTTCGATATCATTTTTCTAGATATCCAGATGAAGCATATGAATGGAATGGAGGCCGCAGAGAAAATCAGAAAGATTGACTCTGATGTGATACTAATCTTTATTACATCCACAGTTTCCTATGCGGTTCAGGGCTATGCGGTTGATGCGTTAGGTTATGTTCTAAAGCCTGTCCCTTTTGCGGCATTTGAAAAGATTTTTGATAAGACTATGGAGCGCATCAATGCGAGGCGACAGAAGTTTGCCTTCCGCATCAGTGTGAATGATCGTCAAATCAAAATAGATGGGGATGATGTTACATATGTTGAAAGTCAGCGGAATAATGTGATTGTTCATACTGGTAGTGGAGATTATGTCACTGGAGGGCCGCTCAAAAAGTTTGAGGAGATACTTTCCGGACATGGATTTAGCAAATGCCATAATGCGTATATTGTCAATCTGAAGAAGGTTGATGCCGTGGAAAAGGAGGAACTTCTCCTTGCAGACGGAACGAGGTTGCCGATTAGTCGTTCTCGCAAAAAGGAATTTATGGGTGAGTTAACGGAAGGAATCATATAATGAGCTACAACGCGTTTTTACATCCTGAGATTATTCAGGATACACCAAGATTTTTTACTGCGATAGCAGAGTGGCTGGCAGTTTTCCTATATCTGAATATCTATAAGAGGCGGTATGAGTCATACAAATATGTTATTGGGCTTGTGCTTTCTTTTCTTACCATGACGGCCATACAGTTTGTGGCAGGAATTCTATCCATTTGGTTTTGGATTCCAACTATGATTGCGGCTGTGGCAATTATGTATGTATCTATTTTTTTTCTTTCCGATAATAAGCCAATGGATTGCCTTGTGATTACGATACAGGCATTTGTTTTGGCTGAGTTTACGGCTTCCCTATATCGACAGCTTTGTGTATGGGAGATTCGTTTTACTAGCCGCTATGTGTTTAGCCATTCGCTTATTATCATGATGATTGTCTATGCATTGGTTTACTTTACCTTTTATCAGGTAGAGAAGCACAATTACCATGATGAAATGCGACTTGATATTAGTCGCCGCGAATTGCTTAGTGTGTTGACCATAGGCATTGGCTCCTTCATCATGTCTAATATCTCCTTTGTATGGACTGCAACGCCTTTTTCAGAGCCAACCAATATGCTGTATGTGCGTACCTTGGTAGATTTCGGAGGTATGCTTATGCTCATGAACTATATCGCAAGGAGAAATGAGCTTGCATTCAAGACAGAGTCGGATGCAATCAATCAACTTTTCCAAAAGCAGTACGAGCAGTATCGACTTGCTCTGGATAATTCAGAATTGCTCCGTAAGGAAATGCATGATATGAAGCATTACATTCTGGCCCTGAAGGGAGAAGAGGATCCTGTTAAAAGGAATGAGATTCTGGCAGACATCGAACAGTCTATTGCCATACAAGAATCTTTCATGAACACCGGGAACAAGGTGCTTGATGTTGTTCTGACCACAAAAGGACTACAGTGTGAGAAGAAGGGAATTACCTTAAATGCCATGGTAGATGGAGATGTCCTTTCGGGAATTCATGTCAAGGACATATGCTCTTTATTCGGTAATATTTTGGATAATGCCATTGAGGCGACGCAACTGGTAGAAGATAAAGAGCATAGACTTATTACCTTAACAGTGAAGCAGAAGAATCAGTTTATTATTATTGAATGTGAAAACTATTGTGATTGCTTTGAAGGCATCCGTGATGAGAATGGCGATGTGGTATTCTCTAAGGATAATATGCCGACTACCACCAAGCTGGATGAAGTTCATCACGGCTTTGGCCTGAAATCCATACTTCAGGTTTCTGAGAAATATGGAGGTGCCATGAAGGCAAGTGTGGAAGGAAATTGGTTTAGGGTAAAAGTACTGCTTTCAGCAAAAAAATAGAATAAAAATTACCAATCGTCCTCGGATTTCGACAAGTTATCCTTGAGGACGATTTTTTTTGCCTTGGATGTGATATATAAAATGCATCGATAATGAAACAGGAAACAGACAAATTAACTGGAGTAAAAAATGGACGCAAAAACAATTATTTCGCAGCTTACTCTGATTGAGAAAGCCGCATTACTTAGTGGAAAAAATGAGTGGGAGTCAAGGGATATCCAAAGACTAGGTCTTAACTCAATTACATTTTCAGATGGTCCTCATGGATTAAGACGCCAGGAAGGCGAGGGAGACCACTTGGGACTCAATGCATCACTTCCTGCAACCTGCTTCCCAACTGCAGCAACAGCAGCAAACAGCTGGGACGAGTCCATCGGTGAAATGATTGGAGCAGCACTTGGTGAAGAGGCTGTGGCACAGGGAGTTGATGTCTTACTTGGACCTGGTCTTAATATGAAGCGTTCTCCATTGTGTGGAAGAAACTTCGAGTATTTCTCTGAGGATCCAGTTCTTGCTGGAAAAATGGCAGCTGCATACATCAGAGGAATTCAGAGCAAGCGTATCTATGCTTGCCCAAAGCACTTTGCGGTGAATTCAAGAGAATATCGTCGTATGGCAATGAATGCAGTGGTAGATGAGAGAACGTTAAGAGAGATTTATCTGACTGCTTTTGAGATTGCGGTAAAAGAGGGTGGGGCAAAAGCCATTATGTCTTCCTATAACGAAGTAAATGGAAAGTATGCCAATGAAAACAGCCATCTCTTAGTTGATATTCTTAGAAATGAGTGGGGATTTGATGGAATTGTTGTTACCGACTGGGGCGCAAGCAACGATCATACCGAAGGTGTGAAATGCCAGTCCAATGTCGAGATGCCAAATCCTGGTCTTGACTCAGCAAGAGAAATCCTTGCGTCAGTCGAGAATGGAAGAATCACAGAGGCAGAAATCGATACAGCAATTTTACCGATTGTGGAGGCTGCTCTTTACTTTGTGCAGACAAGAGAGAATAAGGCTCCTTTCGATGTGGAAGCGCACCATGCCATTGCAAAGAAGGCGATTCTTAATAGTGCAGTGTTATTAAAGAATGAGAATGCAGTTCTTCCACTTAAGGCGGGAACAAAGGTTGCATTAAAAGGACCATTTGTACAGAAGCCTCGTTACCAGGGCGCTGGTTCCTCACAGGTAAATGCGACTAAGGTTGAAACCGTTTGGGATGAGATTGCCAAGTATGATTTGACGATTGTAGATTCTGCTTCAGAAGCAGATGTTGTACTGTTCTTCTTTGGCCTTGATGAAATCGCAGAGTCAGAAGGCGCAGATCGATTGGGAATGGATATTCCTGAGTACCAGATTAAAGAACTCGAGGAACTTTACATCGCCAATAAGCATATCGTAGGCGTGATGTCTGCAGGTTCTGCAGTTAAAATGCCATTCCTTGATAAGCTTGAAGGCCTTTTGCATGGATATTTAACCGGCCAGGCGGGCGCTTCTGCAATGATCGAACTTCTGATGGGACAGACGAATCCATCTGGTAAGTTGAATGAATCTTACCCATATAATTATGCGGATTGTTCCATCTTCAATTATGCAGATGAGAAGTATCGAAATCTTCAGTATCGCGAAGGACCATTTATTGGTTATCGCTATTATGATACTGCTGATGTCGCAGTTCAGTTCCCATTTGGCTTTGGTCTTTCTTACACCACATTTGCTTATTCGAATCTTACGGTATTTGAGGATGGTGTGAAGTTCACCATTACCAATACAGGTAGTGTGGCAGGTGCAGAGATTGCACAGCTTTATATTGGTAAAACAGATAGTAAGCTTGTAAGGCCAAAGAAGGAATTAAAGGGATTCAAAAAAGTATTTCTTGAGGCTGGAGAATCTAAGGATGTAGAAATCCTTTTCGATGATAAGACCTTCCGTTACTTTAATACCGCAACGGATGCGTGGGAAGTGGAAGGTGGTCTTTATGACATCTTCGTATGTGAGAATGTAATGAGCGTGAAGCTTCAGGGCACAGTTAAGAAGGCTTCGACAACCGATGTGTTGCCATATGATATCGAGAAGCTTCCAAGCTACAAGGCAGGACTTGTTCGAAATGTTCACTATGAAGAATTCCAGGTATTCTATGGCAAGGTCCTTCCAGAGGAAAAGGTTGGACTACTTGAAATCAACGATGCCCTTTGTCAGATGAAGTATGCAAAGAGTGGTCTTTGCAGACTGGTATACAAGATTCTCCAGAATTTGCTGGATAAGTCTTATGAGAAGGGTGTTCCAGATTTGAATATCTTATTCATTTATAATATGCCATTTAGAGCTATTTCCAAAATGTCTGGTGGAATGGTTAGTAGAGAAATGGCGGAATCAATCGTTACGATTGCAAATGGCCATTTCTTCAAGGGACTTGGCGGAGTCATCGGCGGATTCTTCCGAAATGGAAGAATGAATAAGAATTATGAAAAAGAATTGAGGGAGGTGAAATAAATAATGAATTTTTGGAGCAGATTTGAAGAGAGAAGCCCAAAGGCAGCGCAGTGGATTCGCGAAGGTGGTTTATTTATTATCATCAGCAATCTGATTACCGTATTCAAGTATTTGATACTTCAGTTTTTGCCAAAGCTTTTTGTGGGACTTCCACTGATTGACTTTGGTTTCCCAGGAGTGGATGTGACCTTGTTCGGTGTTACCTTTAAGTGGTACATCATCGGCTATGGTGCAAATCAGGGTGGCTTGCCATACTTCTGTGCGTACATGATTGCCATGTTCATAGGAGAGGTCATCAATTTCTTTTTACAGAGAAATGTAACCTTCCGCTCAAAGGGCAATCTTGCGGTACAGGGACTTGTATATCTGATTGCATTCTGTGTAGTTACTTGTGTAGTTAACTCAATTAACTGTGCATGGATTGCGGTAGCAGCAGACAACCCAGTATTTAGCATTCCTGACTTCATCTACAACATCTTAACTGTCGTATTAAATGGTGGAGTTTCAATGGTTGTATTCTTCTTTGTGAACAAGTGGATTTTCTCAGATGGAGAGGCCACAAAGAAGGAAGCATAAAATATTCACACATGATCTATAAGGGAGAAGAAGAGACCCTATGGATATAGAAACATTTTTCTGAATTATAAGGAGGAAGAAAAGGAAATGTTAGCAATTAATCCAAGCGACGTGATCGCAGCATTACAGGCATGTAAAACTGAAATCATTGTTATAGCAGTTGCACTTTTACTTGCAATTATCTGTAGCATTGTTGTATTAAAGCAGCCTGTAGCAAAGAAAAAGTTATTCCGTGCAGAGACATGGATTGGCTTCGCACTTATTACTGTTATTGCCCTTAACATGGTAGTAACTGGCCCAATGAACACAATTGTTTCACTTGCTTTAGGCGGTGGACAGATTACCGATGATTCGATT
>JAZQQA010000265.1:0-6064 GCA_045628825.1 Agathobacter sp.
GGTTCAGTCTACCAGTAAGAAGATAAGGAATGTCATAACCCCACTTAAGTCCGCTCTCACGAAGAGGAAGCATGTACTCCTCAAGGAACTTAAGCACTGGATATACATTGTACTTAGGGTTCTTAAGGAAGCTAAGAAGAAGCTCCATTGCACAGTTTCCTGAACCACGTCCCATAGACATCATAGTTGCATCGAGTAAGCTTACGCCACGAGCAGGTGCTTCGATGGTGTTAGCGAATGCAAGCTGCTGGTTGTTATGCGCATGCATACCAACATACTTGCCATACTTGTCAGCGATTTCCATATACTTATCAGCAATCGCACGAATCTGCTCTGGGTAGAGGCTGCCGTAGCTATCTACGATGTAGAAACCATCTGCTGATGAGTTTCCAACCATTTCAAGAGCCTGATCAAGGTCTGATTCCTTGGCATTAGAGATTGCCATGATGTTACAGGTTACTTCGTATCCCTTTTCCTTGGCATCTTCAATCATCTCGATTGCTGCTGGCATCTGATGTACATAGGTAGCGACACGAACCATATCAATGACAGAATCCTTCTTGTCAATGATGTCGTGCTTGTAATCACAACGTCCTACGTCAGCCATAACGGCAATCTTCATATCTGAGTTGTTCTCGCCAACAACTGCACGGATATCTTCTTCATTACAGAATTTCCACTTACCAAACTTGGTAACATCAAAAAGTTCCTTAGAAGCCTTATATCCAAACTCCATTACATCTACGCCAGCCTTAACGTTGGCACGATATAATGCACTGATAAATTCATCTGTAAACATAAAGTTGTTCACTAATCCGCCATCACGGATGGTTGCGTCCAATACACGAATGTCGGAACGCACGGTCATTAAGTCGCCTCTCTGAGCCATTTTTCATATCCTCCTGGAGGGAACACGAGTCTAGTAATTGTCCCTCAAATACTTTAACGCTTTAAAGCGTGTGAGTATATATTATCATAATAAATTGAAAATGCAAGTAAAAACTTTACTTTTTTGGAGTGCCTCCATATAATACTTATGTTGTTATATCATAAATGGTAGTTATAATAAAGTATGTTACGTACTTTGAGGAGGAAATATATGTTACATTATTTGACAGCAATGGATTACAACGCGCTTATTTTCCTTGGAATGCTTTTTGCATTTGTTGCATCTACTTTCTGTATCAGTAAGCTGAGCAAGTTCTTACCTAAGGATATGGGAAGACAGTTTGCAGTTGAGGGTGCAAAGTCAGCTGGTAAACCAAGAGGAGCAGGTCTTATTTTTGTATTTGTATTTGTAGCTGCAACTCTTTTGTTCGTTCGTATGAATGCAGAAATCGCAATTTATTTGCTTCTCATTGTAATTGAGATGTTCACAGGATATTTTGATGATGCAGCAGATAAGCCATGGAATGAGTATTTAAAGGGAGCGCTTGATCTTGTGGTAGCCATTGTTGTGGCGGTAACTTACCTTTACTTTAATGGAAGCGATGTTACCTTTGCGATCATCGGACAGACCGTACACTTCCATCCAGTGGTATTTGGCCTTTTGACGGTAGCGCTTATTTGGGCAGCCATCAATGTGACCAATTGTACCGACGGCGTGGATGGACTTTCTGGAACCTTGACTGTAATTTCGTCATGTAGTGTATTTGTGATTTACAAGATCCTTGGCAACAACGATCCTTTTTCTTATACGATTCCAATGTTCGTAGCAGTTATGCTCGGCTACCTTTGGTTCAATGCGACACCAAGCAAGCTTCTTATGGGAGACGCCGGTTCTCGCGCAGAGGGTATGTTTGTTGCGCTTGTGGCGCTTAAGACTGGTTGCCCATTCTTATACCTTCTTGTAGCAGCAGTATTTATTGTTGATGGTGGACTTGGCCTTGTGAAGGTTGCACTTCTTCGTTTCCTTAAGATTCGTATTCTGAAGAACACCTTGACTCCAATTCACGATCATGTGCGTAAGAATGGAGATTGGTCGAATACACAGGTGGTATTCCGTTTTGCAATTATTCAGATTGTGATTTCTGCGTGTGCCATCGGACTGATCGGAGTGAGATAATGATTGGAACAATTGTAAACACTGCAACCATATGCCTTGGTAGTATCCTGGGCAGTGTGCTTAAGAAGGGAATCAAAGAAAAATATCAGGATGTCTTGTACACCGCCATGGGACTCGCAGCAACGGTGCTTGGAATCAATGCTGTGGTTGGCCACATGGGAGATAGCAAGTATCCAGTCCTTTTTATTGTGAGCCTTGCGCTTGGCGGCCTTTTGGGAACCTGGATTGATTTGGATGGACGATTCCAGAGACTCGTCAATCGTTTTTCTAAGACAGGATCTTTGGGAGAGGGACTTGCGACGGGATTGCTCTTATATTGTATAGGAGCCTTGTCGATTCTTGGACCTGTTATGAGTGCTCTGTATGGGGATCACACCTACCTGTTCACCAATGCGACCTTGGATCTTGTGACTTCTACGGTACTTGCATCCACCTATGGAATTGGAATGATTTTTGCAGCTCCTGTGTTGTTCTTGTGGCAGGGGACCTTCTATGTGCTTGCAAAGTATGTCTGCACTGCATTCTTTACAGGAGATGCACTGACAGACCTTGTGACAGAGCTATCCATTGTTGGAGGAATTCTTATTTTCTCCAGTGGACTCAATATTTTAAAGATTAAGAACTGTAAGACCTTGAATCTGTTACCAGCGCTGCTTGTGCCAATCATTTTTGTGGCAGTGAAGGCAATGCTGAGATAAAAACAAGCGGCCAATTGCGATTGGCCGCTTTCATTTTTATGGCATTTCAAAGTTACGCTGCAGCATTTGCATTAATCTGATCAATCACCTTTCGGATTCCCATCCACACGTTCAAATCTGTAAACAATTCAACAACACTACCCTTATCTGTAAAAGGTGACTCTTGAAGCACAGACAAATCCTTCATCATTCCATTATGAACAATATACTCCACTATCTGATTCACGAAGTAAATCTGTCGACTATCAAGATTTGTGTCATTAAGATACTCAGAGAAAGCTTCCTTAGCCGCATTCATATCAAGACCTACAATCTCACGAACAAATTCACCCAAAGGCTTATGCCCATATTCTCTCTCATAATCATCCTTTGAGCCCACTTCTTGCCAAAGAATTTTCTCTAAACTCTCCACATCCACTTCTGTAAGTGGCTGGTTTGTTCTAAGCTTTGCAATTGCAATATTGTCCTGATGTTGACGCACATAAAATTCTGCCTTTGCCTTGTAGTTCTTCAATTCATCACTATCCAGCTCGGAATCATTCCACTCGGTAGACAAAATCTCATCCGTAAAGTCTGTATCATATTTAATCGTGCCCTTTGGCAAATATTTCATTAGATTACGAAGGCTCACACGGATATGTTCAAACTCATCAATACCAGCATTATCCACATAGTCTGTATGGAGAATCTTGTTGATAAGCTCCGCCTGCATTTGAATCTCAGGAATATTTGCAACACTTGCGATTCCTTCCACCTTTTTGAATAAATCACTTCGATGGCGGCCATATCCCTTACCTGCCAAAAAAGCCAGTTCCATGGCATACATAAGTGCATCGAAACGAACTGCACTCGCCTCATCCCCGTCAGGCTGAATAAGTGGAGCCAATTCCTCACGAACCATCAATGTATCTTCGAAAGAGATTGATTGGTAATTAACATCAACAGAATAAGTATCTACATACTTAAGATGCTGTCTAACTGCAAAGTTCTCGCGATTCAGTTCCTGTACCTTGCCAGTCATCATTTCAACAAGCTTATTTCTATACGCAATAAGTCTGTCTATCTGATATTCAATACTCTGAAGCTTATACGCAATTTCAAATTCAAGGGAGAAAATCGCACCCTGCAGAGCAATCATATTTGCGGTAGGTCTTCCCTGATTCATGCGGAAAAACTCAAAGTTCCCACAGAAATCAAAAATATAAAACTTATCCTTATCGTCTCCGTCCACAAGTCCCGGGCAAAGTCTAGTGCCTCGACCAATCATCTGCCAAAATTTCGCTTTACTCATAACCTTCTTGAAGAAGACAAGATTCAATACTTCTGGAACATCAATACCTGTATCTAGCATGTCTACTGAAATTGCTATTTGTGGCATCTTCTTAGGATCAGAGAACTCGTCGATGGCGCTCTGCGCGTAGGTCATATAGTTATCAATCACCTTTGCAAACGGCTGTCCATCTCTGCTCAATTCTGGATATTGTTTGTTGAATACCTCCAGAATCTTCTCCGCATGGTCATGATTCTTTGCAAAAATGATAGTTTTACCAAGTTTCTGACCATAGTCAATCTTAAGTCCATCTCTCATAAGTATATGAAGCACCTGCTTAATGGTATCTTCGTTAAAAATCCATGTATTTAATGCAGATGAACTAATACGTTCTGGCAGTTCGCCATCTTCAAACTCAAATGTCGCCTCATATGCTTCCTTGTCTTCTTCAGACAATTCATCATAAGCAATTCCCTCTTCAATAAACTTTAACTTAGTCTCAACCGTGGTAAAGTCTACAAGATATCCGTCTAGTACAGCCTGTGCAAGTTCATATCCATAGGTAGGAACACCATTTTCCAAATCAAAGATACCATAGGTATTCTTATCGATTTCATCTTTTGGAGTTGCAGTAAGTCCAACCAATGGAGCATCAAAATAATGAAAGATGTCTCTATACTTGTTATAAATAGATCTGTGTGCCTCGTCACAAATCACAAGATCAAAATGCCCGCAGGTAAACAGTTTTCCACTATCATCTTTCACGGAATCAATACAGTTCATCATCGTCTGATAGGTAGAAAAGATACAATGCGCAGTATAATTGTCTTTTTCTTCTACAAGATTTGAACACGACAAATCAGGCAAAAGATTCACAAAATTTCGTTTTGCCTGTGTAACCAGCGAATTACGATCCGCCAGGAACAATATATTTTTCACCCATCCAGCATCTAAAAGAACTTTGCATAGCGCAATAACCGTTCTTGTCTTACCTGACCCAGTAGCCATGACTAGAAGTGCTTTCCTTCGATTACGGTTATCAAAGGCATCACAAACTGCCTTAATTGCACCTTCCTGATAATATCTGCCAGCAATATTCTTATCCACTATGATATGCTTCAGGCTTGTCTTCATAGTCTGAAGATTAAAGAGTTTTTCCAGATCTCGCTTCGAGTATATTACTGCAACCTTTCTCTCTGGATATTGATTATCGACAATTCTTGTCTCGAAACCATTCGTAAGGAAAACTACAGGTCTTCTCTTATACTTTTCCTCTAATATATCAGCGTAGAGCTTGGCCTGCTGTCTTCCCTTCGCAACATCTACACAAGTCCTCTTCGCTTCAACAACTGCAAGAGGAATGTGTCTATCATCATATAAGACATAATCTGCAAATCCCACTTCTGACTTGTTAGGCATACCTGGAAGTTCTACTTCATTGAGCCAATCCTTGCCTTCTGTCCAACCTGCATCAATAAGCATAGAATCAATATAAATTTTTCTCGTCTTGTACTCCGACAGATCAAGTGGCTTTGGAACGTATGTCTGCTGCTGTTCAACTCTCTTCGATGTCAGTTCTTCCTTAAGCGCCTTATTTTCTGCGATCAGCGCCTGCAAATCCACATCACTATCTGATGATTGTGCCTCAGAAGCTTCTACATGCGTTTCAGACAGCAAGGCAACATCATACTGTCGCTCTTCATAGCAATCTGAATAGCAATATGACACGTAATCCATGAAGATAAACAGATTCTGTAAACAGAGAACTGCCTCATCTTCCGTAATCTTCCGACCATTATGCGCTGCTCGATTACCAATCTTGCGAATCAAATCCAGACGCTTCCATAATGCATCATCCACAAGATCATGGAAATCTTCTGTACTCATCAGGCTTATGAGATTATCTTGATATGGCATCTCCAGAGACTTGTCCACAGAATACATCCACTTGATTGCAAACTCCATTGCACGGCGACAGTTTATAACACTGGCCTCCATGTCAATTCTGAGGATTTTCTCTGCAGCAATTGC
>JAZQQA010000266.1:0-2470 GCA_045628825.1 Agathobacter sp.
GCTCCTGGTATTTTGCAATATGCACTGCATGGCGAATCAGCTCCTGTACACCAAGGTTCTTGGCTGCAGAAATTGGAACAACTGGAATTCCAAGGAGCGCCTCCATGCGGTTGATATCAATAGCACCATGATTTCCCTCCACTTCATCCATGAAGTTCAGTGCCAAAACCATTGGAATTCCCATTTCAAGAAGCTGCATGGTCAGATACAGGTTGCGTTCAATATTGGTTGCATCAACGATATTAATGATTGCCTTAGGTCTCTGCTCCAACACAAAGTTACGAGATACTATCTCTTCGCTACTGTATGGTGACATGGAATAAATACCTGGCAAGTCCGTTACAATGGTATTCTTGTAGCCGCGAATCGGACCATCCTTACGGTCCACCGTAACTCCCGGGAAGTTGCCCACATGCTGGTTCGAACCTGTAAGCTGATTAAACAAGGTCGTCTTTCCACAGTTCTGATTTCCAACCAAGGCATAGGTTAAGATAGTTCCTTCTGGAAGAGGATCTGCATGATCTTTGCTATGATAACGACCATCCTCACCAAGACCTGGATGATCTGACTCCTCAATGGTGGTGATACGCTCGTGCTTATTACTTCTCTCTGAAATCGGACGAATTCCAATCTGCTCTGCATCTGCAAGTCGAAGGGTCAACTGGTATCCATGCACCTGAAGCTCCATAGGGTCACCCATAGGCGCAAACTTTATGAGCGTCACTTCTGCTCCAGGAATCAGCCCCATGTCTAAGAAATGCTGACGAAGTGCTCCTTCCGAACCAACCTCTGTAATCACTGCTGATTTTCCTATTCCAAGCTCTCGTAAATTCATAACTACTCCTAACAAACGTATAAACTCTTCATCCATTATCACGCAAAATCGTGTTCCATGCAACTAATAGATGTTCGAAACATCTAATCTTATTTCTCCAGACTCCCCTGTTCGTTCTATTTTGACCCCCTGCTCCTGCAAGCGATGCAAGGCTTCTTCATGGGGATGGCCATAAGAATTTCCATTTCCATAAGAAACTGTGCATACCTCTGGCGACAAGGCCCGAACCCATTCATCACAGCTTGAATACCTTGAGCCATGATGATTTACCTTGTAATAATCCACATCCAAAACAGATGGCTTGTCTTTGTATCTTCTAATAATTTCCTGCTCCACATCACTTGAAATATCCCCTGCGAACATACCACGAAACCTTCCATTTTCCCCATTATGCTCATAGGTAAAAGCCAAGCACAAATCATTGGCATCTGCAGACCAGTCATCGGCTCTTGGGTAGATGCATGTGATCTTGTCCTGCGGAAAAAGAATCTGATTTCCTTCTGCCATATATATGACTTGCACTCCATACTGCCTTGCTGAACGAAGAAGTTCCTCCATACGCTCATTCCCACAATTTACGATTGCCTTTGACACCACAAGGTTGTGAACTGGATATCCGTTTTCCATGGCACAAATTAGCCCCCTGGTGTGATCCGTATCCGCATGACTCACAAACCAGTAATCAATTGCCTTCACCCCTTTGGACTTAAGGAATGGTAGCACCGTGTACTCTCCCACCTTTCGCTGGTCCGTACTTCCACCATCTAAGAACAAAGAGGCATCCCCTGTACAAAAATAGATGCCATCTCCCTGCCCCACATCCAGCACATCAATTTCGAATTTCTTGGGACTTGGGATAAAAATGATTGCCGTAAGGATTCCTGTAATCCCTATCCGAAGAAGAGCTTCTCTCCTACGCTTTTTCCTTGCAAGCGTCGGCTGGTCCACTAACTGCAATTCTGGCTTTTTTGTGCCACCCGTTCGTCTGGCCATGCGTTCCTTTTGATGTGCCTGTCCAAGCAACAAAGAAAATACAAGCATCAGACCATAATAGAAAAGTATCCGCCATAACGCAGGCTTTCCCACAATGACCCTTGCCCCAGGAATGGACAAGGACATCTGGGCAAGTACGTCGTACAAACGCAACAACAAGCCACATGGCAAAAGCAAAACTCTTCCAAAGCCAAGCCAACATAGACCAAGTAAGCCACCTGCAATTCCACAGGCAAAAATAATCTTAAGCAAAGGCAAAATCAAGAGATTCAGTGCCACTGATGAAAGGCTCACTTCATAGTAGTAATACGCCACAAGAGGCAAGGTAGTAAGCCATACTGAAAGGCTACTTAGGAAGGCGCCTCGCATTTTCTCGAGCATTGTCGGATGCCCAGGCTTTGCCGCATCCATAGCAAAGCCAGTTCCGAATACTCCTATACCAAGGAGTGCCACTACAGAAAACTGAAATCCAGAATACCAAAGTAGCATGGGATTCTCAAAAAGCAGCACAAGAATCATGGCTCCAAGGCCATTTAGCATATCGTAGCCTTGTCCGAGCACCGAGGCCACAAGGGTAAGCACCACCATGCCAAGGGCGCGACTGGTAGATACACTCCCTCCTGTCATAATGGCATAGGTGAT
>JAZQQA010000267.1:0-3363 GCA_045628825.1 Agathobacter sp.
AAAAGTTCATTGAGACGGGTGGAATTTATTTTTTCTCAAGCTGCTCCAGTCGTCTGTTTGCTATGCAAACAAACAGAATCGGTACACCAATTTTAGCACGTTTTTTTGGCCTCTCCAAGGTATACTTTTAGGTTTTCATTCCTTAAAAACGTCATAGAGGCTATTTTACAAGGCTCAAGTGGAATTTAGTTTTTCATTTGACCCTTTTTTACGCATTCTGCTGTTTTTTCTTAGAGCCTACGCAATAACACCAACATATTCGTATCCAGCGCCTACTACCGCAGCCTTGATTGCATCCTCAGATACTTCCTGTGTAGTGGTGATGGTTACAAGATTCTCCTCGTGAGAAGCAACTGCGCTTTCAACACCCTCAAGTGCCTCAAGTGCCTGCTTTACATGCGCCTCACAATGTCCACACATCATTCCTTTTACTTCGATTTTCATTTCTTCATTTCTCCTTTCGGTCTGTACTTGTTCTTTTATAATAAGATTCCCTTTGATTGGGTTTTTCACACTTTTATCCCTTTTCCCATCGTGAATCTTCACCCAATTGAGACGAAGGGCATTGGATACTACACAAAAGCTGGACAGTCCCATGGCTGCTGCGCCAAACATTGGGTTTAGTGTCCATCCAAAAACATGCACATAGCAGCCTGCCGCCAATGGAATTCCAATGATGTTATAGAAAAATGCCCAAAATAAATTCTCGTGGATATTACGAAGGGTGGCTCTGGAAATACGTATTGCTGCTGCAACGTCCCGAATACTGCTCTTCATAAGCACAATATCGGCTGCATCAATGGCAATGTCAGTTCCCGCTCCAATGGCAATTCCCTGGTTGGCACGGGTCAGCGCTGGTGCATCATTGATGCCATCACCAACCATAGTAACCTTACCATGCTCCATAAGGCTTCGAATGACGGCCTCTTTTCCATCTGGCTTCACCGATGCTACTACCTCATCTACCCCCACTTGGGAAGCAATGGCTTGTGCTGTCACCTCATTGTCGCCAGTCAGCATTACCACATGAATGCCCAAATCCTTCAGACTCTGCACAGCTTCCTTCGAATCTGCCTTGATGGTATCAGCCACCGCAATAAGTCCGAGTAGTTGATTCTCCCTTGCAAAAAGGACAGGGGTTTTCCCTTCCCTGGAAAGCTGCTCAATCTGTTTTTGCTGTGCGCCAGGAATGGCTCCAACCATCTTTTGCATGTAGGATGCATTTCCACCGACGACTTTTTTACCCAGCAGGCTTCCTTCTAATCCATTGCCTGGATGCGCAAGAAATTCTACAACCTCTGGCATCTCCTGCGTAATCTCTTTCGCATAGGTAAGAATTGCTTTGGAAATCGGATGTTCACTCTTTGCCTCCAATGCTGCAGCAACCTGAATCAGTTCCTCTTCTGATCTTTCTCCAAATGGCAGCACATCTGTTACCTGCATCACACCAGTGGTAATGGTGCCGGTCTTATCCAGTGCCACAATCTGCGTTTTTCCAGCCTCCTCTAATGAAGTTGCATTCTTAAAGAGAATGCCCGCCTGTGCTGCGACACCATTTCCCACCATAATTGCCACAGGTGTTGCAAGCCCCAGTGCGCATGGGCAGCTGATGACAAGCACGGATACCGCTCTTGCCATGGCATATCCAACCTCTTGCCCTACTGCAAGCCATACAAGAAAGGTTACCACTGCAATCGAAATAACCGCAGGAACAAAAATTCCAGAAACCTTATCCGCGATTTTTGTAATTGGTGCTTTGGTGGCCGCTGCATCGCTGACCATTCGAATGATGCCCGACAACGTGGTATCTTCCCCCACGCGGGTGGCCTCGCACACCATATAACCAGATTGATTGATGGTGGCAGCGGATACATGCTCGCCTGGCCTTTTCTCCACAGGAAGACTTTCTCCCGTCAAAGCCGCTTCATTCACAGCACTCTCTCCTTCAAGAACGATGCCGTCCACTGGAATGCTATCTCCTGGGCGAACCACGAAGCGATCATACACCTGAACCGTCTCAATTGGAACGGTTGTCTCTACTCCATCTACAAGCACGACTGCTGTTTTGGGAGCCAGTTTCATAAGAGACTTTAATGCGTTCGTGGTCTTTCCCTTGGACTTTGCCTCCAAGGTTTTCCCCACCGTAATGAGTGTAAGAATCGTTGCAGCTGACTCAAAGTAGAATTGATCCATATAGTACATGACCATATCCGTCTGCTGCCGTCCCACCGCAACTGTCATGGCAAAAAGTGCATACACACTATACACATAGGAAGCCGTAGCACCAAGCGCCACCAAGGTATCCATGTTGGGAGCTCTATGCATCAGACCCTTAAATCCACTCACAAAGAAGCGCTGGTTAATCACCATAATGATGCCCGCAAGCAACAGTTCGTAGAGACCCATGCCGACATGGTTGCCTTCCAAAAAGGATGGTAGCGGCCAATCCCACATCATGTGGCCCATGGAGACATACATAAGTGGTACAAGTAACACCACCGAAGCCACCAGGCTCTTTTTCATTTTTCCATAATTTTCATCAATCAGCGCATCTTCCTGACTTGCCGCGGCGTTTCCTAAGCTTTTACTGCCCTTTGCTCTTGCGCCGTATCCTGCATCCTCCACTGCGCGAATGATTGCTTCTGTAGAAGCAGTTCCTTCTACGCCCATAGAGTTTGTCAAAAGATTCACTGCGCAGCTCGTAACCCCATCCACGGCACTCACGGCTTTTTCCACCCTTGCCTGGCAGGCTGCGCAGCTCATACCTGTTACAATATATTGCTCCATCGTCTCACCTACTTCATAAGCTTCTGTAATGTTACTACCAATTCATCAATGACCTCGTCATTACCTGATCGAATATTGTCCGCTACACAGGTACGCATGTGGTTGCTTAACAGTTCCTTGTTGAAGCTGTTAAGCGCCGATGTAATGGCAGACACCTGCATCAAGATATCTGTGCAGTAGGCGTCGCTCTCTAGCATCCCTTCTACGCCTCTTACCTGGCCCTCGATTCTTTTCAGTCGATTCATTAAGCTTTTATATTCTGCTTCCGAACGTTCCTTGTGCTTCCCTGAGCAATAAGGGCAACCGTCCTGCATCATTTCTTCTTCACTATGTGCCATAGTTTCCTCCAATCGCGATACCCCCTTGGGGTATCTTGTTGGATTCATACTATACCCCCTTGGGGTATTTGTCAATACACGTCAGAAAAAGTTCGCGCAGATTAAAATTATGGTAGAGGGAATTACGACAGAATCGAGAAAATTCTGCTTTGCTGCGAGGGCAGCGTAAGTGTGGTAGGAGTTGTACTTGGTAATCTAGCCGTGTTCTTCGGTCACAATCTACTCCTTTACTTAAATG
>JAZQQA010000268.1:0-2663 GCA_045628825.1 Agathobacter sp.
TATCGTGACAATTTCCGTGTGACGGGATATGAGTTTGGAAAAGGGAAAAAGGCCCTTTGCATCGTAGGAAGTATGCGTGGCAACGAAGTGCAGCAGCTTTATTGTTGTTCCCTTTTGGTGCGCAAATTCAAGCAGCTAGAGGAAGAAGGCCGTATCGCAAATGGCATTCGCATTTTGATAATTCCATGCTGTAATCCATATTCGATGAATATTCAAAAGCGTTTTTGGCCAATTGATAATACGGATATTAACCGTATGTTTCCTGGATATGATCTCGGAGAGACGACACAGCGTATTGCAGGTGGAGTCTTTAAGGAAATTATGGACTATAAGTACGGCATTCAATTCACCTCCTTTTATATGCCAGGGGAATTCGTTCCACATGTGCGTATGATGAAGGAAGGTTTTTCTGATGTAGAGACAGCAGAAATGTTTGGGATGCCATATGTGGTCAAGCGTACGGTAAGACCTTATGATACAACGACATTAAATTACAACTGGCAGGTATGGGATACCAAGGCCTATAGCCTTTATACTTCAACCACCACGAGAATCGATCCAAAGAGTGCGGGACAGGCAGTACTATCCGTTTTGCGCTTCTGCGGAAGCTTAGGGCTTGTGAAGTATCAGGATAGCAAGCAAAGCAAATGTCGCGTCATCGATGATAGTCAGTTGGCTTCTGTCCAGACGGCAAAGTCTGGTATTTTTGAGCCACTGGTAAAGGTGGGCGAGCAGATCGAGGAAGGAACTCCAATTGCCAATATTGTGAACGCATATGAGGGAGAGATTGAGGAAACCTTATTTGCACCAATTAGTGGCACGGTGTTCTTTATGCATACCGATCCACTTACCTATGCCAATACGTCCGTATGCAAGATTATTGGCAATTAAGGTGCCAGCCAAGGGAGAGAATAAATGCAACAAAGACAAAGAGTATTTATGATTCATGTAGATGTTTCGGATGCCATGTCAGAGGAAGAGGTTATGCCAATCCTGATGGCAAAAATGGAACAATTATTTGAGCAGCACGCAAGCAAGGTTATGCTTTCTTGGATCCCTTCTCATCTGGTGGGAACAACCATGGAAGAATCTAGGGAGAAGCTATCTGCTATTTTTGCGGCTTTTTGTGAGGAAGTGCAAAGGGATATGAATGGGGCGAAGTGTCAAATCGGTGTAGGAAGTGCCTACGAAGCCGTTGATGCCCTGGGAGATAGCTACGGGGAGGCCGTCAAGAGCCTTCGCTTTGCGATGCCCGTGCAGTGGTATGAAGAGCTTGGCTTTTGGCGTCTTGTGATGGGCAGTGAGAATCAAAAGCCTATGCAGGAATATATGCAGCAGGTCCTTGGCAGCATTCTTCAGTATGATGAGGAAGGACACGGAGAGCTTCTGAAGACGCTGATGACATACTTTGACTGCAACGAGTGTATGAAGGATGTGGCAACGGCTATGTTCATCCATCCGAATACGGTCAAGTACCGTATGGTGCAGATCCAGGAGCTTACGGGCCTACAGCTATCCATTAGCCATGAAAAAATGCAGCTGTACAATGCTGTGCAAATCTGGAAAATGATATAAGTAACAGGAGGGACGGTTCTTGTTAAGAACCGTCCCTCTTGTTATGTTTTGATGCGATAACTTGTGAAAATTATGCCTGCTTCATGTCTTTTTTCTTTGTTCCCTTGGCATAATTTCTTCGTTTGTTATATGATGAAATTAACATATGTGTAATTGGGGGAAAGAACATGAATATTCCAATTTATGTAGAAAAATTATACAAGTATGACTTGCCACAGGAGGTATGCTCTGTTGCGGTTCCAATGAAGCAGGGGGATGTGAAGGAACAGGATCTGGCAAGGCTTGCAGTCGTAGATGAAAAAGGCAAAGAGGTGCTTTCAGACCTTAAGATTACTGCGAAGTGGCCAGACGGAAGTGTAAAATATCTCTTCATCTGTATGGCACCAGATCTTTTGGCCAACCAGAATATGACCTTTTATCTGACGGATGAAAAAGAGATAGCAAAGGAAGCTACTTCGACTCTTTGTGTCACAGAAGGAACACAGGAAATTACCGTATCTACAGGCGCAATCACTTTTACCGTAAAAGACAATACAGCATCTATTTTTGCAGAGGTTGTGACCAAAGACGCAAGGTATGAGGATGGACAGTTTATTGGGCCAGTGCTCAAGGTTGATGGCAAAAAGCAGAATCTCTGGGTCGACACCTGGAAGATTGTAGAAGCTGGAAAAGTAGCAGTGGTACTAGAAGGCGCAGGTCATTATGAGAACCGTCGCGTGGCAGTACGTCTTCGCGCGATGACAGGGAAAGACTATGTGGAGCTGGGACTGCGTCTCTTCAACGATTCCATGGAGTCTTTGGTTCCAGATTCGTGGAATCTCTATGTCAACCGCTATCCAGGCGTCTGTGTGGATGATGGCCTAAGCACCAAGCAGGTAGCCTTTGATTCCACAGGCTGTGGCGATATGAACGAGAATCGCGCTGGAGAAAACAGCTTGCATTTTTGGACCACCGGCACAGGAAAGCTGGCAGAGATCGAGCAGCAGATTGCGGCTCAGGATGGCGAGTATGTTCGAACCTTAACTGGTATTTCGAACTATAAGACAAGATTTGCAATCTCTTTTTCATCCGTCAGATAAAAGGTCATA
>JAZQQA010000269.1:0-2589 GCA_045628825.1 Agathobacter sp.
CGACATTGACCATTCCGCTCAATGCCCATGCCCTTAAGGCTTTCCTTAAGACGAATAGCAGCATCAATATGAGTGAGTTTGTGGTTACGCTGCATTATCAGGCCATTGCAACGGATAAGCTGGAGATTTACTCGGATGCAAATACCAATACAATTGCTCTGAATTATGAGAAGACTCCAGGAAAGACGGAAGAGACAATCGATACTGTCTATGGTTATACTTACGGACTTCAGGTCATCAAGATTGATGGAACGAACTCTACGGAGGAGAAGACCTACTATCTTCCGGGCGCAAAGTTTAAGCTTTACAAAGAAGTTGATGAAGAGCCAAAGGGTGAGACAGGTGTCTACGTATACAAAGAGGCAACGAAGGATAGATACTTCGTTCAAGTAACGAACCTCTTTACCGAGTCTACGGAAAACTTGGATAAGAATGGTGAGTTTACCTCACTTGAGAGCGAAAAGGGTATTATTTTAAAGGGTCTAAAGGAAGGTAATTACATCCTGATGGAGACAGGTGCGCCTCCTGGATATAATGATCTGGCGGAAGATATCTATTTTGAAATCAACAAGCTGGAAAAGACAGAGGCAGATAATCACTATGGCGGTAACTATAAGATCTTCAAGGAGATGGACGTCGAAGGACAGGAGACTGTCTACAACGAAAGTGGATTCATTAGCGTGCAAGTCTTTAACTACAAGGGCTTCACCTTACCAAGTACTGGTGGTGCTGGTACACTTTTCTTCTCAATTCTGGGTATCGTGATTATGCTGGCGGTACTGATGATTCTGCTTGTAAGAAGACGCGCGAGAAGTGAAGAGTATATGTAATTATTTTTTTAGAGAAAAAATTTTAAAAAAATGTGAAAAAGGTACTAGACAAACTCCTAGGACTGTAGTACTATAAGACTACAAACAAGAGAGACAAAATCCTTACACTTTTGAATAAAAATCTTCTTCTTCTGAGAAACCGGTGAGCGAGAGCGCACCGGTTTTTCGTGTCTATGGAGTAGTACTTGCAAAAATGGTTCCAAGGAATTGGTTTCTCTGCTACAATAGGAAAAGAAACAAAGTAATTCTGGATGGTGACGTCTTGGGTACAAATTGTGTGGGTCGTAGGAAGAAAAATGGAATAATGCTTTTTTCGCTTGCACTTGCCATGTCGGTGACAGGTTGTGGGAAAAGTGCGGACTTGGTCCCAACAACTGAGGCAGCTTTGGTAGAGCCGGTTGCTGGTGTGGAAACCATCAGTTTTCTGGATGCCCAGACCGCAGGGGAAATTGTGAGAGCAACCTCAGATATTGCCAGTGCAGGTGTAGAGGTTGTCCTTGGAACGGATGCTTTGGTGACTGCCCAGGAAGTTGTCCTGCCTTCTGTGACCTTGGTGATGGTTGGAGATGTGCTTATGCATGAGCCAATCGAGAAGGCGGCAAAGCGTGAGGATGGGACTTACGATTATGGGGCTATTTTTTCCAATATGAAGGATGCGATTGGTGCAGCGGATTTGGCACTGGTCAATCAGGAAGTAATTATTGGTGGCAAGGAAATCGGGATTAGTGGATATCCTTGTTTTAACGCGGATTATACTCTGGCAGATGAGTTGGTGGAGACAGGCTTCGATGTGATTTTGCATGCAACGAACCATGCGCTGGATAAACAGGGCCGTGGCATTACGAACTGTCTGTCCTATTGGGACACCAACTACCCACAGATGCATGTGCTTGGGATCCACGATAGCGCCAAGGACCAGGAGGAAATCTGTGTCATCGAGCAAAACGGAATTAAGATAGCCATTCTTAACTACACCTATGGTACCAATGGCATCGAGCTTCCAGCGTCTATGCCTTTTGGCGTTGATTATATGAAGGAAGAGCGGGTGCTTCGTGATATTGACAGAGCAGAGGAGATGGCAGATTTTACCATCGTCTGTCCACACTGGGGCATCGAGTACCAGCTTAAGGAAAATGAGAGTCAGCGTAAGTTCGCCCAGAAGATGGCGGAGCACGGCGCAGACCTTATTATAGGAACCCATCCGCATGTGGTAGAGCCAATTGCTTGGGTGACAGCGGAATCGAGCACAAGATTGGATCAGATTGGCGACGAATATATGGGGGAATTCATTGGTGGAGAGAGCAGTTTGGAAGACGCACTTGCGCACCGCGGGGAAACTTTGGTATATTACTCCCTAGGCAATTTTGTGAGCTGGACAAGCAGTACGGGCGCAGGCGTTACGAACCGCATGTTTGGCGGCATGGCAAGCCTTACCATTACTATGGATGAAGAGGGAGCCTATGTTAGTCAGTATGGCTTGGAACCAGTGGTTTCGCATTTGACAGAGGGGCAGGATGGCGTCACAGTCTATCCTTTTTCCCAGTATACGGATGCAATGGCGGCAGAGAATGCAATCCTGTCTCAGGACCCTAGCTTCTCACGCGCGCAAATGCTGGAAGTTTTGAAAGAGGTATTTTAATGAGTATTTTGAATGTTGAGCACTTGTCCCACGGATTTGGTGACAGAGCAATTTTTGAGGACGTGTCCTTCCGTCTTTTGAAGGGCGAACACATCGGATTAATCGGCGCCAATGGTGAGG
>JAZQQA010000270.1:0-8285 GCA_045628825.1 Agathobacter sp.
TGGCATCATTAATTCTCCACACTTGCTGCACTTAACTAAAGTTGGAGCAGACATCTTCCAGTTTGCTCTTCTCTTATCTCTTCTACCCTTAGAAGATTTATTCTTTGGACAAATTGACATTTGTTTACACCTCCTTAAACCTGGAAATTTTTAAATACATCTTGGAAAGCTGCCATTCTTGGATCAAGTTCTGTTCTCTGGCAATCGCAGGAGCCACTATTTAAGTTCATCCCGCAGACTTTGCAAATTCCTTGGCAATCGTCTTTGCACAGAACTCTCATTGGCCAGTTTACCAAAATCTCGGCGTAGACAAGCTTGTCCACATCCAGTTCAAACCCAATCAGGTAGTCCGTTGTCTCCATATCTTCATCGGTTGCGGATTCTTCACCAATCTGAAGTTCCTTCTCGATTTCAAAATGAAGGGCTGTTGGTACCTCTTTCAGGCACCGTCCGCACGGTATCATAAGCTCCAAATCTACCGAACCAGTAATGAACAACTGCGTGTTCTCCTGATTGGCAATCCGAAGTGATATCGGTGCTTTCTGTGTAATCGGAAAATCACCCAAACGAGAGGAAAATGTATCCATCTCAATTGTGGCAACCTCTGTTCTCTCTTTATTTGCAGATTGTAAAATGTCTGAAATATTGATAATCACAGTTCTCTCCCTACTCACACCTAAATGATTATACATACCACCTATTGCTTTGTCAACAAGTTTTTTCTTGATGTTTTATTTTACAAGAGCAACAGTCTCACGGCAGATAGCAAGCTCTTCGTTGGTTGGAACAACTGCTACAGTAACCTTTGAATCTGGAGTAGAGATAATAGCCTCATCTCCGTGTGTTGCATCATTTACTTCAGCGTTTACTGTAATTCCAAGGTATCCAAGATAATCAAGAACCATAGAACGAACAAGATTTACATTCTCACCGATACCAGCGGTAAATGCGATTGCATCTACACCGTTCATAGCTGCTACATAAGAACCAATGTACTTTGCTACGCGGTAAGCAAATACCTGAAGTGCGTAAGTACAACGCTCGTTGCCCTCTTCATGTCCTGCCTGAAGATCACGGAAGTCGCTTGATGTACCAGAGATACCCTGAACACCTGACTTCTTATTTAATACGTTCATAACGCCTTCGATATCTAAGTTCTCTTTCTTAGCGATATACTCCATGATTGCTGGATCGATATCACCGGAACGAGTTCCCATTACAAGTCCCTCAAGTGGAGTAAGACCCATAGAAGTATCTACGCACTCACCGTTAAGTACTGCTGAGATAGAAGCACCGTTTCCAAGGTGAGCAACGATAATCTTTGAATTGTTAAGGTCAAGGCCAAGGAACTCTGCGGTTCTCTTAGATACGAAGCTGTGGCTGGTTCCATGGAAACCATATCTTCTTACGCCATACTTCTCATAGTACTCATATGGAAGTCCATAAAGGAATGACTTCTTAGGCATTGTCTGATGGAAAGCGGTATCAAATACACCAACCATTGGAACATTTGGCATAAGTTCCTGACAAGCAGCGATTCCGATTAAGTTGGCTGGGTTATGAAGTGGTGCAAGATCATTACACTCCTCAATTGCCTTAAGAACATCTGGGGTAAGTACTGTAGAAGAAGCGAACTTCTCTCCACCGTGTACAACTCTGTGTCCAACTGCCTCAACCTCTGCAAGGGATGCAATGGCACCGGTCTTGTCATTTACAAGTGCATCAAGCACTGACTGAATTGCCTCCTTATGTGTTGGCATTGGAATGTCAAACATTTCCTTGTCAAGACCAGCCTTCTGGTATACAAGTCTTCCATCAATTCCAATTCTCTCGCAAAGACCCTTTGCAAGTACTGCCTCTGAATCAGAGTTAATGAGCTGATACTTAAATGATGAGGTACCGCAGTTAATTACTAATACGTTCATGTTATCTCTCCTCTAATTTCTTATAATAATTTCTCTCATGAAATTGCTTACATACTGCAAATATTTTAACACCATTTTTTCAAGCAAACAAGTTTTTAATGTGATACAATTAGAGCGAAAATATATTGTTCTAATCGAAGAAAGGAGCAATTATGAAGGTCGCTGGAATTATTGCAGAGTACAATCCATTTCACAATGGACATGCTTACCAAATCAAGGAAATCAAAGAAAAAGCACAGGCAGATTATGTCATCGTTGTAATGAGTGGTGATTTCGTGCAAAGAGGCTGCCCTGCTATGTGCGACAAATATTCCCGAGCAAAACAGGCCCTGGAAAATGGAGCCGACCTCGTACTAGAGCTTCCAACAGTCTGGGCTACTGCTTCTGCTGAATACTTTGGTTCTGCAGGTGTATCGCTTCTTGGAGACACTGGTGTCGTCGATGTTCTTTGCTACGGAATGGAAGGTACTACAGGCGCTGACCTTGATGCAGACCATGCCATGTTAAAAGCACTTGTAGATGCCATGCAAAAGGATCCAAACGCCTTCGACGAAGAAGTCACCTTCTACCAGAAGCGCGGAGTCGCTTATCCACAGGCCAGAATTGCAGCTCTTAAAAATTTCATCACTACATATGATGATGCAAGCATGATGGAATTCTTAGCAAAACCCAATAATATCCTTGCCATCGAATACGAGAAGGCACTTTCAACATGGAACAAAGAGACCTCTCGTCCAATTGTGTCCTGTCCAATCAAACGCATGGGCAATTATCATGGCACGGAATTAGATGGTGCCTTTGCTTCTGCTACCGCCATCCGCAGTCTTCTTTTCCAAGAGGATGCTCTTTCTGAAGAAGAACTGCTAAGAGCTTTGTATCCACTGGTACCCGAAACCACTGCAGGAGAAATCCTCCTTGCCTCAAAGGAAGGCCGCCTCGTTTCCGAGAATGCCATTTCTTCTATTCTATATTATAAGCTCCTCTCCCTTCAGGCAGAGGGCTACGAAGCCTACGCAGATTGTAGCAAGGCACTATCGGATAAGATTCGAAAAAAACTGCCCAACTTCCAGAGCTTCCAGGATTTCTGTGAGCAACTGAAAAGCAAGGATTTGACTTATACCAGAATCTGTCGTGTACTCATCCATATTCTTTTGGATATCAAAAAAGAGGATTACGACCGCATTCATTTTGCCTGCCCTACACCGTACCTTCGTGTGCTAGGCTTTCGCAAGGATGCCTCAGATCTCCTAAGCGAAATCAAAAAGAATGCAGCCATCCCATTGATTACAAAAATGGCTGATGCCAAGGAGCTTCTTCCAGCAGAGGATTATCTGCTCCTGGATAAGGATGTCTTTGCATCCGACATTTATCGCAGCTTATGCGGTTTTGTATCCGACCAAAATGAATATACCCATGGACCTGTCATATTGTAAAAAGCATAGATGAAATCAAAAAACCGCCGGTGTCATACACACCGACGGCTTTTCTTACATATCCTTATTTCCTATATATGAATTTCCCTAATCTTATGGAAGTTCCATAATGATTTCTCTTGCGAGGCTTTCTTCAATTGGAGTTGCATAGACATTTTCCCCGAACTCTACCACACTACCAATGCCCTTTTGTAATACAAAACGAAGCTTGCCATCACGGACCTTCTTATCGGTGTAAAGCTTCTTTACCAAGGCTTCACGGTCAATATAAGAAGGAATCTTGGTAGAAAGGTTGGCCGCCTCATACAGACGAATGACGCGCTTTGCTTCCTCTTCTGTCATATAACCCAGTCTTGCCGCAAGCATAACCTCTGCAGCCATACCAATGGCCAGAGCTTCTCCATGAAGGAGCTCATAGTTACTTACGGTCTCAATGGCACGTCCTACGGTATGTCCAAGATTCAAAATCTCACGCAAACCGCTTTCGCGCTCATCCTTCATTACCACGTCATACTTAATCTTACAATTCTTCTCTGCAATGTACTCACAGGCGAATTTCTGGCAGTTCAGGATATCTGCCATATTCTCCTCCAAGAAATCAAAGAATTCTTCGCTGGCAAGACAAGCGTGCTTAATGGTCTCTGCCATTCCACTTGACATCTGTCTTGCTGGAAGTGTCTCCCAACAGCTGATGTCGATATATACCTTCTTAGGCTGATTGAAAAGTCCAATCAGATTGGTAGCAAGTGGTGTATCAACTGCTGTTTTTCCACCAACTGACGCATCTGCTGCTGCAAGAAGTGTCGTTGCAAAATTGATAAATGGAACACCTCTTCCAAAGGTACCTGCCACGAAGCCAGAAATATCCGTTACCACACCGCCACCAACAGCAACGATGCAACAGTCACGACGATATCCCTTTTCCAGCATCGCGTCTTCAATCATGGCTTTGGTCTCACGGGTCTTTGATTTTTCTCCTGCTGGAATTACAAACAGATCCACACTATAGCCAGCAATTACAAGCTTGTCACAGATTGGAGCTGCATACAAATCCCTAACATTGGTATCTGTAATCACGGCAAACTTCTTAATATTGCCCACAAGACCATGGTCAATATCTCTTACCAAATCATCCATGAGATCATATCCTATTTGAATCTCATAGCTGTCATCTACTACTTTTTTTAACTCTAAATTCAGAACGCTCACGATGCTCTCCCTTTTTGAATTTCCCGAATCAGTGTACGAACATCCGCTGTACTACGATTCTCCATAAACACTTCATATTCCTCAACCGACATTGGTTTTGAATAATAATAGCCTTGAACAATGTCACAGTCAACCGATTGCAAATATTGTAGCTGCTCTTCTTCCTCTACGCCCTCTGCAATAACCAAAGTAGACAAATCCTTTGCCAGAGAAATCATATGAGCAATAATTGCTTTCGAACGCTCCACATTCTCTGATTTTTCAAAGAACTTCATATCCAGCTTTAAGATATCAACGCAGATATCCTTTAAGCTATTAAGGGAAGAATATCCACTTCCAAAGTCATCCATTTCCACCAAAAAGCCATAGTCCTGCAAACGCTTTACCAATTCCATCTGCTTCTTGATATCCAGCACAAAAGCAGTCTCTGTAATTTCTAGCTTCAGTCTATGTGGTGCAATGCCGTACTCTTCAACAAGTCCTGTAATGCGCTCATACAAGTCTGTCAGATAGAAATTCTTGGCAGAAATATTAATGGAAAGGGAACGATCCTCATGCCCTTCTTGAGACCACTTGGCAAGTTGTCTACAAGCAAGCTTCCATACATGATAATCCATCTTGGTAATCATGCCATTTTTTTCAAACAAAGGAACGAACTCCGACGGCATTACCAGTCCACGCTTCGGACTCATCCAACGAACCAGTGTTTCTCCACCAACCACGGCCCCAGTCTTACTGTGAATCTGTGGCTGAATATAGATAACGAACTCATCTGCCTGAAGGGCATGCTCTAATTCATCTATGGTAAGACGCTCTGCCATTCGTCTGGTTCGGATACGCTCATCAAAATATGCAACGTTATCTACCATGCTACCCTTAATTGACTCTAACGCCAAAAATGCACGATTGTACATGGCCTCCGGATCCAAGCGATACTCACTCATGCAGGTATCGTATACGCCAAGGTAATTATGGATGCGAAGGGAATAATTCGCCTGTTCTAAAACATCGTCACAATAAGATAAGAACCGTGCCTCATTATAATCTGCCTTTGGAATGAACAGTGCAAAGCGGTCTGCGGAAATACGAGAAAATACCCAGTGTTCCTTACGCACCTTACGATAGTTGGCTGCAATTCCAAGCAAAAGCTCATTGCCCGCAACAATACCAAGAATCTCATTGTATAATTTGAACTGACCAATGTCAGAGGCAATCATAAGGAATGGAATATCTGGGTTCTCATCCATTTCCTTGTTGACCATCTCAAAGAAATAATCACGATTCCAGAGTCCCGTCAGCTTGTCATGGCTCGCATAATAAGCAGCCTCCTGCTTCATATTTTCCTGGTCTGTAATATCATCGTACACCAGAAAAACACCAAGATAATGGCCTTCCTCATCCCACTTTTCTCTGCCATGAATCAAGTAGACTTTTCCAAAGGAATGAATTGCCATATGGAATTCCTTCGTCTGGCCAAGTCTACGACGCTCAGGCGTCAAAATGAACTTCAGATTGGTATTCCTTACAAAATCCTGTAACGTCTGACCATCCTGAACAGACAACAATTCTCTTGCAGCATCGTTGTACATAACAACCACATCATCCGGGCCAAACATCACCACTGGATTTAGCATGCTATCAACAACAGACGCTTTCATTTCGACTAAAAACTGTTCATTATTTGTCATATAACCCCTTTACCCCATTCGTGAATTATATAATTCCGACTGCTTCCTTAGCCAATCGGTCTGCTTCTTCGTTTCCATCTACACCAGAGTGTCCTTTGACTTTTACAAAGTCCACACGAATACGTGATTGTACGCCCTGCATAAATTCATAGTAGGCAATGGTACCTGCCTTGTTGCGCTTCCACTCTCCTGTTGCCCACTTCTCAATGCCTGCATAATCATAGTAGATTGTAAGCTGGGTAAGTCCAAGTTCTAAGGCCTTTTTTACTGCAGCAATTGCCCCTAGGATTTCTCCTGCGACATTTCGCATGGAAGCAAGCTCCTCTTCACTGCCATACCCCTGCAGTACATGCCGCTCTCCCCCTGCAATCAAAAAGCCACCAAAGCCATAGACACCTTCAACTGCATTGAAAGATCCATCCACAAACGCGTAGTCTTCTCCTCCATCTACCATATCGGATTTTGCAGGCTCCAAGTCCATGGTACATTGTTCATATTTTTCTATCCCAAGATAGGTTTCTGCCTCAGGCTTCGTGCGAAAGCTTTTGTATTCCGCTCCAGGAAAGCCATCCACCATCTTCTTGCAATCATCCCAGGTCTCATAGATACCTGGAGCGATGCCCTTCTTCACTGCATAATACTTTGCTGCCATTGCGCTCCTTTTTCCAAGCGTGAATTATTGTACTCAAAAAAATACATTTTGTAATCCCATTTTAACCTTTTTCATAGTGCAAAACAAGGTGTCTTGTTTCGAAACAGCACAAAAATAGCAGGGAAGAAATTCCCTGCTAAAAGTTCAAAAATGTGGCTTATAAATTAGCCGATGTGAACGCGAATTTCGCCAAAATTAGCCTCTGCCTCGATCACAACATGAGGTGCATCCATGTCACAGTTGCCTGTTCCAATCACACGTACATTGCCAAATGCACTCTTTTGAACCACATCGATTCTCCACTTTGCTGGCACATAGACATTGGTCTCTCCAAAGTTGTTCTCAACCTTAATGGTTGCGCCACTTGCAGACACAATGGCATTCTCAAAGTATACATTGGTCTGGCCAAAATTGTTCTCAACCTCTACACGTTGCATATCCGTAAGGTTTACATACTTACTTGTTGCACTAAAGCTGTTCTCAATCTTGTAGCCGCCCTCTGAGGTGTTCTCAATAACGGTATTTCCATTCTCAGTCTTAATAAACTCAACAGAGCTCTTTTTCTTGAAGATCATAGAAAAACCGATGGTAAGTAACATCGCAATGACAAAAAGAGTCCAACCAGAAATACCCGCATTTGGATTCAAGCTATGGATTGCGTCATTCAATTCATCCATAAAAATCCATCCGATAAAGCACAGTGGAAAGAAGAACTGCCCCCACTCCAAATGAATCAATCCTTCCACAGCAATGAATGCAAACACAGCTGCAAAGAAGATGCTCCAAATTGGAAGCGCAATGATAAATCCAAGACCACGGAGTACTAAATAAACTGCTGCGAGGATAAATAACAATCCCCATAAGATACCTTTTCTTTTCATTTTTTTAACCTCTTTTCTTCCATCTTACCCATCAGGGCTTTGTAGTAACTTCTAGATACATAAGTCTTTTTCTCGGAACCGATGAACTCCACCTCACTCGCACCAGTCAGATTCTTTCGAATAGATCTGATTTTTGCCGTGTTAAGAATGGCGGATTTGGAAATCCTGGTAAATGAACCTGGAAGCAAATCCTCAAGTTCGTACAACCTCTGCTTCGTCTCATAAATGGATTTTGCAGTGTGCACATTCACGATTGTTCCATCTGTCTCTAAGAAAAGAATTTCATCAAGCTGAAGGAAATATGCACTCTCTCCTTTTGATACATGCAACTGAAGCTTCGTCTTGCCGAGCTCTGCAATCTGTCGCTCCAAAGCAATAATGTCGTCGTTTAATTCCTGGCATCGGATAACTACCTCGTCCTCCGTCAAAGCACTATCCATTTCCAATCGGATTCTCATGTCTTACCTCACTTGATTTGATACTATGATTATAGAAAA
>JAZQQA010000271.1:0-5179 GCA_045628825.1 Agathobacter sp.
GATTGAGCTCGTCTTCTTTGAAGGCGGGCTCTTTTTTTAGTTGCATCCCAGGAACACCATCAAGACGCCCATGGGCTTTCCGCACTTTTCGGCAAGGGTAAAAATGTTTTCATCCTTTGCCGACGATCCATGCATTTCAACAGTAATAACATAGGATTTACCAAGTTGTGTAAGCAATACTCTCCAAGGAGTATGGAGAAATCACTCCTTGCCGACAAAATGAGTGTCAATCCATGATTTGTCGGCAAAGAATGAAATGATAAGCCTACTGTACCTAATAATTGTTCCACAAGATGCTTGTCACAAGAAATTTTGCATCATATCGTCAAGATTGTCGGCAAGGCAAGGAATTAATTATCTATGTACCTAAATGCCAATTTAAATCCAGCTGATGCAAAAAAATAATGGTATATATGATAAATAGACAAGAAAAGGACCATACCTTTGATCGAAGGAATGGTCCTTTTCGTATTATTTATAAATAGTATGTTTGCAAAATGAATGATGTAATTTCACCAATCAAAAATATCAGAAATTAAGCCTCTGCAGTCTTACCAGTGTAAAGCTGATAATACTTACCCTTTTCCTCCATAAGCTTCTCATGGTTACCGCGCTCAATGACACGGCCCTGCTCGAGAACGATGATACAATCACTATTGCGGACAGTAGAAAGTCTATGCGCAATAACAAATGTTGTACGTCCCTTCATGAGAGCATCCATACCTTCCTGTACGATACGCTCGGTACGAGTATCGATAGAAGAGGTTGCCTCATCGAGAATGAGGGCTGGTGGGTTGGCGATAGCAGCACGCGCAATTGCGATGAGCTGTCGCTGGCCCTGACTTAAATTAGCACCGTCTCCGTGAAGAATGGTGTTATAGCCTTCTGGAAGCTGACGGATAAAGGTATCTGCGTTGGCAAGTCTTGCTGCTGCATATACTTCTTCATCAGTTGCATCAAGCTTTCCGTATCGAATGTTATCCATTACCGATGCGGTAAAGAGATGGGTATCCTGAAGAACCATACCAAGAGAGCGACGAAGGTCGGCTTTCTTAATCTTATTGACATTGATGCCATCGTAACGAATCTTTCCATCCTGGATATCGTAAAAACGATTGATTAAGTTGGTAATGGTGGTCTTTCCAGCACCAGTAGAACCAACAAAGGCAATCTTTTGTCCTGGAGTAGCAAAGAGGTCTACATCGTGAAGAACAATCTTTTCTTCCGTGTATCCAAAGTCTACATCATCAAATACCACATCACCACGAAGCTGGATGTAGTCAACAGAACCATCTGCCTGATGGACATGCTTCCAAGCCCAAAGGCCAGTGGTTTCTGTAGTTTCTACAAGCTGTCCATTTTCTTCCTTAGCATTTACAAGAGTTACATATCCGTCATCAACCTCTGGCTCTTCGTCCATGAGCTTGAAGATACGCTCTGCACCAGCAAGCGCCATTACAATGGTATTGGCCTGCTGTGATAACTGGTTGATTGGCATATTGAAGCTCTTATTGTAGGTTAAGAAGCTTGCAAGAGCACCGATGGTAAGTCCTGTGTGTCCAGAGATGGCAAGAGCACCACCAATGATTGCACAAAGTACATAGCTTAGGTTACCAATCTGTGCATTGAATGGAGCCATAGAACTTGCGAAACGGTTGGCGTTATAGGCACTATCGAAAAGCTTATCATTGAGTTCGTTGAAGGTCTTGATATTTTCCTCTTCATGGTTGAATACCTTAACTACCTTCTGGCCACCAATCATCTCTTCAATGAAACCGTTCACCGCACCAATATCCTTCTGCTGTGAGAGGAAGTAGCTTCCGCTGGCACCAGCAAGCTTTTTGGTAAGAAGTATAGTAACAACAACCATAGCAAGTGTTACTAAGGTAAGTACACCAGACATCTTAATCATCATATAAAGAACGCCAACAATGGTAACCGCACTTTGAATAATGGTTGGAATACCCTGGCTGACTAACTGGCGAAGGGTATCGATATCATTGGTATAAACAGACATGATGTCGCCGTGTGCATGTGTATCAAAATAGCGGATTGGAAGATCCTGCATGTGGGTAAAGAGATCATCACGAATGCTCTTAATGGTTCCCTGAGAGACATACATAAGGATTCTTTGCTGTACAAAGGCAGCAACAACACCAAGTCCATAGAAACAAGCGACACGCTCAATTGCCTGAAGCAATGGTCCGAAATCTGGATTATCCTTGCTCATAAGAAGTGGTGTGATGTAATCATCAATCAAGGTCTGAAGGAATGCAGTTCCTTGGATGGTTGCAAAAACGCTGGCAAAAATACAGAAAACGACAATGACATATGCAAAGCCATATTTCTTCATAACCAGCTTTAACAGGCGCTTAAAGAGTTTGCCTGGATTTTCGATTTTGGGTTTTGGCCCCATCATTCTTCTACCTGGTCCTGGCATTAGTTTGCACCTCCTTCGTCAAAGTCTCCGCCGCCCTTTGTCTGTGATTCATAGACATCGCGGTAAATCTCATTGCTTGCAAGAAGCTCTTCGTGGGTGCCAAAGCCGCTTAACTTACCATCATCCAAAACGATGATACGCTCTGCATCCATAACAGAAGAGATACGCTGCGCAATAATTAGCTTGGTAGTTCCAGGAATCGCGGTCTTAAAGGACTGGCGAATCTTGGCATCCGTTGCGGTATCAACAGCACTAGTAGAGTCATCCAAAATCAAAATCTTTGGCTTCTTTAGTAAAGCTCTTGCAATACAAAGTCTCTGCTTCTGACCACCAGATACGTTGGTTCCGCCCTGATTAATCATGGTGTTATATTTCTCAGGGAAGCCCTGGATGAATTCATCTGCACATGCGAGACGGCAAGCCTCCATACATTCTTCATCAGTGGCATCCTTGTTGCCCCAGCGGAGGTTTTCCAAAATGGTACCCGTAAAAAGGACATTGCTTTGGAGTACAACTGCCACCTGGTCACGGAGTGCAGTCATATCATAGTCCTTAACATTCAGTCCACCAACGCGAACCTCACCATCGTTTACATCATAAAGACGGCTGATAAGGTTCACAAAGCTTGACTTTGAGGAACCAGTTCCACCAATGATACCAATGGTTTCACCAGACTTAATCTCAAGGTTGATACGATCCAAAATTGGAGCTTCCGACTGTGCATTGTAACGGAAGGTTACATTGTCAAAACAGATATCGCCGTTTGCAACCTCAAATACAGGATTCTCTGGGTTGGTCAAGGTGCTTTCTTCTTCCAATACTTCAGCAATACGCTTTGCACTTGCTGAACTCATAGAAATCATGACGAAAATCATAGAGAGCATCATGAGGTTCATCAGAATGTTCATACAATAGGTAAGAAGCGCCATAAGGTCGCCTGTTGTCAGTGTATCGGCAACAATCATTTTGGCACCAATCCAGCTAATCAAAAGGATACAGCTGTAGATGGTGAACATCATAACTGGTGCGTTCCACATAACGACCTTCTCAGCAGCAAGGAGCATGTTGCGGATGTTGCCGCTGGCCTTCTTAAAGCGTTCCTTCTCGTAGTCCTCACGAACAAATGCCTTAACCACGCGGATTGCGGTTACGTTTTCCTGGACGCTTTCGTTAAGGTCATCGTATTTACGGAAGGCCTCCTGGAAGTAATGCATTGCATTTTTAATAATGATAACAAGCACAACGCTCAGTCCGAGGATTGCCACAAGGTATACGCTTGCGATGCGTGGACTAATGAAAAATGACATTGCCATAGCACAAATCAAGCTGGCTGGCGCACGCATACACATACGAAGAATCATCTGATAAGCATTCTGGATGTTGGTGACATCGGTGGTCATACGTGTAATCAGACCAGAGGTCGAATACTTGTCGATGTTGGCAAAGGAGAACTTCTGGATGTTCTCAAACATGGCCTCACGGAGATTCTTGGCAAAGCCGGTAGAGGCCTTTGCGCCGTAGACAGCGCCGCCGACGCCGGCCATCAGGCCAACCACGGCGCACACCAGCATGATGGCACCCATTTTGTAAACGTGGGGCATATTCGCATTGGCGATGCCCACGTCCACAATGGAAGCCATGAGGATGGGGATGATCATCTCCATCATGACCTCAAGGACCATAAAAACAGGCGTCAGCAGTGACGGCGTTTTATACTCCTTGATATGTGCAAAAAGTGTTTTCAGCATGAAAGGATTCCCTCCTTGTGAATAAGTTTAATCGTCTTCCTGAATGGTATCGTAGACGATTCGCAGCAGCCGCATCAGCTCCTGCTGCTCCCGGTCGCTCAGGCCGGAGACCAGCCTTGCTTCCGCTTGTCTGATGTTTTCCCATGAGATGCGGCACAGGTCTGTGCCGGCTTCGGTGAGGCGCACCCGCTTCACCCGCCGGTCATCCGGGTCGGAGAAGCTGACGATGAGGGCCTTTTTTTCCAGCCGGGACACCGTACCCACAATGGTGGGCTGGGATACATGAAAGTATTTTTCCAGCTCCTTCAGCGAGCGGCCTTCCTCTCCGGCGCAGCTGAGTATCATCAGCATATGCGCCTGGGCATGGGTCAGCCCGCAGGCCTGAAGATCACGGTTAGACTGCTTGCCCATGGTCTCGCTGATCTGTTTGATGAGAAAACCGGGTTCCATTTTCTTCTCGGTCATTGCGCACCACCCTTCGTGTCATATATCGGAACAAAGACAGTATAGTCCAGCCGACCGGGAAAGTCAATAGCGTGCTATTGATATTGTGCGGACATATGAGTAATGGAATGTGAAACTATTCATGAAAATGGTGTAGTTTTGAACCTTTTTTCGCCTTATGCGCAGCAAAAAGAGGTACCCTTTCGGGTACCTCAGCTTTCGGTTTTCAGTTTTCAAAATAAGCGTCAATGCCGTTGGCAATGCCGGAAGCGATCTTCCACTGATAATCCTCAGTTGCCATCAGTTCGTCCTCATGAGCGTTGCTCATATATCCCATCTCCACGATGGTGACGGGGACAGTGCACCAGTTGATGCCGCTCATGGTGTCGGTCTCCCAGACGTATTCCTTCTTTGCGCCGGTGGATTCCACCATGGCATCCAGAACACAGGAGGAGAGGGCCTTGCTTTCGGCATGAAGGCTGGCGTTGTAGGGGTTATTCTCAGTCTGGCAGATGGTCATGATGCCGTTTGCGCTGTTGTCAGAAGA
>JAZQQA010000272.1:0-3651 GCA_045628825.1 Agathobacter sp.
GCCTTTATCGGAGAGGAACTGGCAGGCTTCATTGGTTTCCACGATGATGGAAGCATTGGAATGCTTGAGGTGGATCCAAAGTTTAGACGTATGCACATCGGTATGGCTCTGGAAACCTATATTATGAACTATGCCATTGAGCGTGGCATGATTCCTTACGGACAGGTCATTGATGACAATGTGGTGTCAGCAAAGCTGCAGGAGAAGATGGGGCTTTATATGTCAGAAGGCATGATTTACTGGATGCATATGGGAGAATTATCTCTTGCCACTACTTGTCAGAAGGATGAGATTCTTGCTTTGTATGAGGAAGTGAAAAAGCAGGAGATGTGTCCTTGGAATGAGTATTATCCAACCATGCAGGAAATCGACAATGATTTGAGCCGCGATGCCCTATTTGTTATGTATGACAGACAGGATAAGATCTGCGGAACCATTAGCATTGACGCAGACCCAGAGGTCGAGAACCTTCCATGCTGGAGCAAAGAGCTTGCACCAGCAGCGGAATTTAGTCGCCTTTGTGTGCGCCCAGATATGCAAAACAATGGATATGCCCGCAAGATGATTCGCCTCTTAGAGCGCATTGCAAAAAAGGAAGGCTATGCGGCAGCCCACTATCTCGTCGCTCAGGACAACGAGAAGGCAATTTGTTCCTACGCAGTCCTAGGATATACCAAGGTGGGCGAGACTGATCTGTTTGGACATCATTACCTTGCTTATGAGAAGAAATTATAAAAAGTAGTTGCATATCATTAGTAATTATGGTAATGTACTAATGTTGTGAATAAAAGAGCGATGGTCCTCTGGCGCCTGAGTCGCGCGTAAGAACGTCAAATTTGATTAGGAGGTCACAAAAATGAACGCAAGTGAGATTATTAAGAGCATTGAAGCTGAGCAGCTTAAGGCAGAGGTTCCTGTATTTTCTGTAGGTGATACCGTTAAGGTTTACGGAAAGATCAAGGAAGGAAACCGTGAAAGAATTCAGGTTTTCGAAGGAACTGTTATTAAGAAGCAGAACGGAAGCAACCGTGCTACATTTACTGTACGTAAGGTTTCTAACGGTGTTGGCGTAGAGAAGACTTGGCCACTCCACTCTCCAAACGTAGAGAAGGTAGAAATCGTTCGTAAGGGTAAAGTACGTCGTGCTAAGCTTTACTACTTAAGAGATCGCGTAGGTAAGGCTGCTAAGGTTAAAGAGTTAGTAAAATAGTCTAATGCGCAAAAGCGTGGAAGAGAATCCAAAGCGGATTCTCTTCTTTTTTTTTCGCCATTTTTATAGTAGAATAAATTGATATATTTTTGTTTTGAGGTAATGTATTTTGAGACGAAGACGTAGTGGTTTAAACTTTGGAAGACAAAGAAAAAAATTCAATTTGCCGCTGTTTCGTGAAATCATGCTTTGGATTTTAGAAATTGTGGTGGTTGTCTTTTTCGCATATATCTGTATTACCAATTTTGGTATGCGCACCTCAGTCGTTGGACAGGCCATGGAGGATCAGTTGTATTCCGGCAATCAGATTCTCGTGAACCGTTCGGCTTATGCTATCAGTAAGCCAAAGCCAGGAGACATTGTGGTGTTCCTTCCAAATGGTAATGAGAAGTCCCATTACTATGTGCGACGAGTGATTGCAGTTTCTGGAGATGAAATCCAGATTAAGAGTGGTGCGGTGTATGTCAATGGCATCATGTACAAGGAACAGGTCGATGTGGTAGCAATCGAGGACCCAGGAATGGCAGCAGAGGCCATAAAGCTAGGACAGAACGAATACTTTGTCCTTGGTGATAACCGTAACAACAGTGAAGACAGCCGTTTTGCCAATATCGGAATGGTGAAGAAAGAGTACATCATCGGTCAGGCTTGGTTTAAGCTTGGCAAATTGAGCCAAATGGGATTTTTGAAATAGAAAGAGGTAACTATGAACTATCAGTGGTATCCAGGTCATATGACCAAGGCAAAGCGTCAGATGCAAGAAGACATCAAGTTGATTGATCTTGTCATCGAGCTTGTAGATGCGCGTATTCCAATGTCTAGCCGTAATCCGGATATTGACGAGTTGGGAAAGAATAAATATCGTTTGGTTCTTATGAACAAGTCTGATCTGGCAGACCAGGCCCAGACCGATCGCTGGAGTGCTTTCTTTAAGAGCAAGGGCTACTATGTTGTATCCTTGGATGCCCGTAAAAAGAATGGCATGAAGCAGATTACAGATGCAGTGATGGCAGCCTGCGCTGAGAAGATTGAAAGAGACAGAAAGCGTGGTATTAAGAACCGCCCAGTGCGTGCGATGGTGGTTGGTATTCCAAATGTTGGTAAGTCTACCTTCATCAATTCCTATGCAGGAAAGGCCGTGGCAAAGACAGGAAATAAGCCTGGTGTTACGAAGGGAAAGCAGTGGATCCGTCTCAACAAGGATGTTGAGCTTTTGGATACGCCTGGTATCCTTTGGCCAAAGTTTGAGGACCAGAGAGTGGGACTCTATCTGGCTTTGGTTGGTTCCATCAATGACCAGATTTTAAACACCGATGAACTTGCGATTGAATTCATCAAGTTCATGAAGGAAAGCTATCCAGGCCTTCTTGCGGAAAAGTATGATATCGATGAAAAGGAAGAGGATGTGCAGTGCTTACTTGGCATTGCAAAGAGTCGCAACTGTATCAGCAAGGGCAACGAGCTGGATTATAGCAAGGCAGCGAAGCTTTTGATTGAAGATTTCCGTAGCGGCAATATTGGAAGATTGACTTTGGACAGACAGTAACCTTGTGTAAGGAGAGAAGGATTATATGGCAATTGCACTTGGAGAGATTAAGTCTGAACTGGCTTTGGTTCCAGAGACAGAACTATCTCTTTTTATAGAAAAGTACCAGGCAGATGAGCGTGCTGGCGTGCAAAAACTGATTGAGACAGCGAAAAAGCGCCAGGAGAAATACGAGGCGGAGCTTCGTCGTATGGATGCGCTTTGGAAGTACGAAAGAGAATATGCCCAGTATGAATATATTGCAGGTATCGACGAAGTAGGGCGTGGGCCCTTGGCAGGTCCAGTTGTAACCTGTGCGGTGATTCTTCCAAAGGATTGTGACATTTTGTATATTAATGATTCTAAGCAAGTGTCCGAAAAGAAGAGAGAAGAGTTATACGATGTCATTATGGAAAAGGCCATTGCAGTAGGAATCGGCATGGTGAGTCCACAGCGTATTGATGAAATCAATATTTTGCAGGCGACCTATGAAGCCATGCGAGAAGCAATTGGTAAGCTGAATCCACAGCCAACCCTTATGCTGAATGATGCGGTCAACATCCCAGGAATTACCATTCCACAGGTGCCAATCATTAAGGGAGATGCCAAGTCGGTATCCATCGGTGCAGCATCCATCGTAGCGAAGGTAACAAGAGACCGCCTTATGGTAGAGTATGACAAAATGATGCCAGAATATGACTTTGCATCCAATAAGGGATACGGAAGCGCAAAGCATATCGAGGCACTGAAGAAGTATGGACCAAGTCCAATTCACAGAGCAAGTTTTATTGGAAACTTTGTATAATGCAGAGGAAAATTGCCTCTGCATTGGCACATGGGCCATGCTTGCATGAATAGAAAGGAGACCGGATGCACATTCAAGACCTGGTAGGACAATATCATAATTCAAATCAGG
>JAZQQA010000273.1:0-9371 GCA_045628825.1 Agathobacter sp.
CCGTTCACAAAGCTCTGCGCCTGATCATTAAAATCGAAGTCAAGAAGAGAATCCATGCTGCCACTCTTAAGTGCGCCGAAATTGTTGCCAGCACCAGCACCTGAATACTCACCAATCATCTTGAAGCTTGGATTTGCCTCAGTAAGCGCATTCTTGAATGCCTTCCAAGTAGTTGCATCCACATGCTTCACAGTATCAACACGGAAGTAATCGATGCCATACTTCTTTACCCAGTCCACCTGCCACTCAATGAGCTGATTACGAACAGCTTCATCCTCAGTCATGAAATCAGGAAGGCCTGCAAGAGATGCAAGAACATCATCCCCCGTAACCGTATTCTCTGTATTACGAATCATTGGGATGCTGTTACCCTGTGCATCCTTAAGAATGTTGTCAAACTTCTCATTTACATCGTAGGTATCATTGGTATATCCAGCGTGATTCAATACCACATCAACCATAAGTTTCATGCCATGTGCATGCGCTGCATTAACAAGGGCTGCAAACTCTTCTTCTGTACCAAGATGTGCATTGAGTTTGGTAAAATCACTTGCCCAGTATCCATGGTATCCAGTTGACTCGATGGTCTGGCCATCCTTTTCGGTAGTAATATCAGCATTCTCGACAATAGGGGTAATCCAGATAGTATTCACACCCAAGTCCTTGAGATAATCCAGCTTCGCATTCACACCAGCGAAATCTCCGCCGTGGTAGCTAAGGCTACCATTCTTGTCTACGCCAGCATTATTATTCTCGTTTCCATCAAAGAAACGGTCAGTAACTGCAAAATAGATAATTGCCTCATCCCAGTCAAAATCATTGGCATCCTTTGGGAGAACCTTCACAGAAACATTCTTCTCAAATACATTGCCATAGATATCTGTCATGGTAACTGGAATGTTCTTGGTTCCTGCTGCCACATTCGCATTCACTGCGATAGATGCCGCCATCAGTTTTGTATCCACATCCATTTTACCAAGACCAAGTTCTCCAAGGTCCGCAGTAATGCTTGCGATGTCTTCCTTTGCTACACTCTCGTCTGCTAGGAAAACTGATAGTACATTGTTTTCACGGTAATTCATTTCTTCCTGAGAAAGTGTCACTTCCCAATCAAGATTCGTAATGGTCTTAAAGGTTACACATGAGCACTCCTCATTGTTATAAGAAGTGGTCTTTTCATTGTATGGATCAAGAACCTTCTCTCCATTTACCATATAGTAATATGCATAATCACCGCTCTCGCAAACATACTCCACTTCATAGCGCTCGTTCTCCTGGCTATATGTCATATCATATGACTGGCCATTTACAATCACTTTTACCTGATCAAGGTCTGCCTCGGTATTCGAAAGGACCATAGCGTCGTCGCGATAATAGAACTGGATTGCTCCCTGGGCGCCACAAAGCTCATAGCCAGTGTTGTATGGATATACCTTAGTAATGCCCTTGCCCTGCTCGAATACCGCATGCACAGTGGTCTGATTTGCTGGGAAGTGAACGCTGTGGTCACCGCCATCCTTCTCTGCCCAGTCGTTGCCGGCTTCGGTTCTACGCATACAGAATGCAATATCCTTGTCTGCGGTGCTATCCTGTACTGGAACAACGATATACTTTTTGCCGTTTACATCCTGGGTGTAGATTTCAGTCTCACTGGCAAGACCGGTGTTCCAGCTGTAGATGTTCCATCCTTCGTAATCCTGATTCTCGCGAATATATTCTACAATAAGTGCACGGCTTCTTGACGCCTTGATGGTTGGCACCTGGGTATAGGTGTTGGTATCGTCCCCCATAACCACATAGAGGTCTGTCACCTCCGCCTTTGCTTCATTGTTGTAGTAGTGGTCGCCTGTCTGCCAAGACCAACTACCCTTGCTTCTTGGAATGAATCCAAAATTGGTTGCGGTTGTCTTAATCGTTCCCTTAAGCCACTGATTGCCATCAATGGTTACCACTTCTGTAAAAGCGATTGGACCCAAATTGCCACCACCATTTTCCCAAGCCCAGATATCTGCTGCACCGGTAGACATATGAGCATCCACATCATCATGGAAGTAGATGTTGTAGGTGTATTCTGGCAGTTCCGTAAGCGCGCTTACTTCTAACTTATTGTTGATACCTGAAAAATGATCGTTGGCAGGATCAGTTATCCAATCTGTTCCATTGACTACAAACTTATATTCATAAATACCTGCTGGAAGGACATCTGTAGTAATGGTCCATACATCTCCAGCCTTTGATTTTGTCATATGAAGTGCTTCAGCTGAATTCCAAGAAGTCCCTGGAATGTTTCCCGCAAGTTGCACGCTACTTGCATCCTTATAAGTTCCAGTTGCATCCAAATTAAAGGTAACTGTATTGTCCTTGTTTACAACTGGACTTACCACTGGCGAATATGGCTTCACTGGTGCAGGATAAGAATCCTGTGACACCCAGCCCTCTGGTGCTGATGTAGCTAATACTCCGTCCTTTCCAACTTGCCAGAATTCATATCCATCCTTAATATCAGTCGCCGAAAAAACAAGATCACCCGTCTTACTACCATTGCCATTGAAAATGCAGTTGAACTGATTTGCATTTGATTTCACAATTTCAAATGAATACCAGCCGTCGTTGTTTTCATCAGCTTTTACTTCTGCGCCTGGCCATGAACCAGCATAGCCATATCCATCAATCGCAGACCATGAGGAATCTTCTGTGATATAGGCATTCACACTATCCCAGTTATCCGTATTCTTAAAGTGTGCGACAACATGCACTTCCTTCTCCACGAACTCGCCCTCATCTTCTGGCTCGTCTGGTTCTTCTACCACCTTATCTTCTGGCTTAACCGGAGTAGCATATTCCGAAGAAGAGACCCAACCCTCTGGAGCTGTTGTAGCTAATGTGCCACTTTTTCCAACCTGCCAAAATTCAAGTCCATCCGAAATGTCAGATGCATAAAAAATCAGATCGCCTGTCTGTCCACCATTTCCATTGAAAATGCAGTTGAACTGACTTGCATTTGATTTCACAATTTCAAATGAATACCAGCCCTCATTCTTCTCGTCAGCCTTTACTTCTGCACCTGGCCATGAACCTGCATAACCATATCCATCAATCGCTGACCATGATGAATCTTCTGTAATATAGGCGTTCACATTTCCCCATCCATCCACATTTTTAAAATGTGCGATGATGTGTACTTCCTTCCCTTCCTCTGCCTTCACAGTCTGACTTGCCACTGGTGACATAGGCACCAAAGTCATAACCATAACGAAAGCAAGCACAAAACTGATTACGCGTTTTGCAATCTTCTTCATTTTTCCTCTCCTTTTCCTTTTAGGCAAGCAGGGTTTGCGCCCTGCCTACCTTATATAATTCTCCTACGGAAAAATAGTACAAGAAGACTTTCTCTTTTGTGAATTGGTCATAAGTGCACAAAAAATCCCTGTTTCTTGTGCAAAACAGAGATTTTAGTAAATTTTCGTAATTTTCGTTTTCTTTTTAGTACTTTCGTCATTCGCTTTTTTCACAAACTTTTCGCCGCGAAATTTCACGAAATATCCGAAAATAAAAAACGCAAATTCTCTCATTGGAATTTGCGCCTTTTCACTATCATTTTTTCTCACATATAAAACGCTTGCAATTAGATATAAAATCTACGCTTCAGCTCATTCACAGCCTTTCGGTCTCCAATAATCACAGTTCCAAGGAAAAGGAAAACAGATACACCAAGAGCAACATTCACAAGAATGACATGTTGAATTACACCCACAAAGTACATGATCAGTGGAACCAAACTCATCACGATGGTAAGAAGCTGCACCATAATGTAACTCTGCCAGTTGCGGTGATTGATAATCATTACAAGCAGAATTGCAAAATCCACCACGAGGATTCCGCTTGGAAGCACGTAGTTTACTGCCCAACCACGATAGCCTGCCAGGTAGTCGATTCCGATTAAGACCAGGATTGCAACCACAACCAAAAAGATGGTCTTAAACATGTATCCCGATTTTCCAACCACAGCAAAACGAAGCACGATATTGCCATACAAAACGGCAAGACCAACAATCAGACTCCATGGAATCGATGCTCCAACCATATAATTCACAATGCCGCATATGCACACCGCAAGGATAGAAACAAAAAGAACAATGTTCTCTGCCAGGCGAAACTGCTTGGCTTTTCCAGATACATCTGGATACATGGTAGAGACCTCTTCCGCACCATTTTCCAATACGAAGTGACAGAACGGGCACTGAACTGTGTGATCTAATATTTCCAAATTACAATTCTTACATTTACTCATAATACACCCCGTTTGTCTCAATCTTAACATCTGCACCATCTGAAGCCACTGTCATAAAGAAGCGACGCTGGATAGATGGATCTACGAACACGGAACTAAAAGTGAATACCAAAGTATCTCCGTAGCTTACAACTGTTCCCTTGATAGACTGTCCCTTTGACATTGGGATGAAGGCATGGAACAAATCAATATATGGCTTGTAGCACTCCTCGATTTGCACATTTCCTACGTTGGTAATCGTCGTTGTATTGGCAGTTGCCGACTTATTATAGACTGCGCGCATGGCAAGCTTCTTAATACCTAGCGGCACTGCGCGAAGGAAGACGTTCTTCTGGTTGGATACGCTATAGGAAAAGAGATCCTCGAGCTTCTCCTTGCTAATCTGTTCACGCAAGCTGGTACAGACAATGTCTACCACCTGATCAAAGGTGTAATCTTCACGGTCTGGGCGGAATTCTGCCGACACCATTACAAAGAAGTTCTTCGTAGTTACCGAATCAAAATATGGGCGAAGGTTCACAGGAACTGCTACACGAATTGGACGCTTACTTTCCATCTGATGCAAGCACTCGGTGTACACAGACCACATGAAGCATGCCACCAGATACTCGTTAATTGACACCTTTCTACGATGCGAGATTTCTTTTAACTGCGATACTGGAATCATACCATGGATAAGTCCCAGATAGCCCTCTGGAAAAGTCTCCTTCTTAATTAAGTATGCCTTTTCCTTCTTAAATCCGCTTGGCCTACTACGCTTATAGTTCTTAACAAAGCTATCCTCGCGACTCAAAGACGTCTGCTCACTCAGTGCATCTCCCTCGCTGGCAAGCTCTGGATGTACAAGACGCAGATACTGATAGGTCAGCTCGCGCAAAAAATTGATGCCGCCCATACCATCGGTAAGCACATGGAATACTTCAAGGTTGATGCGGTTCTTATAATATGAAACGGAAAACAGATAGCTACGATTCAAATTGGGCTTGATGAATCGACAAGGAAATGTACTCTCCTCCTTCACTCTAGGTGCTGGCTTTCCATTCTCCTCAAAATACATCCAGAAAAAACCACTGCGTAAACGTAAATTAAATCCATCAAATTTTGGCAATACAATGTCCAAAGCATCCTGTAAAATGTCTGGTTGGATTTCTTCCTTAAGGGTAACACTGATACGATAAATATTGGTCATGCTCTCCCCTGCGATTGCAGGAAAAAGATGCGCAGTATTATCTAGCTTCTCCCAACGAATATTGCCCTTTAAAGGTACTGCTTTCTTCTTAAGCTTCTTTTCTTTTTGACTCATATTTCCCCTAATTAATCAAATGAATAAACTCTATCTTCTATTATACCCATTTAGGTATAAAAAAAGAAGAGCACTGCTCTTCTTTTGATTTATAACAATCATACTCCCCATATGATTCTTATATTATCTGGTCAGACCAGATTTGTTAACCTATATGCTAAAAGTACCATACTTGTTCTATCATGTCAACACAAATCCAATAATTTCTTGCATTTTTGCGTAAATACTATATAATAAAATTACTGGTATGTGGTATGACCACAAGCCACGAAGGAGAAATACTATGGAATTTAAGAAAATTTCTGCTCCATCATTAAAGGAGCTCTTCGTAGAACAACTGGAAAGTAAGATTCTATCTGGTGAATTGAAGGTAGGCGATAAGCTGCCAAGTGAGCGTGAACTGGCACAAAGCATGCAGGTAAGTCGTGCCGTTGTAAATGCTGGCATCGCTGAGATGGAACAAAAGGGATTCTTAGATATTCAGCCTCGTGTTGGCACATTCGTTGCGGACTATCGTAAGCATGGCTCTTTGGAGACTCTGGTATCCATCATGAAGTACAATGGCGGTACCTTAGCCAATGACGAGATTCGTGCTGTGCTTGAGCTTCGTATCCAGCTCATTCAGCTTGCCACAAGACTTGCCATGACTCAGGCCTCTCAATATGACCTAAATGGGCTGCGTGAGTATATGGATCGTATCAAGAAAAGTAAAAGCCATGAAGCCCTGGTGCAAAACACCTTCGCTCTCACCCATGAACTAGGCTACATCAGTGGGAACGCATTACTTCCACTCCTCTTTACCTCATTCAAGGAATTGGTATGTATGCTGTGGCAGCGCTATATCATGAACTATGGCGCAGAGGCTTTGATTCGTTCCAATGAAAAATTCGTAGACCTGGTTCTCTCTGGCGATGTAGAGGCCGCAATCAAGTATGTTGAGACTTCCACCTACGAATCCATCGATGGCGAGAAACTACTTTACTTCTAAAACAAAGGGGACGGTTCTTGTGACACAAGATCCGTCCCCTATTAACTATTCGCCCTACTCTACAAGCCTAATCCTAATGTAGTAATATGGGTCATCCGAACCTTGTTCCACCATTTTGCCGGCATCATCCACCAAGTATGGTACATACTCCAAATGAATCATCCTGCTACCAAATGCCATAGAATCACCTTCGTTTAACAATTCCTGAAATATAATATCTGGCTCTTCCACTTCGCCATTCGAAGAATGCAGTATCGACTCCATAAAATCCAGTGAACTATAATCAAGGAAATTGTTGCTCATCAGATTAGTCGCTGTAGAATCGACAAAATCACATACCTCCATTACTCTGTCGAACACAACAACAACTGCTTCTCCATCCCAAAGCATATAGTGCTTTTCTTCTGGAATACCACACTGAGCAAACACAGCAAACTGTTCTTCGGTGCAAATATCCCAGCCCATGCTCTCGCTAACAAAGGCCACCTGCTCATCACGAGTCATTCTTCCAGTGGAAATAGCATTATCCTTTTGTTCTTGCTCTTCCACAGTCTCTGGCTCTACGACTTCTCCTTCTACTGGCTTAAGCAAATCCTGAGAGGTGCAGGTAATGTTATTACCATAGAGAAGCAAATATGCTGGTACGCCATCTTTATGCGTTCCATAGTTTCTCATTAAAAACTCATCATCTGTAAGTCCATACCAATCGGTAAAAGCAACATACGCCACCTCTGGAGTATATCCCAAATATACCAACTGTCCCACAACATCAAGCCCTGCAACTGCATACACATTATTTACTGAGTTATGGAAGCCCATAACAGACAGTGCCCCAAGTCCACATAAAGCATCTGGGTAGCTACTTGTTCCTGTAGAACAATATACTCCAGAAGCTCGATCACAGACTTCATAATGGCACTCTCCAAGGAAGTCGCAGCTTTCAGAATACACAATGGTATTGCTAAGTGATTCTGCCGCCAAATTTCCTGCAAAGAAGGAAGGCGTGATTGCATAGCAAGCCCCATCAGCATGATACAATTTTACAACTTCATTCTTGGCAAGGTAACTCTGCAATTCCTTGTCCCTCTCATTCGATGCAACATCATCTAACAGAACTATAACAGGGGTAACGCCGCTTGTCATAGTGTAGGTCAAAGTACCATGCATACTGAAGCTAACCATAGAGTAATCAGCAATTGAGAGAAGTTCCTCTACATGTACTTCATCATCATAAGTAACATTAGCAAGGCCACAGGCAACCCAGTCGTCTAAAAGGGCTGTATAGTTTGCATTTCTCCAATTATAGTCTTCAAAAGCATTGTAGACACGCACAGAGAACGCCGTCACTTTCTCCTCATCCTCACTTGGCTCATAAACCACATCGATGACTGGTTCTTCCTGCTTTGACCAGGAAGCTGATGGATCGCTCGTAACAGGAAGTTCTTCTGGAGTCTCTACTACTGGTGCGCCTGTCTGCTCAGCCTTGGTTGCCTCTTCTGCTACAATCACTTCAATTTCTGATACAGATGGAGCAGTTACAACTTCTTCCGTCACTTCTTCCTGGAGAGGCTTTGTCTGAATTGTAGCTGTTCCACCTCCTACATATTGGAAGCTAACACTACCAGTTTCCTCAATAACCTTAACACTCTCTTCAACTACTAGCTTTTCCTCAACTAACTGCTCGACTGTGGACTTGGCTTTTTCAAGAAGTTCATCTTCACTTGCCATCTTGTATGCATCGCTTGACAAAGCTTCCATAATAATTTTGTCCGCCTTCTGCATGTTCTTAAGATTGACATTTGCTCCAGATGTTCCTGTTCCACATCCACTAAAGAGACCAAGTCCCAGTGTTGCTACTACTAATAATGTCCAAATACGTCTTTTCATAATTTCATTCTCCTTTTCTTGATCAATCATTTTCTTGATAGAAAAATCATAACCCTCCCCTTTGAAATTATTTTGCACTAAAATAGGGCACATGAATTATGTGCCCATACCTACTTTATTTTAATTTGATTCCAGCAAGCAAAGCGCCAAGTCCTGTTCCGATTTCCTCGGTCTCAGGAATCTCGAAGTCTTCCTCTGCTACCTCAGCCTCTTCTGGATTCTCAAGAAGAGCCTTGATGGAAAGCGAAAGCTTGCCATCTTTGATTTCAATCACTTTTACATCAACAGTCTGTCCTTCCTTAAGAACAACACTTGGATGCTTGATACGATTGTGGGCAATCTGTGAAATGTGTACAAGGCCTGAGATGCCATCCTCGATATCTACAAATGCACCAAAGTCCTTGATGGTGCGAACAGTTCCTGTAAATACCTGTCCAACTGTAATGTCTGACATACGCTTCTTGGTCGCTGCATCTCTCTTCTCTTTCAAGATTTCTCTTGCAGAAAGAATAAGCTTATCTTCGTCCATATTCACTTCAAATACACGTACAGTAATTTCCTTAAGTAAAAATGGATTGAGATCCTCTACACGATCTAGAGTAAGACGTGAAGCTGGAATGAAGGCTCTGATTCCTTCAAAGTCAGCTGTAACACCACCCTTAACAATTCCGTTAATGGTAACTGTAATATTCTCCTGTGAATCCTTAAGTTCAGCAGCCTTCTGCCATGCTAAAAGTGCATCGGTATCATGCACACCATCTCCCATCATCTGATAAGATTCCTCGAGCATAGCGCCGAGATCCTGCATTGTTTCTTCGCTCATTTTAACCCTCCATATTGCTCATTTCACAATGATTATATGAATAATCTACCATACTTTGCCTGCATGCGCACTAGGCAGA